>DAOUCO010000109.1:0-1730 GCA_034432135.1 Dehalococcoidales bacterium | reverse complement strand
GCTATCGAAAGCACAAATACCGCAAAAAAAGTCACAATCGCCATTTTCCACGGCGGCGGCGCTTCCAGCTCCGGGCATTCCGGTATGGAAAACCACGTCTCCAGTCCCGTCGCCTCCTGCCGGCTCCTGCGTGAAAATGCGTCCGCCTCGTTGGAAAGTTTTTGCCGGATATAAGAAGTTTCCCAGATATGCATGGACTTCTCATCGGCGAAGCGCATTACCACGTGGTGCAGTCCTCCCTTCCCGGGTTGAGGAACGAGGATGGTAACCCCGGTGTTGCCTGGTGATTGCCTCGCGGCTTCGGAAAGCTTTTTTACCCACTCTTCATATTCGTTCTCGTGCCCCGGATTTACTACACGGCTTACCACCACCGTAACCGATTTCCCCTCCCCCGGCACGATTGTATCTTTATCCTGCGTGTCTTGTACCATATAGTTTCCTCCCCGTTCTGAAAAAGTCTCCTTTTTTAAACTCCTATTATCATTATATCCCAATAGAACATTAAAACGGTATAATCTATTTGAAACCCTCATGTTATATCAGCATAGAAATTTATCGTAGTAGGATGGTAGAATAACTACGTATACATCTCCAAGGAAAGTAGCTATGGTTGAATCTGTTAGAGTACGCTTTGCCCCCAGCCCCACCGGTTTCCAGCATGTGGGGGGCATCCGTACGGCTCTCTTCAACTGGCTATTTGCCCGCCATCATGGTGGTAAGTTTATTATCCGTATTGAAGATACTGATGTAAACCGCAAGGTGGAAGGGGCGATAGAAGACCTTATCCAAAGCCTGCATTGGCTCGGCATTGACTGGGACGAGGGCCCGGAAGTCGGTGGCAAATACGGTCCGTATTATCAATCGCAGAGACTAGAACTTTATCAAAACGCAGCCAGACAGCTTGTTGCACAGGGAGATGCTTATTATTGTTATTGTTCGCCGGAGCGGCTTGAAGCATTGAGGGAAGAGCAAATTGCCCGAAAACAAGACCTCGGCTATGACCGACTCTGCCGGGAAATAACTCCCGAAGAAAGAGCATCGAAGGAAGCTGCCGGCATCAAGCCGGTGGTGCGGTTTAAAGTGCCTCTGGAAGGGCAGACCCGTTTTCACGACCTTATTTACGGGGATGTGGCCTTTGAGAATAAAAACATTGATGACTTTGTGATGCTGAAGTCGGATGGTTACCCGACCTATCATCTCGCTAATGTTGTGGATGACCATCTCATGGAAATAACCCATGTTTTAAGGGCTGAAGAATGGCTGTCCAGCACGCCCCGCCACATGCTGATGTATAAAGCTTTTGGTTATCAGCCACCGCAGTATGCCCATTTGCCGGATGTCCTGGGCAACGACCGTAAGAAATTAAGCAAGCGCCATGGCGATGTAGCTATTTCTGAATATATAGAAGGCGGCTACCTACCGGATGCCATCATCAATTTTCTCGCTCTTCTCGGCTGGTCGCTTGATGATAAAACAGAGATAATGAACCGCCGTCAACTTATCGAGAGTTTTTCATTGGAGAGAATCAGTAAAACGGGTGGCATCTTTAACAAAGAAAAACTGGACTGGATGAAAGTATTCTATATACTCAGTCTGCCTGTCGAAGACTTAACGAACAGTCTTCTGCCTTTCCTGGAAAAGTATTTACCTTCTGGGATTAAGCGGCCTCTGGATGTAAATTATGTAAGACAAGTAGTGCCGCTGATACGGGAACGCATAAATACGCTGAA
>DAOUCO010000108.1:0-3382 GCA_034432135.1 Dehalococcoidales bacterium | reverse complement strand
GGGTATTTTATATCCACAGTAGGTGTGGAACGAGAGAAAGTACTTAAATACGTTGAATATCAGGAGCGCCAGGATTCAGGTCAAGCGAAGCTTGAACTGTAAAAGAACCACGCGCTTGCGCGTGGGTATCTATAATTCCCCCCTTCTCTTACGACAAAATCCCCTTTACAATTCTTTCCCTTGCCCTTTATACTGCTAATGCTGGCTTGATGAATGTTGCCCAGTGTACCTTAATAAATAAAATAACGAAAAACAAAAAACAGGGAAAATAAAGCTAAGTTAACATATAACGAAAAACGAATATCTGAAGCTATTCAGCTACCCTTCGTTTGGAATTAAAAAAATTCGAATAAACGAATCTTAAATCGTTTGGTTATTGTTTCTTGTTACTTGGTTTTTCCGTTCTTTAGAACGGTGGTATCGGCGGCGTCGTGCACTTATGTGTGCTGGCGGCCCTCATCCCCTCGATACGTTTTTTCAGTTCCTCCGGCGCCTCGCCCGTCAGTATGTAATTGTCCAGCGCTTCATAGGTAAAGCCCATTTCCCCTTCATCTGTCTGCCCCGCCCACAGCCCCGCCGACGGCGCTTTATCGATTATTTCCTGCGGGATTTCTAAAAACCGCGCCAGCTCCCTCACCTCTTTTTTCACCAGGTTGCCCAGCGGCAGGATATCGACGCCGCTATCGCCGTGCTTGGTAAAATAGCCCACGGTCATTTCGCTGCGGTTGCCGGAGCCTATCACTAGGTATTTTAACTGGTTAGCGGCGTAATAAAGCGTTATCATCCTCAAACGGGCTTTAAGATTCGCCTGCGCCAGTTGCGTTAAGGATTTATCCGGCTTAAAGTCCGGCAGTATTTTTAAGTATTCATCGAATATATCATCCAGGACCACGGTCTTCATCGGTATGGAGAACTGCCTGGCAACTTTCTCAGCGTGGACTCTATCCAGGTCGGCGCTATGGCAGGGCATCATCAACGCCAGTGTATTCTTGGGGAAAGCCTTGATACACAATACCGCCACCACCGAGGAATCGACGCCCCCGCTCATCCCCAGCACCACGCCTTTACAGCCGGCCGCCAGAACTTTTTCTTTTATCCAGTCGGACAGTTTTTTTACCAGTAACTCCGCATCCATGGCGCTCTCCTTTTTGCCGGACGATATTTCCGTAGTATACTTACTAATAGTTTATATTGTCGCAGGTTCTAATACAATGCCTACCGATTTAATCCTGAAAAACGCTAACGTTATTACCATGGATGCCGGCCGCCCTCGCGCCGAGCTTTTGGCTATCTCTGACGACTCTATATTTTTCGTCGGTAATAATACGGAATTAGAAAGGCTGACCGGCAGGGCTACCAAAGTCATCGACTGCGCGGGAAGGACGGTTGTCCCTGGCTTTAACGATGCCCACCTCCACCTTTTTTCCCTGATAAGAAAATTGATGAGCATCGACCTTTCCCCGGCGTCTGTTCGTTCTATCGAAGACATTAAAGAAGCCGTCCGAAAAAAAGCTTTAGCCACCCCGCCCGGCACCTGGATTAGCGGCACCGACTTTAATGAATTTTATCTTGAAGAAAAACGCTACCCCACCCGCCAGGACCTGGATGAGGTTGCCCCCGCCCATCCCGTCGTTTTAAGCCACCGTTCCCTGCATGCCTGCGTGCTGAATTCGCTGGCGCTTTCCCTGGCGGGCATCGCTGCTGAAACGCCGGAACCTCCCGGTGCCCGTATCGAGCGCGACCTGGAGACCGGCCAGCCCAATGGAATTCTCATAAATATGCTTGATTATATCCGCGGCGAAGTAATGCCGCCTTTTTCCGATAAAGAACTGGCAGAAGGTTTGTTTCTGGCAGATAATTACTTCCTCTCGCACGGCATCACTTCCTTTCAGGAGGCGACTGTTAGCAACGACTTAAAACGGTGGGAGACGCTTTGTGATTTTAAGCTCCGAAATGCTCTTCATAGTCGCATTATTATGATGGCGGGTTTGCCTTACTGGCGGGACTTTAAGAAAATGGGACTTAAGACTGGTTACGGCGATAACCTGATGCAGCTCGGTGCGGTAAAAGTTATACCTGACACCCAGCCTTCTCAAGCGGAGTTGAACAAACTGGCTTTAGAATGCCATAAGGCGGGCTTTCAGCTTGCCTTCCACGCTATCGACGAAAATACCGTCAATGCCGCCGTTACCGCACTTGAATATGTCAATAAACATTCTTCGGTGGCAGGCAGACGACATCGCATCGAACATTGTAGCGAATGCCCCCCTGCTCTACTGGAACGTGTAAAAAAACTGGGTCTGGTTATCGTTACCCAGCCCCCCTTTATTTACTATAACGGCGAACGTTATTTGGCGACCGTGGCGGAAAGTCAGTTGCTCTGGCTTTACCTCATTAAATCGCCGCTGGACAAGGGTGTGATGGTCGCCGCTAGCTCTGATGCCCCGGTCGTGCCCGTCAATCCTTTAGTGGGTATTTACGCCGCCGTAACGCGTAAAGCGGAGTCGGGCCAGGTGCTTTTATCAGAAGAAAGAATTACGGTAGAACAGGCGCTCAAGCTTTATACCATTAACGCCGCTTATGCCTCTTTTGAAGAAAAAATCAAAGGTTCACTCTCCCCCGGCAAGTTGGCGGATATCGTTATCTTAAACGACGACCCCGCCCGCGTCCCCCCCGAAAAAATAAAAGATATTCAAGTGGAGATGACTATTATTGGCGGAGAGGTTGTCTGGGAGGCTTAAGAATAATTGTCATTGCGAGCCATCCCGACCGCAGTCGGGAGGCGTGGCAATCTCCATCTTAGTCTCATGTAAAAGTCGGGATTCTTTACAATGATGCTGATTGTTGAAGCTATGTCGACCCTATTGCCGTGGCGATAGCGTTATCATGCGAGTGTGAAAGGCTCACGTCGATTTCTTTTATTCCCAGCTTCTCCGCCTGCTTTTTCGCCCGCCCGTTGAGCTTTATAAGTGGCTTGCCACTGGGGTGATAAAGCGTCTCTATCTCCCGCCACGCTACCCCTTTATTCCCCGTCCCCAGTAGCTTCATCACCGCCTCTTTGCTGGCGAAGCTCGCCGCCAGCGAGTGCGCACGGTGCCCGTAGATTTTCAATTCATTTTTAGTAAAAACACGGTTTAAAAAGCGGTCGCCCCAGCGCTCGATGGCCCGGCGGATACGCCCTATTTCTATAATGTCTGTGCCAATGTAATGTTGCATCATTCCTTCTTTAGTTCATGAGTTAGCTCTGCACTAAGCTTTTTCAGCAGGCGCTGCGGCGGCTTATCCAGCAGGCTGGTATAAAGCGGAGTGATGGAAATATATCCCTGCACGATAGCCTGTATATCCGTGCCGTCGCTTCCGGACTCCTCCACCCTTTCCCGTA
>DAOUCO010000107.1:0-43239 GCA_034432135.1 Dehalococcoidales bacterium | reverse complement strand
TGGCTAAAAGAATTATTCTGTACAACCTGGCGGAGAATATGACCGATGATAAATTCAAGGAATACGTTGTTAAAGAAAAAGGGCCTCTCATTAACAGTCTGCCGGCTGTAAAAAAATACGAACTGGTGAAAATTGCGGCAGCCACGGCACCGGAAATTCCCTATAAATATGCGGGTATCGTGCACATGACAAGTGTGGAGGAATTCGAGCAAAAAGCTGTTAAAACACAAGAATACCAGGATTTTTTGAAAAAATTCATGCCGATGGTCAAAGATATAATAATACTAACCGGGGAAGAAATTTATTAATCCGGGGACGGAGCTAAAAGTTTTAAAGAGAAGAGAAATTATGCCGCAATCTAAAGGCGAGCGCGAATT
The DNA here is from genome assembly GCA_034432135.1 of Dehalococcoidales bacterium. Taxonomy (GTDB): domain Bacteria; phylum Chloroflexota; class Dehalococcoidia; order Dehalococcoidales; family RBG-16-60-22; genus RBG-13-51-18. The sequence continues at coordinate 42,862 of DAOUCO010000107.1, read as the reverse complement.
GAAAACGCTGATTCTTTACTGGTCGGCTAGTGGTAATACTGAAAAAGTTGCTTCCACCATTCAAAAAACTCTGGAGAAGTATAATATCACCCCGGTAGTAAAGAGAATCGCCGATGCGGCGGCAGAGGAACTATATGATTATGATTTAGTTTTTCTCGGGGCGCCGTCTTATTCTTTTCAGCCGCCGGAGCCGGTACAGCGCTTTATTAAAGACAAGATGAAATTACATTCGGAACGCGGAGATATAAAGATCGGCGCTCCTACAATACCGGGAAAAACGGCGGTGGTATTTTGTACCTACTCCGGTCCTCATACCGGGATAAAAGAAGCGACTCCGGCTGGCGATTATATGGAGCAGTTCTTCGAGCATCTAGGCTTTAGAGTTGCCGGGAAGTGGTATATCGTCGGAGAATTTCACGGGAGAGAGGAGTTTAGTACGAAGGGGAGATTAGGGGATATACGAGGCCGCCCCAATAAGCAAGACCTGGCTGAAATCGAGGGTAATGTTTCAGAACTTATTAAGCTGATTCGTTCTAAATAGTTATAAATGGCTTGGAGGGTATTGATGCCAACAATAAAAGAGTTCAATCGTTTAGGAGAAGAATTAGAGAATATATTAGGATTGCAGACGTCGCCGGTTGCGGTAAATATGCTGGAAAAGGAGGCAGATATCCCGGCGGGAGCCATCCGCCCGAAGAAAGACCGCGGTTATCACCTAGCACAGTACCAGGCTTTCGCCATGTCGCGGCGGGAAAGAACCGCCGTCGCTATGCTGAAAGAGGACAACTGGTGCCCCGGTGCGGTATTGTCTTACGGTCTGGTGCCCAGACCTGAAGACCCGGTGGCAAGAGCCCAAAAAACCGGTGAATATTTCGAGTATGGCAAATATATTGGCATTCTTACCGCTCCGCTAAAAAGGGCTAATTTTGAACCAGATGCCGTCATTATCTATTGCGATACCAACCAGCTCCGGATTATTCTCCTCTCGCTGAAAATGGAAGATAGGGGGCTGGTGAAATCTAACTTTTTCCCGTTTTCCTGCTCCAATGCCGTTGTCCCTGTAATATTACACAACGAATACTGGATTAACCTGCCTGACCCCGGTGAATATGCGCGGGCGCTGACCACGGCGGGTGAGATGATGTTTTCTGTGCCTAAAGACAGGCTAGCCAACCTAGTAGAGAATTTGAGGGGAATGGAGAGGAATGAATCCGGATTCGCCCATGAAACGATGATGATGCGACCGGATTTTCCGCAACCAGAACTGTATAAAAAGGTGTTCGAAGCCTGGGGCATGGACCACGAATAAGTTAAGGTAATTATGATATATATAAATATAAGCCCGATAGCCTTTTACATCGGGTCTTTACCCATCCGCTGGTATAGCATTATGGTGGCGCTGGCGGTGATAACACTGCTCGTCTGGGCGCTTCTTTCGGTAAAAAAATACCCCCGTCTTTCTTACAATCTGATTATCAACGGCGCACTCGTCGGCATACCTTCTGGCGTTATTGTTTCCCGACTGCTTCACGTTATTGACCAGTGGGAATATTATTACAATAATCCCGGTCAAATAATCGGTGGTGAAGGACTATCTATCTGGGGGGCTGTGTTAGGCGCAGCTTTGGGAATCTGGATATACAGCTTGTTCAGTAAAAAATTCTCTTTTAGTCACCTGGCTGATGTTATAGCTCCCGGCATTATCCTGGCCCAGGCCATTGGCCGGGTAGGCTGTACCATAAACGGATGCTGTTATGGTATTGAAACGGATTTACCCTGGGGGATAGTCTATATGAATTTATTTAGTGATGGCTTTACGGCAAGTCAGCAGGCTCTCTCAAGCGGAATGGGGCTTCACCCCACGCAAGTTTATGAAATTATTTATAATCTTATCGTCTTCGGTATTCTTTTAGGGTTAAGTAAGCGTTTGAAGCCCGATGGTTCGCTCTTCCTTATCTACCTGTCATTATATTCGGTTTGGCGCCTGGGCATCGACTTTATCCGGGACGGCACGCCATTCCTGTTTGGACTACATCAGGCACAGATTATTTCTATTATTGTATTAGCCATCACCTTGCCTCTACTGGTCATCAGGACCCGCTTAGTAAAGAAAGAAGCGGCGAGTTAAGAGATGAAGGCAAAATGATAAACATCATGATGGGAGTTACGACCATGATAATAAACAACACCAAGCAGGGCATAAGAAGAGCCGGATGTAATATCTCAACAGTAAATTTTATCTATGAAAACGTTCTTTGCTGACTGCTAAAGGCGCTACCGCCAGCCAGAGGGTAATCGTAATCAGCATTGATTTCACATAGCTGATGGCAGCTATACCGAAATCAGGTGCAATAGCTCCCCAGAGAAGCATCAAGAAAAAAGCACTTAAGAAAAAACCAGGAATAGCCGCCAGAATTCTAAAATAACCCGTCATGTTGAACCTCCATTATTTATTTTTTAATTTAAGGTCAATCAGTTTGTCGACACTGAAATGCGCCGCTGTTCTTAAGTCTTCCAGGGCTTCCACTTCCGTTTTTCCCGCCCCAATGACAACCGGTTTCCATACAGAATAATAATCCATGGTTTCAGTATCACATTCAATGATAATGTCGTTTCTTGTTAAACCAGCTTTCTTAGCCATGATTGACTCATTCCTCCAGTATCGCCTCAATTTCCTGATAGGCGCTAGAAAGAATCTGACGTATTCTCTCTGTTTTATCAGCATCCAGACTGCGGAAACCTCTGCCAAGTAAATTTTCTAAAGCGTGGTATTCTCTCATCACCATAGCCATCCTGCCGATGTTTTTAAAACTCCACTTGTGTTTTATCTGGCTCCTTACTCCATTAGCGATATTTTTCTTTTTTACCAGGAATGACAGGCCTTCTTCCGTGATTGAGTAAATTTTTTTCCCTTCCTGTTCGATAGAGCTGGCGTATCCCATTTCCTCAAGCATCTGCAGGGTGGGGTAGATAACGCCGGGGCTCGGCTTGTAAAAGCCGTAAGATTGTTCTTCAAGTTCACGGATAATCTCGTAACCATGTCGGGGCTTATCTTTTATCAGGTCTAAAAGTATGTATTTGAGGTCGCCCTTTTGAAAAGAGCTTTCACGCCGTGAGCTCCCGAAATAATGTTCTCTACCCAAGAATCTATCACGAAACATATTTTCCTCCTTATTGCCTTTCGGTAAAGTTAAACATATCTAATAATTTCTAGATATATCTAGTTATTATTATACAATAGATTTCCATTTTGTCAAGAGGGTTGATAAAAAATTTTTTTGATATAATAACCGTCATAAATTTTACGTTATATTGACAGCGATATAATAATTATATACAATAAAACAGGTTCTCCTTAGTTGCCGTACCTAAAGAGGAATCTACGGTCGGCAGCCGGTAGATAAGAATCTCGACGGCATCGCTGGAAACGGTGGTGTTTTCCCGAATTGGAAAAGGAGATGACATTAGCTCAAGTCTGTTTCACAATGGCGTATCTCTTTGAACGAATACGCCATTCTTGTTTTTAAAAAAATTTCAGAGGGGAATAGGTAATATAATGTTATCAAGAAGGCATACGGCGCTTATTCTGGTATTTCTCATGCTACTGACACCGGTTATGGGATTTAACACATCATGCTCATCGCCAGCGAGTGTACTAAGAGTTTTTGCCGCCGCCGGGTCCAAGCCTGCCCTTGATGAGATAGGGCAAAAATTCGAAGAGATGCACGGCGTAGCTGTTGAAATAACCTATGGAGGCGGCGGGGAAGTGTTGAACCAGATGGTAGTTTCTGGAAGCGGTGATGTTTATGTAGCTCCGGAACAAAGCTTCATGGAGACGGCTACGACGAAGAATACTGTCGACACGGCGTCAATCAAGAGTATCGCCTATATGATACCGGTTATAGCTGTGCAAAAAGGGAACCCAAAAGAAATTATGTCATTAGCCGACCTCGCCAGTCCCGGCATCAGGGTTGGCGTTACTCGGGGGGAGATGACGTTGCTGGGGAAATACGCTCCCCAGATATTCAGCAAGGCAGGATTGGCCGAGGAGATAGGCAATAATATCGTAACGGAAGCCATAAGGCCCGATAGCCTTTTGACAGCATTGGTTATGGGGCAGGTTGATGCTGGGATAATCTGGAATTTCTACCAGATCCAAACACCAGACGATATCGAGGTCATATTCCTACAGCCCGAGCAGCTTACGGGCATCGGCGAAATGCAGATAGCGGTGACCACCTACTGCCAGAATGGTGGTCTGGCACGGGAATTCATCAACTTCGCATCTTCAGCCGAAGGTAAGGAAATATTTAAGAAGTACGGCTATATAACAGATGCCGAGGAGGCGAGTAAGTATTGGCAACAAAACCTATAATTGAAGAACTAAAAGAAAAACTCCAGGAAATTGTTACGAAACACAGGCTGGGCAATGAAGCAGTGAAAATAACAATCGGGGCGTTGTCTGCGAAGCAGGCTATCGGCAGTCCTAGCCGGCAGGACTTCCCCCTTTTACATGGCAGGGAGGTTATGATTGAGGCACAGGTGCTGGGAAGTTACGGCCAGGCATTTACCGATATGCCCAGGAATTTCAGCGGTTCGCTGAATGAAGTCCTAGCTTTAGCTCTTAACACAAGTGATAACAGAGCTTTTTTTATCGCTACGCTTAACGCGGTAACCTCATACCTTAAGATGGCTACCGGAACGCGTCACTGCCACGATGAAGAACCGGAAGAATGCGCCCGGCAAATCGCGCGGTATATTATAGATGATGCGGGCAAGGTGAAAATCGGTATGATAGGACTCCAGCCTGCTATTCTCGAGAAGTTAGTACAAACCTTCGGGTCAAATAAGGTGCGCTGCACCGACCTGAATCCCAGTAACGTGGGTTCCAAGAAATACGGTGCCGAAATCTGGGACGGCAGAACCGACACCGGGAAACTGATAGATTGGTGTGACCTTTTACTTGTTACTGCCAGCACGATTAACAATAACACTTTTGATGAAATAAAGGAAAAAGCGGATTCGCAAGGCAAGCGGCTGATTATTTTTGGAGTAACAGGAGCCGGGGCTTCAGCGTTGCTCGGTATGGAAAGGGTATGCTTCAAGCCGCATTAGCGAGCGGTTTTTGAGAAGTGCTGCCAGTACTTTGGCTTTAGTACCGACGAGCAGAATATATACTTACTATGCGGGTAGGAGTAGTTTACAATTTTCCCGTCTACACCAAGATTAAAACATCCAGTAAATTTTATAGGTAAATAAAGGGCTCTCCAGCGTCTGAAAAATGAACCGGAATGCCTTTTAAAAGTGGTTGCAGGCGGTTAGCCAGCTCTTTCATACCCGGTTCTTCGCTACGTTCATGCCCGACGATAATCATGGCTTTATTAATGCCCAGAGCTACGGCGTCACGAACGTAAGCGCTTAATGTCCATTCTGTAATTTCGCCGCAGACCATCACATCCAGTTGCTGGTCGTTCATCAACCTGGCCGGCATTTCTTCATGGCCGAGACCAAGGCTTCCGCCGCCGACCAATATACCAACCCGGCTACATTTCATTTTCGGGTCACCAACGACCTGAATAACCTTCATGCCGAGCTTTTTCTTTAGAAAGCCAACTAAAGCCGTAACTGTTGTAGGGGGCACCATATAACAATGCGGCAATGGGAATTCCGTGTTGAGATATTTTGTCCACCCCAGATTTTCCAATAATCCAGCATAGATCAGGTCTTCATGACCGCTGTGCATGTGGTCATGGTACCGCCAGATGGAAATCCGGTTATCGTCAATCAAAGCCTTTTTCCGTTGATAAACCGGGTCATCTTTCACCCAGTCTAGGTGGTCTAAACCGGTAAAATAAGTCGGTTCGTGAGTAATAATCAGGTTGCAACCCATGTCAATTGTCCGTCGAATTACATTGACGGTTGCCATAAACGTTGTAACAACTCCGGTGACCTGATTATCCCACTTACCTTCGATTAGCTGGTCACAGGTTTTTTTAAATTTTCTTCCGCCGTTTAATGCTAATATAATGTCGACTACTTCTCTTACATTCATTTTTCGTAACCCCCGGATAAGGTAAATTTTAAACCAACAGGAAGTCCCTTGACAATACGTGAAATCCACGCGTAATATCTATTCCATGAGTAACTATGAAAACAACGAGCATCTAAAAAATTTCTCACGCAAAGATTCAAGGCAAAATTCTCTCACCCGGCTCAATCAAGCAGTCTTTTACCAGATTTATCCTCAAAGTTTTTATGATACTAACGGAGACGGCATCGGCGATATCCCGGGGATAATTCAAAAACTGGACTATCTGCAATGGCTGGGCATCAACGGGATATGGATTAATCCGTGTTTTGTGTCTCCTTTTGGAGATGCTGGCTATGATGTGGCCGATTTTTACCGGATTGCACCACGATATGGCACCAACCGGGACCTCTATCGACTCTGCCGAGAAGCTCATCGACGCGGAATAAAAGTATGCCTCGACCTTGTAGCCGGCCATACTTCCATCGAACATCCATGGTTTAAAGCTTCCTGTAGCCACAGGCGAAATAAGTACTCCGACCGTTATATCTGGACACCCTCGGCGATATATGACACCGGCGGGCCGCTTTCCTTAATACGGGGTTATGCCGAGAGAGACGGGAACTATGTCGCTAATTTTTTCTATTTCCAGCCAGCTTTGAACTACGGGTTCGCCAAACCGGCAGCAGACCAACCGTGGCAACAACCAACTGATGCTCCAGGGCCCCTTGAAACCCGCAAAGAATTAATAAAAATTATGACATATTGGCTTGGCCACGGGGTAGATGGATTTCGTGTAGATATGGCCTTTTCGCTGGTGAAACTAGATGAAGGCCATAAAGAGACTATTAAATTATGGCAGGACATAATATACAAAGTACGCAAACTTTATCCTGATATGGTTATGATCGCCGAATGGGGTAACCCCGGGGAATCGATTGCCGCCGGTTTTGATATCGATTTTATGCTGCCTTTCGGACCGGGGGGTTACAGGGACCTTATGCTCAATGAGAAATGCTTTTTTCGCAGGTATGGCGGCGGGCAGATTCGGGATTTTCTCAAAATTTATTTAGAGCAAGCGGCTAAAGTGAAGGGTAATGGTCTGATTTCCATTCCCAGTGCCAATCATGATATTAAAAGACCCTGTTCGGATAGAAGAAATGTTAGAGACTTAAAGGTAATTTTCACATTTTTACTGACCTGGCCGGGAGCGCCTTTTATCTATTACGGAGACGAGATTGGTATGCGCACTATTCCTGGGATGCCGTCGAAGGAAGGGGGCTATGCGCGTACGGGAAGTCGTACTCCTATGCAATGGGACGACGGGAAGAATGCAGGTTTTTCTACCGCTAATAAAGATAGACTTTATCTGCCGTTAGACCCGCGCAGGAATCGTCCGACGGTCAAGAAGCAGATGAGCGAACCGGATTCTTTACTCAACTATGTCCGTGAACTCATTGCCTTGAGGAGAAGTTCTCCGGCACTTCAAGCCGCCGGCACTCTCACTACATTGCCGGTTAACAACAGCGACCATCATTTTGCCTATTTACGCCAATCTGATAGCGAGCGATTTCTCATCGTGCTGAATCCATCCGCCGAACCATCTCAAGTTAGAATAAACGGAATAAAATCAGACAATCTCGCTCCTCAAATATATCACGGAGTGAGGGCTTACGTCGAAGGAGACGATATCCAAGTCAAGATGGATGGAGTTTCTTACGGTATCTTTAAGCTTTAACTAAAATTTAGAGATGCAGCGCCCTTTTTAGAGCCCGGTGTATATCAGATGTAAAGCGTTTAGAAATATCAGCATTAGGTACAAGCATATCAAATGCGTGACAGCCTCCGGGATAGACATGGAGTTCGGTAGGGACGCCAGCGGCAATTAATCTCCGAGCGTAATCAACGTCTTCCTCGGCGAATAAGTCAATATCACCAACCGTAATATAGGCAGGGGGAAGCCCTGCCAAACTTTCCGCTCTAAAAGCCGCCGCATAGCAGGAAATTCCTTTACCACCGGGTTCGCAACCAAGGTAAGAACGCCAGCCTATCAGGTTGTTTTCCCTGGTCCAGAAAAGGGTATCAGGTAAAGCTTCACTGGCGGGGGCGATATTACAGTCGTTAATCATGGGGTAAACCAGTAATTGAAATTTAATTTCTACCTCTGCGCGGTCACGCGCCAGGATAGCCAAACCAGCGGCAAGTCCACCACCGGCGCTAGCGCCACCGATAGTGATACGAGAGCAATCTACATCTAATTCACCGGCGTGAGCTGATAACCATTTCAAAGCAGCATAACAGTCTTCCAATGGGGCGGGATAGGGATGTTCTGGAGCTAGTCGGTATTCAACTGAAACGACAACGCATTCTCCAGCTAATGTGAATTGCTTTGCTGTAAAATCTTCCTGATCAATTTCGCCGAGCATATAACCACCACCGTGAATCCAAAGCAAAGATGGGAGTAGTCCAGAGGTCTTTTCCGGGCGGTAGATTCTTACGGTGACATCCGGGGCTCCTAGAGGACCCGGAATAATCCTGTCTTCAGTTTTAACACCAGGGATAACTGGCAGGAGTGTTTTCATGGCTGCCATCATTTGTTTGGAAGCAATACGAGCGGCGGGCAAATTATCAAAAGACATCGGCGGCATCTGGCTTAACATCGTCTTGATAGGCCCTTTTAGTTCGGGGTCTAATAGTTCGGTAAGATCACGATTCATATATTTTCTCCTTACTTATTATTTTTTAAAAGACCTTTGTATTCTAATCAATTTAAGAATGCGCGAGTAAGCTGGCTTCTTCTTTGGCGAACCTGTCCAGAAAGCCGCCATCGCGGTGAAAAGCCATGACATCATCGGGCACAGGTTGAAAGGGTCGTTCTCTCTTCAGAAGAGCCGAGCCAGCAATATATTGTGCCGCATTTATGGAACTTCCTTCAGCCTTTAAGAAACCGGTGGCTCCTGCCACGGCTGCCCCTAAAGCCGCTCCGCCTTCGTCTATAGGAACTACCCGGCGGTTCCATATCGCTGCTACCCGTCTTATTATTTCTCGGCTGTTTTTCGCACCGCCCGTAACATATAGAGGCTCTGCGGTTTTTCTCATAAAACCTTTTGAGTGGAAATATACAGAAGCTAATGTAGTTTCGATAAGGCCGGCGTAATCAGTACCTAAATGCGGTTTCTCATTTCCTATCCTGATAAGATTAATGATACCGGAAGGGGGAAAGGACTCGTTTCTTGGCTGCCAGAACACCAGACTACGGCCGATCGGCTCTTGCTTTAAGGCTTTCTCGGCGGCGGCGTATTCGTTTTTTCCTAATTTATAAATCGCCCTTAACTTGTCCCACACTATCACACCGTTAGTACGGCATCCAAAGATAAAAGGTCTTCCTACACCGTCATACATCGCATTGGCGAAACCGTGCATATCAAGCGTCTTTCCGTCTGTTGAAACCATATTTACGATACTGGTGCCCAAGCTCAACAGGTCGCCAGCCACCAAAACCTTCGATTGCGGATTATCTCCGGAGCCGGCTAAAATTTTACATGATGATGAAACACCATATTTCCGCACGAAATATACTGCTATTGTTCCCAAGATGCAATCCGGCGGGACGAGAGAAGGGAGCTTTTTCCTAAAAGCCTTTTCACCTCCCGGCAATCCTTTAGAGACAGCTTTAATTAAGATATCAGACCAGCATTTTTTTCTATAGTCCATCAATGACATGCCGCAAGCATTACTAAAATCTATAGGCGTTCTTGAGTTACCGGTTAAAATGGCAGCGATTAGGCTATTAATCAACTGGATAATATCCGTTCGGTTATAAATTTCAGGATATTTATGAGCGGTTCGCCGCAAAATTGCTCCGGTGAATCTAAGAGGTATATTTGAACCCGATAGTTCAATAGCCTGCTCCTTGCCACCAATAAAATCGCGGATTTGACTTGCTTCATCAGCCGTATCGGATGTCATCCAGATAGGAGCCCGATGAAATGCCAGGCTGTCTTTTAATAGTGGCACAAGGTCTGATGATGCGGAATCTTTTATTAGCAATCGGCTAAAAAGTGAATGTGCCTGACGATTAAGATAAACGTGGCTATGCTGCTGTCCAGCACAATTGATGACAAAGATATTTTTTAGAGATATCGCTTTTTTAAGGTCTTCAAATATAGCGTCCAGAGAGGCAAAAAATAATTCCGGCGGTTGACTGGCCTCACCTTCATTCTCCGGGGGCAGAATATAGTCTTCTTTACGGATGCCAAACTTATACAACCTCGGGTCCTGGCAGTAGTCCAGTTTATGTTCGTAAACCTTAGTACGTCGGTCGACATCCAATATAACAGCAGAAATACCCTGGGTGCTTATATCCAGACCTAGCGCGAGTCTCTCGTTTTTCATCTTTTATAGAATTAACCGACAACCTCGAACTCGCCCTCGAGCAGGATATTTTCTGAAGAGCGACCTATCATCACTTTAAAAATACCCGGCTCAACTTTTAACTCCATGTTCTTATTATAAAAAGCCAGGTCGTTTACTTTAATTTGCAGGGTTACGGTCTTTTGCTCACCGGGTTTCAAGTGAATACGGGCGAAACTTTTCAGTTCTTTAACCGGCCGGGTGACACTGGCGATGGAATCGTTAATATACACCTGGATGACTTCATCGCCCTCTCTTTTGCCCGTGTTTTTAACGTTCAGCTTAATCGAGACCACGCCCGTTAAAGCAACTTTTTTCGGCTTGATGGTGAGACCGCTGAACTCGAAAGTGGTGTAACTAAGTCCATAGCCGAACTCAAAAAGAGGTTTAGCATCACTATCGATATAGTCCTTCCACGGCGGAGACTTTCTGCCTGAGGGTTTATGGCTGTAATAGGTAGGTATCTGCCCTTCATTTAAAGGAAAGGAAACGGGTAATTTACCGCCGGGGTTGTAATTACCGAAAATAACGTCGGCTACCGCCCGCCCGCCTTCTTCGCCCGGTTCCCAAGCCTCGATAATCGCCGGTATTTTATCAGCCAGCCATTTTAAAGTGTACGGTCTACCATTTACCAGCACGAGCACCGTAGGCGTCCCGGTTTCAAAAATAGCTTTTACGAGCTCTTCTTGAACACCGGGTAAACCGAGCGTGTCGCGGTCGCGCATCTCTCCAGAGGTGTTGTCCGGCATTAAACCTGACTTGTCCCCGACGACCACTATAGCTATTTCGGCGGAACGCGCCGCCTTGATAGCCTTATCGAAACCATCTTTTGCAGCGCCTTTTATCTCGCAACCCTCGGCATATAAGACCCTGGTGTTTTTACTAACAGCCGTTTTAATGCCTTCCAGGATACCCACTATCTTGGGTGGGGCAACTAAAGCTTCCGGGATATTTTTGGTAACCAGCCCTACGTCGCCAGTCTTTTCATCTTTTTTTATTTCAAAGACGGCATGAGCTGGGAAGGTATAGTCTCCCAGGAGGTTCCGCAGGCTATCCGCATTAGGGCCGATAACCGCGATAGTACCGATGGTCTTTTTTAATGGAAGAAGATTGTTTTTATTTTTCAATAAAACGATTGAATTGCGCGCAGCTTCTAGGGCGAGCTGCCGATTCCGGGGGGTATCGATTATCCTGACGGCAATTTCCGGGTCGACATAGGGATTTTCAAAGAGACCGAGTCGGAATTTGAGATTCAATACCCGGGAAACGGCAAGGTTAAGCGCGGCTAACGGTACTTTCCCATTTTTCACGGCTTCCAACAACGGCTGGCCGTAGCAATTAGTGAACGGCAGTTCAATATCCAGTCCGGCTTTTAAAGCGAGTTCTGCGGCGTGGCTTTTATTAGCCGCTATATGGTGCGTCGTCTCCAGTTGGGCGATGGCGAAATAATCGGAAACAACAACGCCGTCAAACCCCCATTCCCGGCGTAAGATATCGGTCAACAGTTCTTCGGAAGCGGCGCAGGGTATGCCATCAATTTCGTGATAAGCATTCATTACCGAAAGCGCGCCGGCCTCTTTAACGGCTTTTTCGAAAGGATAGAGGTAGACTTCCCTGAACAATCGGGGTGGGATGTGGGAAGGAGCACAGTTCAACCCGCCCTCCGGCAGCCCGTGTCCGGCAAAATGCTTGGTTGTAGCTACAATACCTTGCTTAATATCATTACCCTGCAAACCTTTAATATAGGCAACGCCCATTCGTGAGACAAGAAAAGGGTCTTCTCCGAATGTTTCTTCTACCCTTCCCCAGCGCGGGTCGCGGGCGACATCAAGTACCGGAGCCAGTCCTTGGTGCATCCCAGTGGCTCTCATTTGCCGGTGAATGACGCCGGTTATACGGTTAATCAGTTTAGGCTCCCAAGTGCTGGCTAACCCGATATTCTGGGGAAAGATGGTCGCTCCTCTGGCACGGAAACCGTTAAGGCATTCTTCGTGGATAATAGCCGGAATACCGAGTCTGGTATTTTCCAGCAGGTATTTTTGAATATCATTGATGAATATAGCCAGTTTTCGGGGCGGAAGCTTGGAGGTTAAAGCCGGGGCGCTGATGTGACCGATACCTATTTTTAAAATTTCCTCCGCTTTTTTCAGAGAGAATTTTCCATTTACCAGCAAGGGCGTAGCAAAAACACTACCGAGCTGGGCAACTTTTTCCTCCAGAGTCATTTTAGATAAAAGTGATTTGACTCTTTTATCGATAACGGAGACACTATTACGAGAATTTTTCACTTTACTTCTCTCTTCTTTTTTTACGCGAATTGTTTATTTTACGTATAAAATTTGCGTCAAGGCCAAGGGTTTCATATACCACTTTATAGGCGGACACGGCATCATGAGCCGACTGTGCCTGTTTTAGCGCTTTATCATCGATTTTAGCGGCGAGGGAATCGATAAACTCCCAATGGTAGATACTTCGTCTCACGGCCTCAATCTGGTCTTCAGTATAAGGGAAAAGATCGAACCCGATGCGTTCGCCTTGCTGCCCGTACCCGTAGCGACGCAGCACCAGCGCCAACTCTAATGTTTGCATAAAAAACGAGGCGCCTACCATATTATCATCGTCAAAGTTGCCCCAGCCTGAATTTCCATGCTGGTGGCCGAGGAGCTTTTCAGCGGAAAGCAATGCGGCATATTCGGCTAAAGGCTCTCCATTCATAATTAAATGTTGCCAGTCCATGTTTATCTTCAGATTGGCTATGGATACGCCTTTCTCTTTTACCTTATTAATAACATACATAGTCATACCTATATCACGCATTAGAATCCGCATCGCCGGTTCGGAATTTTTATGTTCCAACAACATCGTTACGCCAAGCCGGTTGGCATGGTCAACGGCTTCAGCAATCGCATCGATGAAATAGCCCCAGACCTCAACATAGGGGACCTGGAAAGAATAGTTATAACCCTCGCCACCCGGCCAGATAATGAATTTAGATTTTGTCGCAGCAGCTAGCTCTATGCCTTTCTTGGTTGTTTCGATAGCTTCTTGACGTAACTTTTTATCCGGATTAATAAACGAACCAAGAGCATACTTGGGGTTATTAAAAAGTCCCAAGCCGACGCAATAGAGGTCAGCGGGTTTAAGAGCAGCCTGGATTTTATCAACATTATCTTCATTTACTTCCCCGGGGTAATGAAACTCATATCCGTCGACCAGATCGCCTAATCCATTGACAACCCGCCGCACCTTAGACGGCATGTCTTCTTTACCCGCTGCCGGGTGATATCCCGAAGGCATGAACCGTGTTGCGTTAGAACCAAAAGACCAGATGCCAACGCTATTTTTTACTCTATTCATATATCTCACCCCTTATTATAATGAAGGTTTACGCGATGTGGCTCATGTAAAGATGAGAGTTGTTTTTTTGCTGTTTTTTACGGAGTTATTATATCTGTTTCATTTCTCGATGTCTAATCAAATCCTGTGAATATCGCCTCGGGCAGTGGGATGAATAAGTCTTGACCTTATTCTTATTCTCATATATCATCGCATTAACTCATCCGGGAGGAGAATAGTGTATGGTCGCATCGAGATACGAACGATACATCGTCAGGAAGCCGGCGATTATCACAGATGTAGCACCAGGTCGTATTTCCGTGGAAGTCCCAAAGGGTGATAAAATTCCGACAAAAAGCAGCGCGGACACGGGACCGCTAGTGATATTTTCCGATGACTTTTTAAAAGGCGCGACCACTAAAGTGGAATACGGTTTTATCACGGGAGATACTGAAATAGGCACCGGCAGAGGTTTTGGAGCGCATAAGCACAACTATGGAGAGATATTTCTTTTTCTGGGGACTAATGCCAGAGATACTAACGATTTAGGAGCAGAAGCCGAATTCTGGATGGGTGAGGGAAAGGGGTTTGAAAAGGTAAAATTCAATACTTCTTCGAGCGTTTATGTGCCTCCTGGTACAGCCCATTTCCCCCTGATATGGAGAAACGTAAAACGCCCGGTAATGATGGTGGTGATAGTCCCCACAACGAGCAAGCACGAGGCTATACCTGTTTCTAGATAAACTTAAATTTGATTATTATTTTAAAATGATATTTACTTTCAGAGAAAGGGGAACGAATCCTTATGAAGAAAAAGAGCAAATACGATTATCTTAAGACAACAGATATTATACGCAAGACTATTTATCCGCCGTTTAAAAATATGATATTTTATGCGCTCCCCAAGGGACAGAATTTCCAGATTAGATTCACGCATGTCAGCGTACCGTTCGAGGGGAAAGAACAATCTCACAAACATGATTTCGCAGAGGTCTTCATATTCGTCCCCTGCTCGGACGATTTAAGGGCTTATGATGCAGAAAGTGAGATATATATAGGCGAAGAAGGCGACAAAATAATTATTAACGAGACTACAGCCGTACATATCCCGGCGGGATTAGTTCACTGCCCGATTATACATAAGAGGGTTGGCATGCCTTTTTTCTTCGTGAACTGCCCTATAACTCCCGAATATTCAGCAATCATTGGTGAGAAAAAGCTGAATTACCCCGTTAATAGAAAAATCTTTCCAGGAAAATGATATAAAGTTCTCAAACGATTGCTTTCCGTCCAGACGCTGGATTATCAAAGTGGAAGGGGCAAATAAAGCCGGAGGGCCAGATTGTTTCTTCCGGGGCGCCTTCCGGTTTTAAATTCGTATTACGCTGGTAAGGACGGTCGATTTTCTGATCGGAGCGCCTTTCCGGAGGTACGAAACTCAACACCCAGGGAGCGTGAAAAGTCATACACCAGCGGACTTTATGAAACCGCCACCTTTCATTCTGTTTAATATATTCAACTTCATATACGCCGTTCATCCAGCCCGGATTAACTTTACCCTCCGGCATTGGGAAAGCATTAGCCCCGAAGCCGTACCACCTGCCTTTAGCCGTCCTGCCGTCTTCAGACACATGCACGACACCGGATAGTTGCATTACCTGGTGAAGAAATTCCGGGTTTTCCGCTTTCCTCATCTCGATGTTTTTTCTACCGTGGTGAAAAAAGTCGCGGATGCTTTCCTTGCCGATATAATGTCCCGCCGCAACTAGTAGTTCAGTATCTGTACCATCGGCGAAGCAATCGATGAGGTCTTCAGCCATCCAGTGCTCCAGATAAAAGCCGTAAGCCCGCTGTAGTTTTTTAATTTCCTCGGTGTCCTCCAGCTTTTGCAGCTTTTTCTCCAGGTATTGGACTTTAGCGGTCAGTTCTTCTACGTTCATTAATGGCTCCTCTCTAGACTCTACGGGGAGACCCCGCCGGAGACCACCAGCACCTGCCCGACAATATCGCTGGCGGCGTCCGAAGCGAGAAAAGTTACGGCGTTGGCGACATCCTGCTGGGTGGTCAACCGCCTTATCGGCAGGTTCTTGGGGAAATTTTCCAACATGCCGGGGGGCGCATTTTTAGCGAAGCCGGTGTTGGCCGGGCCGGGGGAGACACAGTTGATATTGATGCCCTCGGGCGCGGCTTCCTTGGCGACCCCCATGCTGAAAGCGATAACGCCTGCCTTGGCGGCAGAGTAGCCGGCGGTAAACATCCCACCATTAATGCCCGCGCCGGACGTAATATTAACGATTTTCCCGCTTTTTTGTTTAATCATCAGCGGGAGAACGGTCTTGGTGCCGTTACGCGTGCTTTTAAGGTTAACATTAATATCGAAGTCCCAGTCGCTGTCCGTCATCTGGAGGAAGGGGCGGGGCGGCGTACAGCCGCCGGCATTATTGACGAGAATATCTATCCTACCGAACTTATCAATTATCTTTTTTACCATGGATTCCCATTCCGCCATGCTAGTGACATCGGCTTTTATTGCCAGTGACTTACGCCCAAGCTTCTCTACTTCGGCGGCGGTTTTTTGAGCGCCTTCAAGGTCGATATCGTTAACGACTACGTCGCAGCCTTCTTTAGCCAGCTGTAAGGCAATAGCTTTACCGAAGCCTATCTGGCTGCCGGCCCCGGTTACCAGTGCAACCTTATTCTTTAAACCTAAATCCATGTTTACCTCCTTTATTTATTTAAGACATGGCGCGGCTGGGCATGCCGCCACCGACGCGGATACTATCGCCGGTGATGTAGGACGATTCATTGGAAGCCAGGAAAAGAGCCACGGAAGCAATATCATCAACCGTGCCTTCCCTGCCCAGGGGTATGCCCTCCGCCATCTTGCCCATGAAAGCATCCAGGTCTTTAATCGTCGGCGGGGCGAAATCGCGGGTCATATCGGTGCGTATCATGCCGGGGAGAATAGCATTGCAAGTAATATTGTATTTTGCCGCCTCAAGAGCAAAACAGTCGGACAGGTGCTTGGCGGCGGCTTTAGCGGCGGCGTAATGGATGGAAAACGGGGCGGGGGAAATACCGGCAAGCGACGAAATATTGATAATCTTGCCGTATTTATTGGCTTTCATATGCGGGGCAATTGCCTGCAGGCAGAGGAAAATGCCCTTCATATTCACTGCCACAACCTGGTCATATTCCTCCTCGGAGATATCGTTAATGAGCTTCGGCGGCTTGCCGATGCCGGCACAATTCACCATGATGTCTATCTTTTTAAACTTTTTGATTGCTATATCCACCATGGCTTTGACCGAAGCACTATTAGTGACATCCGTATGGATATAAAGGGCATCTTTGCCGGCCTTTTTGATATCCGCAACCGTTTTTTTCCCCTCTTTATCGCGCAGGTCGGCGATGACCGAGGAGCAGCCTTCTTTGGCAAAGCGGAGGGCGATGGCGCGACCCATGCCGCGGGCGCCGCCGGTGATTATAGCAACCCTATTTTTTAATAACATAAAATTTCCTCCTGATTTATTTTTATGTCATTGCAAGCTATTCCCGAAGGGAAGGTGGGGCAATCTCCTAGATTGTTTTAAACCAATGATAGAGATTGCCACGTCGCTACACTCCTCGCAATGACAATTATTTTTCTTCCCTGGCTGTAATATAGTTAGAAGACTCCGACGCTTCATTGGGGTCGAAAGTCTTTTTAATCTTCCGCAACAGCAGATGATAGTTGCTGGTGTGCGGCCCGTACATATCATGGGCTTCGTCGCCCCAGACATGATGAGGTACGCCGAAATGCTCATTAATGGAGATTCTATTTGAACCCATGGCTATCTCTCTACTTACAGCCCTGGGGTCCTTGCATCTTAAGGAGATGCGGGCAAGAATTTCGCCATGGCCAGTATGACCGTGCTCGATGGACTGGATAAAGGGGGAGGTGCCGTCGTCGAACAACATGCCTTCTTTAATGAGTTTTTCTTTAATCTTGGAGGTACTTTTAATGAAGTAGCTCATGAGTGGGAAGACATCAGTGCCGCCGACCATGCCGGACTGCGGCGCTAGGACACGCCCGGTCTCTTTTATGGAGCCGGTGACGCGGATAAAACGCCAGATAAAGCCGCCCTCGTTCTTGGGGTCTTCGACCGCTTTGAGGGAAAGGCCATCGTTCTCCTCGATAATGCGATATAGTACCTTTTTCCGATATTCAAAATCCCGCGCCGAGTTAGCGGCAATGATAATCATGAACCCCGGGCCCTGGACCGAATCTTTAAAGGAGTTATAGATATCTATCTCTTCTTCCATGTTCTTAGTAGCCAGGTTTGACGCCATCATAGCGGCATTGAAACACATCAATTCGAACCCGATTTCGGCTTCGCCGATTTTAATAACGGCGTTAATCATATCGTCCAGTGTCTTGAAAGAAAAATAGCGTATCATAAAGTGCGGCGGGATGTAGCCGGGACGATAATCGGGCGATATACCTTCGACGGGAAAGACTGGCGGCCCCGGCCAGTGATAGATTTTCTGGGCGGCTTTTGTAAAGACGCCGAGGCCTCCCAACGGCATAGTGTTGCCCCTGATAATGCCTCGCAGGGAAGGTCCCGGGCCATCGCCGCAAAACCATTCATCTAAAGCGCCCCGCGAGCCGAACCTGACGATTTCACCATCGCCGGTGACCCATTCCATCGCCAGCAGGTTTCTTTCGCCGTAACTACCGCTCTGGCTGAGATGTCCGAGATTTACATGCGCTGCCAGGGGCAGGGCGGAGCAATTGCTGCCAGCGCCAGTAATATTACAGTTAAGTCCCCACTTCATTAGTTCTGCCTGGAGTTGAGCGGCGATGACATAGGGTTCAACGACGGCATACATGCTTTTCTCATTAATTTCTAGGATACGGTTCATGCGCCGCAGGTCGATTTTAATACAGTTAGGCCGGGTGGGGTCGGAATACATCCAGCCCGTGCTGGAGGCTTTATATTGAACACCGTGTTTGTTACATAACTTAACAATCGCCTGCACTTCTTCCGTATTTTTGGGAAGGGTTATAGCTTCAAATCTAGCACCTACGGGCATGCCAGCCCTGATAGGCGTGGCGTAAGTCTCGGTGATTACAGGGTCATCGGAAACGTATTGCGGACCGAGAATATCCTGAAGGGCCTGATAAAAATCCCTCTTTAAAGCCATAGTCATTGCCTCCTTCTAGATTGATTTATCCAGCAGTTCAATAACGTCATAGATTTTTATGTCATTAGCATCTGCTTTTACGGTATCGCTAAAGATTTGCTCGCACCAGGGGCAGGCGGAGACAATCGCCGCGGCGCCGGTAGATTTAACTTCTTTAATTCTTTCACGGGCTGTCCAGGCGGCGAATTCAGGATTTGTAACGTTCACGCCGCCGCCGGCTCCGCAGCACCAGGCATATTCCTTGATTCTGTCCATCTCCACCAGCTTAAGACCGGGAATGCTTTTTAAGACATCGCGCGGCGGTTCGTAAACCCCGTATAAACCACGACGGTATTCTTTAGGAGGGTCGAAAGTGCGGATTTCGGTGATGATTTCCTTTCCTTTCCAGTGAATATAAGGCTCCCCCAGCCTGCCGAGATGGCACGGGTCGTGATAGGTGACTGTTATATCAACATTTTTCTCTAGCTTAAGTTTGCCTTGTTTTATAAGCTGAGCCAGGAACTCGGTGATATGCAGGACTTCCAGGTCGCCCTTGAGGTCGAATTTATCATAAAGGACTTTAAAAGCCTGATAGCATTCGGCGCAGGCGGTCACCAGCGTTTTTGCGCCGGACTTCTTTATCATTGCCATGTTTTTTTTAGCTTGGTCCATGAAGTCCTTTTTATAGCCCATCTGGTAGGCGCGGCCGCCGCAGCAGTTCTCGTTTTCTCCGGCGATGCCGAAATTAACACCCATTTTTTTAAAAAGTTTAGCCGTGGTCTTAGCCAACTTCCACATATCTTTGTTAAAGCTTGTCAGGCAGCCGACATGATAGATAACATCCACCTTTTCACTGGCGCAGTCTTTCAGGTTGAGTCCGGTCGCCCAGTCACCGCGCCTGGCTTTAACACCGGCGACCATGGTGCCCTGTTTGCGCAGGCTATTAATCAATTTGTCCAGGGCGGGGTTGGAATGGCCTGCCTCGACGCACCTGATTCTAATTTCGTTAATAGGTTCAATAACTTCCATGTCCATAGCGTATTTACAGGAAATGTCGCAGGCCCCACACATCTGGCAGTTATAAACTACTTCAAGTAACTTGGGCGAATAATCGATTCTCTTTTCGAGTAAAGCGGTGCCCATCACCATGCGGCCGCCGCCACAATATGAATGGAAATCATAGCGGGCAATGCTGGGACAAACATAAGAATGTTCATATCCCTTAACTTTTTCCAGAGGTATAAATTTACATATCGAACAGCGGCGGCACGTCTCTAAATAGCTGCGGTAATCTTCTAATGCCATAGTATTCTCCTTTGATAAAAAGTATGCCTATCCTTTTTAAAAACACAGTTTGCCGGGGTTCATTATCTTATCGGGGTCGAGTATCAGTTTCACTTTATTAAGTGCGGCGACCGTAGCGGCATCTTTATTCATAATCGTTCTAACGTTTTCGCCGTAAGGACGCGAGAAGAAGCCGCCTTGAGAAATCAGCCTGTTTACCGAGACGGCGGATAGCTGACGCACGCGATTAGCTTCTTTTTTATTCTCGCGGTCATAGAAAAGGTTAAACTCAACATGATAATTGGAGCCCTGTACTATCGGCTGAATGTAAATGCCCAACTCCGGAACCGGATAACCCGCTTCTTCGGCGGCATCATACATGGTATTGATTAGCCCGCTTACTTTCTGGAGGCTGGAAATGCAGAATATATCCTGGCAGGCACCTTTAGCGCGGATTTTCCAGTAAGGCTCTGCCGATGGAGATTGGACTGTTTTAAGTAACTCGAAAGCGGAAATGTTACCGCAGGATTGTTCTGGTATCACGCCAACGCGTTGTGATAATTCTTTGACATCTTCTTTATAAGTATTGACTCTTTCTTCAGGGAAATAATCATATCCGGCCAGGTTGTAAAAAAGTATCCACTCGGGCAGGCTATCCCTGAATTTATGGAAATTATCCGGGTGTTTATCGTCCGTGATAAACGCCAGATTAACGTTGTTCAGGATAAAGCACTCATTGGGGATTCTCAACCTGATCAGCCAGTGAGCCATTTCCATTATCTTATCCAGGTCTGGAGAGACGACCATGAAAGGCTCTTCAAGGCTGGGGAGCAACTCACATCTCGCCGATGACCAGGTTACGATGCCCATCGTTCCCTGCGAACCCTGTATAACCCGGTACCAAGAGGCCGAAGAAGGACCGGCAGCTTCAACTTGAGCCCCGCCGGCCGCCCATTGTTCCTCTAAATTGCCAGGGCCGGCAGCGGCGCCCGTGCGGAACATATCGCCATTACCGAAGATGATTTCGACACAATTCAAGGGGTCAGAAATATCCCAGTGGTATTTGGGCAATATCACCGGCTCCCTTTCTAGCATGCTGCCGGTAACCGACTTTGTACTCCGTGGTAGTAATGGTATATTGAGTCTTAGTTTCTCCTTAGTCACTGCCGGTATCAGTTCACCGAACGTTACTCCTGGCTCGAACATAGCCACCCTGTTCAGTCGGTCCACTCTAATAATTTTTTTCATACCGCTGAGGTCGACAATAATAGCTCCGCCGACACCTGGGACAGTATCACCGCGAAAGTGCGGCAGTCCGGAACTGACTGGTACCAGAGGCGTACGCGTTTCTCTGGCTAGTTTTACAACCTTCTTGATTTCTTCAGTGTTATGCGGCTTGACAACGCAGTGAGGCCTAACTTTATTAACGAAGCTAACGTCACTGGCGTACCGGTCGAGCACCGCTTCTTTGTCGATTACATTTTTTGCGCCAACTATTTTAACAAGCCGTTCTCGTGTAACCATTTTTACCCCCTTTCACTTTTTGGCAGGCAGGTCTTTTACCCAAGTGAATTCGGGCTTGCCTCTGGTAATCTGGATATCGAAATGTAAAATAGGCCACTTTACATTGGTAACGGTCAAAGGACAATGCACCAGTCCTTTAGGGAAATATGCGAGGAAGCTTTTTTTGATAATATATTTTTCATCACCAATCCATAGTTCGGCCTCCGCGCCCAGGTCGCTGGTGTCATCAGGGTTAGTGCCGATAAATCCAATCATTTCATCATGGGGGTGCACATGAGCATTGTATACACCGGGATTGGGCCCGGGACGTATCCAGGCACAACTAACGTGAAAAGCCCCTTTTAACTTTTCCCCGTTGAGCATTAATATCTGGTCGAGCGCCGGCCCGCCGGCCCTTTTCTTTAACTTAGAAACTGGTGGTTCGGTTAAAATATAATTAGCGTATTTTAGTTTTACCATTTACACTTATCTTCCTTTCCCGGGTAAGCGGTGACCGTCAACGATTATATCGCGATTATCGATTTTCAGCCAGATTATAGCACAAGGTTGGCAATCTTTTTTTAAAAAACCTGCCTGGAGAATAAAAAAAACAGGCGGGAAACACGCCCCGCCTGTTTATGTCTTGATAATTAAGTAATATTATGAAGACCCTGATTGTGCCTTTAAATAGATTTGTTTTATAGCTTCGTCGAATATCTTAATATTATCCGGAGAATCAGGAGCTTGAAGGGCAGTCGCCTTTGCCATTTTCGTTAGCATAGCCAGTTTTACCTGTGCCGCGATGCCCCCGGATGCCTTGGCTTTATCAAAGTAAGAGGCTAATATCATTCCCATCTCAATCCGCCTTACTGCTTCTTTTCCAATTCATCTTTAAGGAAATTGAAAGCGGCTAAGACACCCTTGAAGCTTTCACCGAATCTGCTGATTTCATCCTTACCCTTAAGGTCTATTTCCAGGCCTTCAATCTCACCATTGGAGAGTTTATCCGAAACGGTGGTGAGTTTCTTTAACGGAATAGCGACTTTAGCCCTCATGATAAGAGCCGCTAATAAGATTATCACGATGGCAACGGTAGCACCGATGATAAGCATATTTCTCTGTAAAATAGAACTTTTTTCACTGATACTATTCTGCAGTGTTCCGATAAATTTATCAATAGGTGCCGCTACATCCGCCGCTTTCTTGGAAACCATAATGAGATGGCCACTATAATCTTTTGACTTGGCGTAACCGAGGCATACACTCTCACCGTTCTCATCTATATAAGCTTTGGATATATTGCCATTCCTCATCCCGATAACTTCCCAAAAGGCTTCCTGGTTCTTCATGTTTATCGTACTGCTATTGACTTTCGACTTATCCTCCAGCGACGTGGCTATGATATGTCCTATAATATCAACCACTTTTATTTCATAGACATCATATTCTTTAACATTTACAAATTGGGCAATGAAAGTGCTATAGTCAAAGACAGCTTGTATCAGCCCCAAGTAATTATCTGTTTCAGGGTCTTTCAACTGGCTAGCTATTTCAATACTCCAAGTTTTTGAACTTTCGTCCCAGATGATTGGACTAACGTAGAATCCGTCTTTGGCACTGTTAGCGCCTCTATACGAGTCTTCAGAGCCTTCAGCAGGTTTGTACTTTTTGAAGACCGGAACGCCGCTCTCCAAGAAAACAGTCCAGCCGTCAGGACCCTGGTCAAAATCTTCCGTAGCACCACTAGCGGCTATGATATAACCCCTGGAATCCGTGATGAATATTTCCTGATAATTTGTATTAACCGTAAGGTCGGTAAAATATTTTGATAAGGAAGGAGATAGGTCGTTATCCGGGTCGCCATCACCGATAGCTTGCTTCTGGTCGTTGTATTTCCGCGTCGCTGTAGCGCTCCACATCTCATAGAGCAGTTCTTTAGAATAGCTCTGCGCCTTCTTGGCGACCTCTAACACGGTGGGCTCATGCGCCCAAGACTTAACCATATCATACTGGTTCTGCATTTGGCTATCCAGAGAATCGCGGATACCGATAGCGATATCCTCCAGATTCTTGCTGGCGATGCCCAGTAATTCCGCCGAACTTGCTTCGGAGGTGGTATCTTTAATATCATTTATGCCACTTGTTGCGAAAGCCACAAGCGTTCCCGTGCTGATAACCATGCCTATTATTAGCAACGATAAAATCAGGTCTCGGATTTTCATAGGTTATTTTTCTCCCCTTATAAATAGAATTAAACAATACGAAACATCATCTGTATTTTTACATACAGATATAGTTAAACTGATTAAAAATATGGTTTTCTTAATAATTATAGACAGTATGAAACCAAGGGTATAAGTGAGGCTAGCCCTTATATGATTAAGGGTTTTTACCAATAATATGATAGAAAGATATTTAAATTGGTTTTAGAAAAAAGTAAAGTTCTAAATACAGGGAAACATTAAATAAGGTAAGTTGCGTTTGAGGAGACTGATTTGTTAGAATTAAAAGCTGGAATCAGAGTCATGCGGGCCGTTAGCTCAGTTGGTAGAGCAGTGGACTTTTAATCCATTGGTCGCAGGTTCGAGTCCTGCACGGCCTACCAAATCTTAATTTTTCCGACATTTATCCGACATTTTACGAACACCTCACAAAAGGCTCAATATCTAGGGACACTCGCAATAGTAACCGCCTATTTTCAAAAATTTATTGTCGATAACTTTCCCCAAGGAATTAATGGCGGATCAATGCAATTATTTAAATCACTTTCACCAAAGGCCGCAACTTAAGAGATGGATAACTGATTTGATAGCTTCTATTCTTAGTCTTATACTGAAGTTAGGGAAATATGAGTAGTAAGATATTAATTGTTGAAGACGACGCTAACCTTCTGGACACGCTAAAGTATAACCTCCGTAAAGAGGGTTATGGCGTAGCCATCGCCAGTGACGGTGAGCAGGCGATAGAGGTCGCCCGTAGAGAGAAACCCGACCTTATTATTCTTGATATTATGCTGCCAAAGATGAGCGGCTTTGAGGTATGCCGTATTCTTCGTAAAGAGATGACGGTTCCCATTCTCATGCTAACTGCTAAGGCTGATGAGACGGATAAAATAGTGGGGCTGGAGATAGGTGCCGACGACTACATGACCAAGCCTTTCAGTATGAGGGAGCTACTCGCCCGGCTGAGGGCCATACTGCGCCGGGCAAAAATGGTGGAAACACAACCCGAAGTTGAGTTACTGAAAATTGGCGATATTGAGGTTGATATCCCACGCCATCGCGCCTCTATTTCCGGCAGGACACTTGAGCTAACGCCGAAGGAATTCGACCTGCTTGCCCTTTTGGCAAGAAACAAAGGATTAGTTTTCAGTCGTGAACAGCTTTTAGAAAAGGTCTGGGGCTATGACTATGCCGGTGATACACGCACGGTTGACGTGCATATCCGCTGGCTAAGGCAAAAGATAGAGCCCGAGCCGGAAAACCCGAGATATCTTGTCACCGTACGCGGTGCGGGGTATAAGCTGGAGGGGTAAAGTGCGCAGTTTCCAGTGGCGTATTGCCATACCGTTCATCATACTACTTATTGTGAGCATGCTCGTGCTCGGGGTTTATCTAGCGAATTCAGTCAGGAATTCCCAGCTTGATAACCTGCGCTCCCACCTGGAAGAAGAAGCAAAAATAACCGCTGAAGCCAGTCTGTCCTCCCTTCTAGGACAGGGCGAGTCTCCGGACATTCTGGCTAAGAAACTCGGAAGAGAGACCGATAGCCGTTTCACTATTATTGCTGCCGACGGCACGGTATTGGGTGACTCTATAGAAGACCCAAACACTATGGAAAATCATGCCGCACGACCTGAAGTAAAGGATGCCTTGACTTATGGCATCGGCGAGAGTACCCGTTACAGCACCACACTCAAACAGCAAATGATGTACGTGGCAGTCCCGATCTATAATCAGGAAACTCTTCTGGGGATAGCCAGGGTGGCACTGCCTTTAACTACCGTAGAGAACTCAGTTGACCGTATAACCCGGATAATCATTCTGGCAACGGTTATTATAACCGTGCTGGCAGTTGTAGCCGCCTGGCTCATTGCCCGGACGGTGACGCGTCCGGTTCGGGAGCTTACCAAAGCGGCGCAAGAAGTAGCCGCTGGAGAACTGGGGCATAAGGTAACTGTAGCTGCAAAAGACGAAATCGGGCAGCTTGCCCGGGCTTTTAATGACATGTCTTCCGCCCTTAAAGCCACGATGGATGATGTTTCAACTGAGAGGAATAAGCTGGTCAGCATTCTTACCAGTATGGCTGATGGCGTAATCATGACGGACACCGAGGGCAGGGTGGTTTTAGCTAATACGACCGCAAGCAGGCTTTTAAGTTTCAAAGAAACTGATTCCCTCAATAAACAACTCATTGAAGTCGTTCACGATCACGAAGTTGATGAAATATTGAAAAAGTGCCTTGAAACAGGGAAAGAACAATCCGTTCAGTTCGAATCCAGCCGCGCAAAACGATTCTTGAGGGCTATTGCCGTACCGCTTGAGAATCAGGGCCGTTTGGATGGAGCGCTTGTGCTCTTTCAGGACCTGACGGAACTGCGGAATCTGCAGACAATGCGGCGGGAACTGGTGGGTAACATCTCTCACGAACTGCGCACACCCCTGACCAGTATCAAGGCTATGGTGGAAACCCTGCAGGGTGCACTTGAGGATAGAGAGACAGCTAAAGATTTTCTGTCGCGGATAGACGGAGAGATTGACCGCCTTACCCGGATGGTGGCGGAGCTGACCCAGCTTTCCCGCATTGAGGCAGGCCAGGCGGAATTAAAAATGGAACCGGTTGACCTTAATGCGGTGGCAGGTGAAGTCGTTGCCGAGTTAGCTCCTCTTGCAGAAAGGCAAAAGATAACTCTCACTAAAGAATTATCGCCAGACCTGCCCTCGGTCCTGGCGGATAAAGACAGAATCCGACAGACCATCATCAACCTGGTGCATAACGCCATTAAATTCAATAAGCCGAAGGGAAATGTGACAGTTTCTACATTTTACGACAGTAATTCTGTCTTGGTGAGTGTCAATGATACCGGTATCGGTATTTCTAAAGATGATTTACCCCATATCTTCGAGCGTTTTTATAAAGCCGATAAAGCTCGAACCAGCGGCGGCAGCGGAATGGGGCTGGCTATCGCCAAGCATACCATCCAGGTCCACGGCGGCGAAATCCGCGCTCAAAGTGTAGAAGGTAAAGGCTCTGTCTTTACCATCAGTCTTCCCCGTCAGTAATCCTTAAAAATTTAACACAACCTTAACATTCCCTTAAACTATCTTTAAACCCCACCTTTTAGACTATTCATAGATGGATAAGAAAAGGGTTCTGTTCGTATGCATCCACAATTCCGGCCGCAGCCAGATGGCGGAAGCCTTTTTCAATCAAATTGCTAGTAGAAAAATCACTGCTTCTTCTGCCGGAACACGGCCTTCTTCTAAAATCAATTCCACCGTAGTACAGGTAATGTATGAAGTCGGTATAGACATCAGTCAAAATCAACCAAAGCTATTAACACTTGAGATGATGAAGAACGCCGAACGCGTTATCACGATGGGTTGCGGGGTGGAAGATACTTGCCCTGCCGCCATTGTTCCTACGGAAGACTGGGGCATTGAAGACCCGGAAGGCAAGCCGATAGATAAAGTCAGGGAAATCAGGGATATCATAAAAAACAAAGTAGAAAAGCTGGTTGAAGAACTAAACACGGAAGGTGCGATTAGATTGAAAGGGGGTGAAAGATGAAGAAATTCACTCTTGCATTGATAGCCCATAATGCCAAAAAGGAAGACATGGTGCAGCTGGTTAAGGCGCACAAAGAAGAGATTGCCAGATTCAGATTGGTGGCAACCAAAAGCACGGGGCAGCTCGTTATGGAAAAAACAAACATACCGGTAGCGCTGATGCAGAGCGGCCCGCTGGGCGGCGACCAGCAAATCGGTGCTATGGTAGCTGATGAAGAAGTCGACGCAGTCATTTTCCTGCGCGACCCGCTAACTGCCCATCCCCATGAACCGGACGTCTCCGCACTCTTAAGAATCTGCGATGCGCACGGCGTCCCACTAGCGACCAATATCGCCACGGCGGAAGCGGTCCTGCACCTCATCGCCGAGCACCCCGAGGCATTAGGCGGGCATCACATCGCCGCGGAATACCTAGAAGAGATAGCGGCAATACATAACTAAGAAAATAATAATATAGAAGGAGAATAAATTGGTCAAATCTTTAAGTAAATGGTTACTACCTCTGTTTCTTGTGCTGGCGGCAGCTTTAATTTTCGTCGGCTGCAGTACCGTGTCAACCACGACGACAGCTACTTCAACTACCACCGTTACAGCCACGACTACGACTCCTATCCTCGTCGGCTCGTTCAAAATTATCGGGTCGAATACGGTCACTCCCTTGAGCTCGGTATGGGCAGAAAACTTCATGAAAGCGAACCCGGGTGTCAGCATCGCGGTTAGCGGACCCGGCTCGGGCGTGGGCATCGCCGCTCTTATCGACAGCACCACGGATATCTGCCAGGCTTCAAGGCTGATTACCGCCAAAGAGATAGAACAGGCGAATGCTAAAGGTGTTAATCCTTATGAAATTCAGGTAGCCTCGGACGCGCTGTCCGTGGTTGTAAATCCAGCTAATCCGATATCGGAACTGACCATTGCGCAGCTTTCCGCTATATATACCAATAAAATAACCAACTGGAAAGAGGTCGGCGGTAACGATGCTCCAATAGTGGTTATGGCGCGGGACACCAACTCCGGCACGCACGTCTTCTTCAAAGAGCACGTCGTACAGATGTACGGCCTGCCTACAGCCGATAAGAACTTGGAGTATGGCAACAAGGTATTGTTCCTGCCCTCCACAGAAGAAGGGGTATCCCAGGTAGCCAGTAACCCCAACGCCATTTTCTACGCCGGCCTGGGTTATATTAACAATACCGTAAAAACCATCGCGGTAAAGAAAACCGCCAGCGATCCCGCAGTTAAACCGAGCGTGGCGACGGCTCTTGACGGCACCTATCCCATATCCCGTCCTCTTCTGTACTACACCAATGGAGTGCCTACCGGTGTTATCAAGGCTTACATCGATTACTGCCTCTCCGCAGCTGGCCAGCAGGTAGTGCTCGATGCCGGTTTCGTACCGCTGGCTAAATAGGAGTAAAATAACGGATAATGACGCAACCGAATATTGCCCCCACCGCCGCCGGGGTCTCCAGCCGGGGACTCAAGCGGCGGCTGCGGTTGGGCGAAAGAGTCATCGAGGGATGGATATTCCTGGCGGGACTGCTGGCGATAGTAGTCCTGCTAGGCATTATATTCATACTCCTTAAAGAGGGTTTGCCCATCTTTGCCCATACCCCTCCCTGGGAATTTTTATTCGGGACAAAATGGTACCCAGTCTCCGACCCGCCGACATTCGGCATCGCACCCTTTTTCGTTTCCACCCTTATGATTACTCTAATATCTACGGCAATAGCGGTGCCCGTTGGTGTTGCCTGCGCTGCTTATTTATCCGAGGTAGCGCCCCGCAAAGTTGCCGAGACAGTCAAACCAATAATAGAAATATTGGCTGGCATCCCTTCGGTGATGATGGGCTTTATCGGGCTGGCGCTGCTGTCGCCCTTCGTGCAGACCCTGTTCAATTTACCCACCGGATTATGCGGGCTAACTGCCGCCATTATGCTTTCTTTGATGAGCCTACCGATTATTGTCAGTGTTTCCGAAGACGCCTTGCACGCCGTGCCTCAAGAGTTCAAGGATGCTTCTTATGCGCTGGGAGCGACGAAGTGGGAAACAATATGGCATGTCTGTATCCCGTCTGCTCTTTCCGGTATCGCCGCCGCTATAATGCTCGGCATAGGCCGGGCAATAGGTGAGACGATGACGGTCTTGATGGTAGCCGGTGGCGCTTTAGCCGTACCGGTTTCTCCCACCGACCCGATGACCACCATGACGGCCGCCATTGCCTCCGGCATCGGTAACGCCGTCCGCGGCGGTGTGCAATACCAGGCTTTGTTCGCTGTAGGTCTAATATTATTTATACTCACCCTTGGTGTCAATATCGTTGCTGAAAGAATATTAGAACGACAGAAAAGGAAATTTGTGAGGTAGCCTGATATGGCGATATTAGCTACAAACTCACGTAAAATATCACAGCGTACAGCCTTCACTTTTCTGGCGCTGGCTGCGTTTCTTACCCTTATGCCGGTGCTGTTCATCATTATCTATACAATCGTTCAGGGGAGCGGGGCGATAACATGGGACTTTATCTCACAGTTCCCGTCGCAGGCGGGCAGGGCAGGCGGCATTTTGCCCGCCATCATTGGCACTTTTTACCTGATGCTCGGCACCCTCGTTTTTGCTTTACCCATCGGGGTGCTGGCTGGGATTTATCTCACGGAATACGCCCGGGACAATTGGCTTACAAGGCTAATAAATCTAGCTATCGTTAATCTGGCGGGCGTGCCCAGTATTGTATTTGGCATTTTCGGGTTAAGCATATTCGTGTTGACATTCCAATTTGGACTCTCACTATTAGCTGCCAGCCTCACATTAGCCTGCCAGGCATTGGCGATGGTTATTACTACATCTAGAGAAGCATTATTGGCTGTACCGAAAGATTACCGTGAGGGTAGTTTTGCCATCGGTGTCACTAAATGGCAGACGGTCAGGCATATCGTCCTGCCGCAAGCGATGCCAGGCATAATAACCGGGACGGTTTTAGCCATCAGCCGTGCCGCTGGGGAAACAGCTCCGATACTGGTGGTGGGCGCGGCGTTCCTTTTACCGGCGCTACCGCAATCGCCCTTAGACCAGTTCATGGCGCTACCCTACCATCTTTACACGGTCGCTGCCCACGTCCCCAATATGCCTAAAGAGACAGTCTGGGGAGTTGCTCTTGTACTCCTCGTGGTGGTGCTTTCATTCGACATGCTGGCGGCAGCCATCAGGATTAAAACGAGGCAGAGGAAGTAATTATGAGTATCAATCTTAACGTATCGGATATTTCAGTAAAACCTGTTGAAAAATGCGTCACCAAGCTTAAAACGGAGAAGGTTAACCTGTTCTATGGTTCTTTCCAGGCGCTACGGAACATCACACTGGACATACCTTCCTGCGCCATCACGGCCATCATCGGG
Source organism: Dehalococcoidales bacterium (assembly GCA_034432135.1). Taxonomy (GTDB): domain Bacteria; phylum Chloroflexota; class Dehalococcoidia; order Dehalococcoidales; family RBG-16-60-22; genus RBG-13-51-18. Next base: position 11,948 of record DAOUCO010000107.1, on the reverse strand, counting down.
CCTTCCGGCTGCGGCAAGTCGTCTCTGCTGCGTCTTTTTAACCGCATGAACGACCTTATCCCTGGGGCAAGGGTTGAGGGAAATGTGGAGCTGGACGGGATTCCCATCTATGATGGAAAGATAGATGTAGTTGAATTAAGAAAGAGGGTAGGCATGGTCTTCCAGAAGCCAAATCCCTTCCCCATGTCGGTCTTTGAAAACGTGGCTTACGGCCCCAGGCGGCATGGCATAAAAAACCGGGGGGAACTTGAAGGAATCGTGGAGAAAAGTATACGCCAAGCGGCATTATGGGAAGAGGTCAAGGATAAACTAGGGCAGTCCGGTCTGGCTCTCTCCGGTGGGCAGCAGCAGCGGTTATGTATCGCTAGGGTGCTGGCCGTCGAGCCGGAGGTAATCTTGATGGATGAACCCTGCAGTGCGATTGACCCGGCGGCCACTCTGAAGATTGAAGACTTAATGCGCAGCCTATCCCAGGACTACACCATCATCATCGTCACCCACAACATGCAGCAGGCAGCGAGGGTATCGGACACGGCGGCGTTTATGATGATGGAGGCAGATAGGTCAGGAGTACTCGTTGAGTACGGGCCGACGGCACAACTTTTCACTAATCCTAAAGATAAGCGCACCGAGGACTATATCACTGGACGCTTCGGTTAGAGTTGAGGAGGTTTGATATGGAAACAAGAATAGCATTTCACAAGAAATTAAGAGAAATCCAAGACGATATCCTAGCAATGGGTAGCATGGCGAGTAAAGCTACTTTGCGTTCCATAGAAGCGCTGAAGAACCGCGACCTGGAATTAGCACAGCAGGTAGTTGCAGATGATAAGAAAATAAACCAGAAAAGGTTTGAAATCGAGGAAAGGTGCGTTCAGCTTATCGCCACCCAGCAGCCGATGGCGAGCGATCTACGTATCATCGTCGCTGTGCTGAATATAATCTCCGAATTGGAGCGCATCGGCGATCATGCGGAAGGCATCGCCAGAATAGCTATCATGATAGGGGATGAACCACCGCTTAAACCGCTTATCGATATTCCCCGCATGGCGGAGTTGACTGTTGATATGCTACGCCGCAGCCTGGATGCTTTTATTAATCGTGATGCCGAGGCAGCTAAGAAAATCAGCACCGAAGATGATATGGTCGACCAGCTTTACGACCAGGTATTCAGAGAACTGCTGACATTCATGGCTGAAGACCCTAAAACAATTACACGGGCTACCAGATTGATATGGGTAGCACATAACCTGGAACGCAGCGCCGATAGGGTCACTAACATCTGCGAGCGGGTGGTATTTGTCGTTACGGGGAAAATGGAGGAAATAGGGGCTTCTAAATATTAGCTTACAGCTTTGAATAGTAACCACTGCAAGTCTGGAACCAGCGTTTAATTTCCGAATAATCGTTCAGAAACCGCGCCTCAAGACTTATTCGTGGTGACAAACTATCCTAACTATAGGATACTAAAAGAGATACAGAAAGTTCTATCTTTTATACAGCCCGCTCTACCAATTTCTTTGTAGAGAATTTCCTATGTTTTATATAGATTACCTTACTTCCGGCTAATCGGTATGAGCGGTACCTTGGGGTCGGGGAAGCCGGGACCCATGAAAGAGAACAGCATTGCTAAAGCCATATCGTCAATACGCTGGTAATCGGCTTTGGGTACCGTCTCCGGCTTAGGATACGGCCAGTCCATCTGCCGGAAAGCCTGACCAACCATTATTCCCGAACCGTGCAGTTCGGCAGCATGGACAATGCAGTAGGCAAAGGCCGCGCCACAATCCTCTGACGGGATGTTCCCTTCGTAGCCGGGCATAGAGGGCATCTTAAAACCTTTGAATCTCTTTTTAAATTCCTCCATCATTTCAGGAGTTATTGGAGGTACGCTACGGGGCATACCGACGCCCGCCGGGATGAATGTAAAGACAGAAATTCCTGTTTGTTCCACTGGTCCCAGTTCATTTGCCAAAGACTTCATAAGAGAAGAGGCGGCAGCTTTCGTCGCGCAGTAGGTGGCCGGTCCTACCGGGGAACAGAAAGCCGTTGCCGAATAGGTTACTACGCCGTGATGCCTTTCCTGCATGCCGGGGACGAAAAGCTTGATGCCGATAAGCGTGCCGCGCGCCGCTATCTGATATTGACGGTCAAGCTTATCAACTGTGGCTTGTAATACTGGAGTGCCGAGGGACATAATCATGGCGTTGTTGACCAGAATGTCTACCTTGCCGAACTTTTCAAAAGCCTTTGCCGCCATGTTTTTCATTGAAGCCTCGTCGGAGACGTCGGTATTAACGAAGAGGGCTGTCCCCGGTTTGTTTTCGCGGTCGATGAGCTCAGCGACGTATTTTCCTTCTTCCGGGATGACGTCAGCGATCACTACTTTCGCGCCCAGCCACGCTAGGCTCCGCGCTATGCCCACTCCAACATTACCGGCCCCGCCGGTAACTACAGCTACTTCGCCAGCCAGGGCATCTTTTTTAAGACCTGTTTTTTCCATACTAAGTGGAGCGATGCGAAGTTTTTCTTTCATATCAACCATACGAATGCCTCCGTCTCGGACAGACCTGGACGATAAAATTACTCTGATTCTATCATCTTTTGGGTAAGGAACGCTACCCCGGTTCAAGGGTTCTGCCTATCTAAAAGCACAGCCTGCCAGCTGAATTACAGGATTCTCCCGGTATTCTGCTTGTTTTTTCGTCCAAAATATTTTACACCTTCGAACCATAAAACGCTTACGGTGCCAGCGGCAATACATACTAGAACATCAACCAGACTCAGGATTTCGAAATGAAATAAATCGCGCAGAAAAGGTACATAAATCACAAGCCCGAGGAAGACGATGGCGGCACCGACAATCCATCCTAAAGCGATATTGCGGGTGCGAAAGCTGCGTAAAATCGATATGGACCAGTTGCGGTTAGTAAGAATCAGGCAGAGGTTGGCGATAACAAGGGTGGCAAATGTAAGGGTGCGCGCTTCAGCATCGCCCAGATTCAGCGCCAGACTCCGTTGATAAACAGCCAGAGTAACACCAAGGACGATGAAACCCTGCAATAGACTTAAAGCCACCGTCCTGCCGTTGAAAAGGGGTTCTTTGCGGTCGCGAGGTGGCCGTTGCATAATATCAGGTTCGGCCGGCTCAGCTTCGAAAGCGATAGAGCAGGCAGGGTCGATTATTAACTCAAGGAAAACTACATGGACGGGATATAAGACGAGCGGCCACTTAAACAATACCGGGATTAAAGACAAGCCGGCGATAGGCACGTGTACCGCCAGAATATAAGCCATAGCTTTGCGGAGATTATCAAAGATACGCCGGCCCAGACGTATGGCTTTAACTATGGAGGAAAAGTCGTCGTCCAATAAGACGAGCGCACTGGCTTCACGGGCGACATCGGTGCCCCTACCCCCCATAGCGATGCCGATATTAGCCGCTTTTAAAGCTGGGGCATCGTTTACGCCGTCGCCGGTCATGGCAACGATTTCACCATTAGCTTTTAAAGCATTTACCAGACGTAATTTATGCTCGGGTATAACGCGGGCAAAAACATTAGCCGTCATGATACGCTGTCTTAACTCATCGTCGGTCAATTCATCAATCTGGGCGCCGGTAATCACTTTATCCGGTTGCTTTAAGCCAATCTGACGGGCGATGTTCTGGGCGGTAATAGAATAGTCGCCGGTAATCATCACGACGCGGATGCCGGCATTATGACATTCTTTGATAGCCTCCGGCACATATGGTCGAATTGGGTCGGCAAAGCCTATCAGACCTAAAAAATTGAAATCAAAAACGTGCTGGTTGCCCGGTAGCGCTACCTGTTTAAAGCTAGCCTTGGCAACTCCCAGTACTCTTAACCCTTCACTGGCCATCTGGTTGATCTTGTCCTGAAGCTCGTGCGTATTTGATGTATCCAAGTGACAGAGGTCGATAATGGCTTCCGGCGAGCCCTTAGTAGCGATGACGTAGTCGCGGCGGTCGCGCGACACCCAGACCCGCGATAATGCCATAAGCTCCCGCGACAGGGAATACTCTTTCATCAGTTCCCAGTCGTCGTGGAGATGCTCGGTAAGGCTGGAGTAGTTTTCCCCGAGCTCCCATAAAGCCTTTTCCATGGGGTCGAAGGGATTAGTCTGACTGGCGAGGATACTGAACTCAATCAGGCTATGAAACTTTTCCGGCGGGGGCGCATACTGGCTGTCTCCAATATCAAAAAACTCTCCGGCGGAAAAGATTTTCTTTACAGACATGCGGTTTACGGTCAAGGTACCGGTCTTATCCACGCAAAGGACAGTGTTTGAACCTAGCGTTTCTATAGCGGCGACGCGGCGTGTTAAAACCTGACTTTGCGAGATACGCCAGGCGCCGATAGCCAGGAATACCGTAAGGACGACGGGGAACTCTTCCGGGAGAATAGCCATAGCCAGGGTAATGCTTGCCAGCAGGCCATCAAGCCATTTACCGATAGTAAACCCATAAACGATAGCCAGCAGCGCACAAAGAACCAGAGCGATGATGGCTATGTTGCGGACAAGGCGCCCGGTCTCTTTCTGGAGGGGCGTTTTTTCGTCCTCAATAGTCTGGAGGGACTTGCCAATTCTGCCGAACTCGGTATGGATGCCGATGGCGACAACCCGTGCGATGCCCAGTCCGCTGACGACCAGCGTACCCGAGTAAACATAAGGCAGACGGTCGCCGCCGGGGCGTTGCATCTGCATACTATCATCTTGGCATTCCAGCTTATGCACGGGGACGGACTCGCCGGTAAGCAAGGATTCTTCAACCATCAGGTTATTACAGGCCAGGACAATACCGTCAGCGGGCACACGGTCGCCTTCGGAGAGGACGACGATATCGCCGCGAACAACTTCGCGTCCGGCGATTCTCCTAGTGGCATGGTCGCGGATGACCATAGCGCGCGGGCTGGATAGGTCGCGCAGGGCTTCCAGAGTGCGCTCTGTTTTACGTTCCTGATACAGCGTGATGCCGATGACGACGCAGACGAAGAAAAGTAACAAAAGCGCTTCCTGGATATCGCCGAGGGCGAGGTAGATAATACCGCCGGCGATAAGGAGCAGCAGCATTGGCTCGCGTATCACATCGAAGGCGATGGCAAGAAAGCCGCGTTTTTTAACGGACGGAATTTCATTATATCCTTCACGCCGTAATCTTTCTACCGCTTCTTTCTCGGTGAGGCCGCTGACCAGGTGCAGCTTATTTAAATCATAAACTTCGTCCATGATAACATCCATAAAAAAACCCGCAGGACGATCAGTCCCACGGGTTTATTCTCCGTTGCGTTTTTAAGCCCGGCTCTCCTCGATGAGGGCCTGTTCTGAACTCTATTATTTTAGCTTAGACAGGAGGTAATGTCAAATCAAGGTTAAGCTGAAATACAATCTCCGATATTATAATCTAGTCGGAGATGAGTAAGTAAAAATAGTACGATAGGCCTATTGACAAAAAATAATTTAGGTTCTAAAATATTAAGTAACTAAAATAAAAAGGTCGTCTTTTCGGATTACAAATTCCAGAAGAATTTTTTATATACAAAATCATGGATAAAAAAAGGGAAGACCTGCTACAAACAGTCACTCATCTTATGATGTCTGTTATGAGGCACGTACGCCATCCAGGGCCGCCTCCCGAACCGCCATTGAGTCCCCCTCAACTGCACATACTTTTCGAGATTGCGGGGAGGAAAGAGGAGGGGATATCGGTGAAGGAGTTGGCGGAGCTTTCCAGCGTCACGCCGGGGGCGATTACACAGTTTGTGGACGCACTTGTGGAGAGGGGCCTCGTAGCGCGCGAAGGTGACCCTAGTGACAGGCGCATTGTCAGGTTGAAATTGACAGAAATGGCAAAAAACCAGTTCGAGAAATTCCGCAGGGAACACCTGGCATCAATGTATAAAATATTCGATGTCCTTAATGACGACGAAATAAAACAATTGATAAAGCTATTTACCAAGCTAGATACCTACCACGAAATGAAAGACCATACCAGTGATTAAACAGATTAAACACCTCAAACCTTTCATATGGTCAATTATCGCGATATTCGCATTGCTGTTCGCTCAGGCAATGGCTGATCTGGCGCTGCCGGGCTATATGGCTGATATCGTAGATACTGGCATACAGGGCTACGGCATCGAAAATGCCGTCCCAGAGGCCATGCGTACCAGTACCTATAATATGTTCACGACTGTAATGAGCGACAGCGATAAAGTCGAGGTAGCTGATAACTACATACTATTAGACAGGCAAACCCTTTCCGAAAGCGACTATACCAGGTATGTCGAGGAATTTCCCGCGCTCGCTAACGAGCCCATTTACAGACTTAACACAGGTGACAGGGCGGCCGTAGAGAAACTGAACCAAATTTTTACCGACGTTATTCTCGCGGGGATGTCGCAGCAACAAGAAGGTGCCCCTCCGATACCCGAGGACGAAAATATACGCTCAAACATGGTCAAGATGGCAACACAAGCCATCCTTATCCGCGAGTACGAAGCGATAGGTATGGACATGACCGGAATACAGTCTGGTTATATCCTTCGGGTAGGCGGCATGATGTTGCTCTATACGATGGCGGGAGCCATTGCCTCGGTGGTAGTAGGATTTTTATCAGCGAGAGTGGCCGCCGGGCTGGGTAGAAATATCCGCAGGGAGATATTCGTCAGGGTGGAGGACTTCTCCAATACCGAGTTTGATAAGTTTTCAACTGCTTCTCTTATAACAAGGTCGACCAACGACGTCACGAATGTACAAATGTTGCTCGTAATGCTGTTCCGAATTACTTTTTACGCGCCGATACTTGGCATCGGGGGCGTGATTAAAGTAGTCGGTAGCGAAGTATCGATGTCTTGGATTATCGCTGCCGCAATAATAGCGATAATAACGATGATAGGTATATTGCTCATCTTCGCCATACCCAAGTTTAAGATAGTACAAAAACTCACAGACAAACTGAACCTAGTGACGCGGCAAATTCTTTCGGGTATCATGGTTATCCGAGCTTTCAATACCCAGCGCCATGAAGAAAAGAATTTTGATAACGCCAATAAGGACCTGACTAAAACACAGTTATTCATTACCCGTTTAATGGTGCTGCTATCGCCGGCGCTGAATCTGATCATGAGTTTCGTCACGATAACGATAATATGGGTAGGTGCGCGTCAGGTGGATGCCGGTACGGTGCAGGTAGGCGATATGATGGCTTTCTTCCAGTATTCTCTGCAAATAATCTCGGCTTTTTTGATGGTCTCGATGGTCTTTGTGATGATGCCGCAGGCGATTGTTTCCGTGCAGCGTATCAACGAGGTGCTGGACACCAAACCGGTCATCAAAGACCCGAGGAGTCCGCTTCAATTTAACGGCGACCTCAAAGGGCAGATAGAATTTAAGAATGTTTTTTTCCGGTACCCTAATGCCGAAGATGATTTATTAAAGAATATCACCTTTACCGTGAAACCGGGACAGACGACGGCGATAATCGGCAGCACGGGCAGCGGGAAATCGACTCTTATTAACCTGATACCGCGTTTTTACGATGTTACCAGCGGGAGCGTCCTCGTCGACGGCATAGATATACGCGAGGTAAGGCAGCACGATCTGCGGGAGAAAATAGGATATGTATCACAGAAAACACTGCTGTTTTCCGGAACCATCGCCAGCAACGTGAGGTATGCTAATGAAAGCGCATCCGAACAAGATTTGAAGGGCTTTATGAAAACAGCCCAGGCAATGGATATTATCAAGGAAAGCGACCTCGGTTTTGAAATGGCAGTGGCGCAGGGAGGTACAAATCTATCGGGCGGACAGAAGCAAAGACTCGCCATTGCGCGGGCGCTGGCGAAACGACCAGAGATATATATATTCGACGATAGTTTTTCATCACTGGACTATACCACCGACGCCGCACTTAGAAGGGCATTACGCCGGGAGACCAATAATGCGACAGTGTTGATTGTGACCCAGCGGATAAGCACCATCATGGGCTCCGACCAGATTGTAGTACTGGACAAGGGAGAAATCGTGGGGATAGGCAAGCACAGGCAGCTATTAGAGAGCTGCGAGGTCTATCGCGAAATAGCCCAATCTCAACTTACCGAGGAGGAACTGGCCCAATGAGATTTCCGTTAACATTCGGGCCGATGGGTGGCGGGCCTCCTCCGGGCGGGCCTCCTCCGGGTGGCGGGCCTTTCGGGAGGAGACCCCCAATGGGAGGCAGACCCGGTATGGGCGGACACGGCCCGATGATGATGCTAAGCGAGAAGCCAAGAAACTTCAAAAAAACGATGAAGAACCTATTGAGGTACCTAAAACCTTACCGTTATGCCATCGTGCTAACAATGATTTTATCCGTAGTTGCCATGGTCTTCTCCATCATCGGGCCCAAGTTAATGGGAGACGCTACGACAGTTCTCTTCCAAGGTGCCATGGGCAAGATGATGAATGTCCCGGGCGCCTCTATCGATTTCGCCTATATCGGGCGAATTTTATTGATGTTATTCGGGCTATACCTTGCGAGCGCGGGATTTAGTTTTTTACAGGGCTGGATAATGGCCAACATCTCGATGAAATTGACGTACGAGCTACGTAAAAATATAGCGGAGAAGATTGACCGGTTACCGCTAAAATTCTTCGATAAGAAAACCCATGGCGAAGTATTAAGTTATCTTACCAATGATGTCCCTGTTCTAAGCAACACCCTGGCTGGAAACCTCACGCAGATGGTGTCCGCAATCACAATGGTTGTGGGTACCCTGGTAATGATGCTTTGGATAAGCTGGGCGATGACGCTGGTATCGCTGGTGATATTGCCAATCGCGCTATTCCTAGTCAGTTTTATCATTAAAAGGTCGCAGAAATATTTCCGCAAGAACCAGGATTATCTGGGACATGTCAACGGGCACATCGAGGAGATGTTCTCCGGTCATACTGTGATGAAAGCCTATAACGGCGAAGAGCGTTCGGTGAAAAAGTTCGATGGCTTGAACAACGAGCTCTACGACGCGGCGTGGAAATCGCAGTTTTTATCTACAGCGATGATGCCAGTGATGACATTCGTAAGCAACCTGGGTTATGTCGGCATGAGTATACTGGGCGGTTACCTAGCGGTAAGAAAAGTTATCCAGGTGGGCGATATTCTAGCTTTTATCCAGTACGTCAGGGGTTTCACCCAGACCATCACGCAGATGACGAACATGGCCAACCAGCTGCAATTGACCGTAGCGGCCGCAGAGCGCGTGTTCGACTTCCTTGAAGAAGAAGAGGAAGTGCCTGACCCTGCCGATGCCAGGAAAATAGAAAAGGTTGAAGGGCGCGTAACATTCGATAAAGTGCACTTCGGCTACGACCCAAAGAAAATCGTCATTAATAACTTTTCGGCGGATATCAAGCCCGGGCGAAAGGTGGCTATCGTGGGGCCGACAGGCGCTGGCAAGACGACGCTGGTTAAACTCCTGATGCGCTTTTACGACATCAACAACGGGGGCATTTACGTGGATGGGGTGGATATCCGCAAGATGATGCGCGAAGACCTCCGCGATATGTTCGGGATGGTATTACAGGATACCTGGCTCTTTAACGGGACGATTAGAGAGAACATCAGGTACGGGGATTTTAAAGCGACGGATGAACAGGTGGTGGCGGCGGCGAAAATGGCTTATGTCGACGCCTTCGTACATGCACTGCCGCACGGCTACGACATGGAGCTGAACGAGGAGACATCGAACATATCGCAGGGACAAAAACAGCTAATAACCATCGCGCGGGCGTTCCTGGCCAACCCGAAGATACTGATACTCGATGAGGCGACCAGTTCCGTCGATACCAGGACAGAAGTGCTGATACAGAAAGCCATGGAAGAGCTGACGCGGGACCGTACAGCCTTCGTGATTGCGCACCGGCTATCCACGATACGCAACGCCGATATCATACTGGTGATGAAGGACGGGGACATCGTCGAGCAGGGGAACCATCAGGAGTTGCTGGCAGCCAACGGTTTCTACGCTTCGCTTTACAAGAGCCAGTTCGATATAGCGGTCGCCGAAGCTTAAGAGAAAAGCACGACAACCCCTTTTTTCTACAGGAAACGACTCGAAGCTAAATAGCTTCATTTAGTCGTTTTTAGAGTTATGTTAAATTAGCTTCAAAACAAGGTTTTTAAATTTTTTTATATTATGTTAAGTTGTAGCTAATTTTCACTTTTTTAGTTTTTAAGATTTTAAGCGTTTTTATCCACTGCCCTCAATAAACCGGGTCATGAAATCGCATGATAAACGTTATAGATTTTCTTTAATGAAGTATTTATACTATAAACAACAGAAAATTCGGAGGTAAGCAATGAAGGTCGTAGCGATTGTAGGCAGTCCCCACACTAAAGGAAATACCAGCTACCTGGCGGATGTAGCGCTTAAAGAAATGGCTTCGGCAGGCATCGAAACAGAGAAAATCGTGCTGGGGGAATGCGTAGTCAATCCCTGCCTGGGGCACGAGAAGTGCGGGTCATATACGGTATGCAAAATAAAGGACGATGCGCCGGGAATCATCAAGAAATACAACGAAGCCGATGGCGTGATTCTGGCGAGCCCGGTGTATTTCTTTAATGTTTCCGCCCAGATGAAGGCGTTTATCGACAGAAACTTTTTTACCTTTACCCACGGCGGTAAAAAGAAGGCTAAGTACGCCGGCCTGATTGCCATAGGCGGGGGCGGCGGGGCGGACGAGGCAATCGAGGCTTTAAAGAGGTTCGCCAGACTGCCGGAGGAGAACTGCTTCGTGGTGGCGGGTTATACGGGGCAGGGGGCGGCTAAAGATAAGCCGGAGCTGGTGCAAAAAGCTAAAGATATGGGGAAGAAGCTGGCGGGGAAGCTAAAGAGTAAAGGGGTTAGCTCAAAAATCAAAAATCAAAGACACAGATAAAAAATAAAAATCTGACCTCACCCCCTGACCCCCTCTCCCGCTTTATAAAATCCGCCTCTGCTCCTTCCTTCGGCAGGCTCAGGACAGGCTCTTTGATAAAGGAGGACGAAGTAGTGGTGATATCAAGAGCAGAAATATTAAGAAGGCAGAGATAGAGATTGCCACGCTTCGCTCGCAATGACAGGGTGAGGACACATTTGCCCCTCTCTCGCGCTTCACGCTATAATTATTTGGATTCAAATTCGTATTAGACGAAGGATACAACCCCCACCAAACCGAGATCCTTCACTGCGTTCAGGATGACATTTTAACGGAGGAATTATGCTTGGCTGTTACCGCATACTTGATTTGACGACGGAGAAGGCGTTTATTGCCGGTCGGGCTTTATCCGACTGGGGGGCGGAGGTGATAAAGATAGAGCCGCCCGGGGGCGACCCGGCGCGCTTTAAAGGTCTTTTCCCTAAAGATAAAGTGGACCCGGAGAAAAACCTGACCTGGCTGGCGTTTAACGCCAATAAAAAGAGCGTCACGCTGGACATAACGTCGAAAGAAGGCAGGGAGACCTTTCTAAAGCTCGTCAGGACGGCGGATGCGGTGCTGGAGTCTTACGCGCCGGGGTATCTGGACAGCATCGGGCTGGGCTATAAAGACTTAAGCAAAGTCAACCCGGGAATCGTGCTAACGTCTATAACGGGGTTCGGGCAGGAAGGCCCTTATAAAGACTATAAAGACCCGGACATCGTGGTGCGGGCGCTGGGCGGCATGATATATACGGTCGGCTACGAGGACAGGCCGCCGCTGACCACCAGCTATATACATACACATACGCTCGGGGCGATGAACGGGGCGGCGGGGACGATGATAGCGCTGATCCAGAGGGCACACACCGGCAAAGGCCAGCACATTGAGGCTATCACACAGCAGGCACTGGACATCGTCTGCTCGGCGGAAATCGAGGGGCCTTACGCTTTGTTCGGCGAGATTCCCAAGCGGCACGGCACGGCGCGGGC
>DAOUCO010000106.1:0-29500 GCA_034432135.1 Dehalococcoidales bacterium | reverse complement strand
TCATATGTGCCTCGTGGGGCGTCCGCCCGGCTTTCTTCCGATTGCAGTCCACGCAGGCGCTGACGACGTTTTCCCAGGTATGCTCGCCGCCTCTATAGCGGGGTATGACGTGGTCGAGGGTCAGGTGCCGACTCTGCTGTCCGCAGTACTGGCAGGTATATCTATCTCGATTGAATATCTCATAGCGGGTCATCTTGCGCGGCCGGTGCGGTCGCTTTATCATCCGGGCAAGCCTGATGACGGAGGGGAGCTCGATGGTCATGGAGAGCGTGTGGATATAGCCGAGGCCGTTCTCAATCATCTCTGCTTTGCCCTGGTAGATGAGGACGACGGCTCTGCGGGCGCGGCAGACCGTTAGCGGCTCGTAGCTCTGGTTCAGGACTAATACCGGATGGTTTAACATAGCTGTCTCTCAAACGTGACTGAACCTATTTTAATACAAAGGTTTGAATGACGCAAGCTGGGGGATTATCACCCTCACCCATTCGACTACGCTCAAGGCAGGCTCTTTTCGTTCCTCTCCCATGAAGGGAGAGGTTATAAAGACAGGAGGAGTAAGGGTGAAGATTTATAGGGGAAACGACTCAAAGCTAAATAGCTTCAGCGAGTCGTTTTTAGAGTTATGGTAAGTTAGCTTTAAATCCCTCTGTCTCTCCCTTTTACAAAGGGAGACTTCCCCACATTGAGTTATGTAAAATGGAGGCTAAAATGAGTAATAAGCAGTTTTTAGAGTTATGTAAAATACATAGAGCTATAAAAAATAAAGAGTTATTTAGAGAGTACTATTTTTTCTAACAAACCGTGACGAAGGAGATATGAATTTATAACATAATCAATATTTTCAACACCAACGCGTAATGGATTTTTCATTTTCCTCCAGCCTATTCCATCAGTTAGCCAAATAAATGTCCATCCCGCTGATGCCAAAACCTCTCCCCTGTTTATATATGAACTGACTATTTCACCGGGTTTTGAGCCAGTACCACTATAAAAATTGACTTCTATATTTGTGGCCTTACCTTTATTCAAGACTACATAATCAAATTTACGTTTTTGTAATGAAGAGGGTATTTTAACATCGAATGTATTTTTTACATATTCAAAATTCTTTTGTGGTATAAACACGATATCTGTATTTCGTTTAGATAAGTCTTTAAGAATTTCTGTTACCAATTTCTCTAGGAATAGTCCACTCCTATTTTTTCTAGCGTTCGAATCTAAACCAACTTCCACACCAAGTAAATAGTCTGTTGCTGAATCCATTTTACACAATATATTTAGGAGACCTGTATTTTTCGTAAAGTTAACGATTTCATTGATTTCTCTTGAAGAATAATTACGTTTGGAAAAATCAAAATTTTTGTACATTAAATCTTTATCAATTGAGTTTAGTACTTTAATAAATCCTTCCCGGCAAGCAATTAAAATTGGTATTACTTTTATAACTTCAGGATATTTCTTTAACAATGATGTCAAATCAACAGTAGGATTTCGGCTATTTTTCAGACTTTTTAGAAGAGCGACTTCATATTTGAAAGCATCTCTATTTTGAGTAACCTTAAACCAATTAACGAAAAAATCATAAGTATAATTTGTTTCAATTAATGTATCTGTTATAATATTACAGATTTCGGTGACATTGGATAGATTTAAATACTTTTTGTAAAAATCAATATTTGCCATGCCTAAGCAAATTCCTCAATCAACTTGGGTTTATTTATTTTTTTAGCACGTTCTTCTTTGAGCCTTTTTATTGAAAGTTCTAGGAATTCACTACTAGCATCAATTCCAATAAAACGCCGATCATATCTAATTGCAGCAACTCCAGTTGTAGATGAACCAGTAAACGGATCAAGAACAATATCATTTGGATCTGTTGAAGCTAAAATGATTCTCTCCAATAAAGCTAAAGGTTTTTGGGTTGGATGTTTACCAAAATGTTTCTCTTCCGTTGGTGGAGTATTAATTATCCAAATATCTTGCGGGGAATCCTCTATATCTATATCCATCCATACTGACCGCATTTGTTTACCACCAGCAATTTGTTTCATACGTTGATAATTAAATTTATGCTTACTATTTGACGATTTAGCGGCCCATAAAACAACCTCATGGCTGTGAGTAAAATAACGACAAGATAGATTTGGAGAAGCATTTGGCTTATACCAACATATTTCATTGAGTATCTTGTATCCAAGTTGTTGTAAAGCAAATCCTATTGAATAAATGCTATGAATAGTACCGGAAACCCAGATAGTACCATCGTCTTTCAATACACGACGGCAAGCACCAAGCCAGTCTATTGAGAATTGATGGTCTTGTTCAAAGCCTTTAGACTTATCCCATTCTCCCTTATTCACGGATACCATTCTTCCAGCCTGGCAAGTGATCCCGCCATTAGATAAATTATAAGGCGGATCAGCAAAGATCATATCAATTGAACATTCATGAAATTTCGGGAGAATGTCTAAACAGTTACCAAGTAATAGCTTAATTCTATCATCTCTATAATACGTCTCGCTCACCATGCGCCCCCAAATGAATAATCTAAGTGGATTATAAACCCTATTATTAAGGAAAACAAATGAAATTTTTTAACGGTAAAGTTGGGACATTTAAGGTTTATATATAACCCCCTGCCCCGGGTTCTCCCAAACTTCGACTCCGCTCAGTTCAGGTGCTTCCACTTCTTTAGAGAGTTTCTTGTCCCGAGCAGCGTCGAGGGATTTCTTTAGCTCTTTATAGATGGCGGCGGCGAGGTTTTCCGCGGAGGGGTTGATTTTATCAAAGGGCTTGACGTCATTCAGGCAGGTGTGGTCGTAGCGCTCCAGGATTTTGTTCAGGTGCGCCTTTAGGTCGGTAAAGTCGTAAGCCAGTCCTATATCATTAAGCTTTTCCGCCCTTACCTTAACGACTATCGTGTAGCGGTGGCCGTGCATGTTTTCGCACTTGCCCTTATAGCCCCGCAGGTAATGGGCGGCTTCAAAGCTCTTTTCGACGGATATTTCGTACATTTCTTTTTTCCTTTGCTTGCCCTTTGAAGCTTTAGCATAACAGGGTCATTCTGAGGGCGAAGCCTGTGAGAATCCCGATGTTTGGTCTGGGTAATCGCCGAGATTGCCACGTCCTTCTGCGGAAGGACTCGCAATGACATTACCCTTCGAATTTAAATACGCCCTGTTTTTCTTTAATCGCCTTGTTTAATTCCTTAATCGTCTTTTTCAGCTTGGGATGCTCCACGTCCGGGGCGATTTCCGCCAGCGGGACGAGGACAAACGACCTCTCGTGCATTCTGGGATGGGGAATCACGAGGTCCTTGGTATTGAGCACCTTATCGTCGTAGAGGATGATATCGATATCGATAATGCGGGGCTCGCCGGAACGGCTGTACCGTCCCATCTTCTGCTCGATGCCCTTGGCTAAAGCCAGCAGTCCTTCCGGGGTGAGGCGGGTAAAGACCTCGCAGGCGAGGTTGAGGAAGCGCGGCTGACTGACGGGACCCACGGCCTCCGTGTCGTAAATCGAAGAGACCTTGCCCATCCTCATCCTCTCGGAAAGCAGCTTTAAAGCCAGGTCAAGGTTTTCCTGCCGGTTGCCCAGGTTCGAGCCGAGGGAAAGATAGACCGTTACCGTATCATTCACCGATTGACCCCCTTCTTATTATAGCATCAGACATGCGGCAGACAAGCGCCGTCTCCTTAACGTCGTGCACGCGCACCATATCCGCTCCGTTAGCGATGCCGATAGCCGTCACTGCCAGATTCCCCTCGAGTCGCTTATCCACCGGCCGTTCGAGCACCAGTCCTATCATACTCTTGCGGGAGGTGCCGAGCAGAATAGGCTTGCCCAGCGCTTTAAGCTCCGCCAGGCGGTTGACCAGCTCCAGATTCTGCTCCAGAGTCTTCCCGAACCCTATGCCCGGGTCGACGATAATATTCTGCGGGGGGACGCCCGCCGCTAAAGCTATTTTTATGCCGTTCTGCAGGTCAGCGAGGACCTTCGCCACAATGCCGGCTTTGGGCGGCGCGTCGCGCTCGTTAGCCATCAAAATAACAGGCACCCGCTTTTCCGCGGCGAGGCGGGCGAGGGATGGGTCTTTTTTTAACCCCCAGATATCATTAATCATGCTTGCGCCGGCTTCTAAAGCGCGGGCGGCAACTTTAGCTTTATAGGTATCGATACTGATGGGGACTGATATTTCTTTAACGAGGCATTCGATGGCGGGAATGACAAGTTGAAGCTCGGCCTCCACGTCTTCTATAGAAAGGGGCTCGGTGCCGGGTCTCGTAGACTCGCCGCCGACATCGATAATATCCGCTCCTTCAGCCACCATGCGCCGCGCCTGCTCTAAAGTGCGGGGGATATCCGCGCCGATGCCGTCGCCGGAAAAAGAATCGGGGCTTAAGTTAACGACGCCCATGATATAGGTCTTTTCGCCCCAGCGGAACTCGGTATTGGCGCACTTCGTATGAGGTAAAAGAGTTTTCATACCTAGACTTATATTACATATATTCATATCTTTAGTAAAGAGAGGGAGTTTAAAAGGGGTTTCGCCCCTCTTTTAAATATATCCCCCTCTCCAAATAAATAAGTCAACGGTCTATATTGATACTCCATGTGGAGAGGGGGCCAGGGGGTGAGGTGAAACACCACTCCACCAACAGATTCTTCGTCCCGATAAATCGAGACTCCAGAATAACGATGGGGAAGAGAGCACTGGATTCCCGTTTTCACGGGAATGACGGCGGGAGTAAAAGAGAAGGACTAAGAGAGATTTTATCACTAATCCATTTCCCTGTTCCGTATTCCCCCGTTATCATGCTATATTGGAGGTATGGAAAATATAAGAAAAATCATCAGTCCGGATACACTTAAGGAGAACAGACTGCCGCCGGGTCAGCGGCTGACCGAGAAATGGCCGGTGTTGCATTACGGCGGCGTGCCGAAAATCGACGTAGAGAAGTGGACGTTTAAGATTACGGGGCTGGTGGAGAAAGAACGGACACTCAATTACGATGAGTTCACTGCCCTACCAAGAGTGGAGGTATTTTCTGATATCCACTGCGTTACCTCATGGTCGCGGTTGAACAATACGTGGGAGGGAGTAAGCACTTCCGTAATCAAAGATTTGGTGGGGATAAAGGGGGAGGCAAGGTACGTAATGGTGGAGGGGGCTGGAGGGTTTACGACAAATCTATCATTGGAGGACTTTTTCCAGGAGGACGTACTGTTCGCGCTAAAGTGGGACGGGAAACCTTTAACACCGGAGCATGGCGGTCCCGTAAGGCTCGTTGTACCACGGCTTTATTTCTGGAAAAGCGCCAAGTGGGCGACGGGGATAAGGTTTATGGCTAGAAACGAGCCGGGGTTCTGGGAGCGGGCGGGCTACAACATGCACGGCGACCCGTGGCGGGAGGAGAGGTACGGGGGATAGGGGGCTTTTCTATTTGCCCGCTAATTTACCTTATGTTATCATTAACTTGTTTTCAAGTTATAGCTGTGAGGTGAGATACATTTGAGAGAGGAAAATGAAAAACTAAAGAAGCTGGAAGCAGAACTGAAGGCGGGGGGTGGGGAAAAGAGCATCCAGAAGCAACACGAGTCCGGCAAGCTGACGGCGCGCGAAAGGCTGGACTTATTCTTCGATAAAGACACCTTCCAGGAGACCGACCTTTTCGTGCAGCACCGCTCGAGCAACTTCGGGCTGGATAAAGTGTCCATCCCGGCGGACGGGGTCGTTACGGGATTCGGGAAAGTAAACGGGAGAACCGTCTGCGCTTACGCCCAGGACTTTACCGCACGGGGCGGCACGCTCGGCGAGATGCATGCTAAGAAAATCTGCCGCATCATGGATTTAGCCATGAAGATGAAAGTCCCGATGGTCGGTTTTATCGATAGCGGCGGCGCAAGAATCCAGGAAGGCATTAACGCCCTCGACGGATATAGCAACATATTCTACCGCAACTCCTGCGCTTCTGGCGTCATCCCGCAAATATCCGCCATCATGGGGCCGGCGGCGGGAGGGGCGGTATATTCGCCGGCGATGACCGATTTCGTGTTCATGGTGAAAAAGACCAGCTATATGTTCATCACCGGCCCGGCGGTGGTCGAGAGCGTTACCAGCGAGAAAATCACCAACGAGGAGCTTGGCGGGGCACTAACGCACAGCACAAAGAGCGGCGTGACGCAGTTCGCCTGCGACGACGATAAACAGGCAATCGAAGAAATTAAAAAGCTATTAAGTTATTTGCCATCGAACAACGAGGAAAAACCGCCTTATATCGCAACTAAAGACCCGCCCGCCCGCGCCGATAAAACTTTAGACGATATCCTGCCGGAAAACTCGAACAAGACTTATAACATGAAGGACGTCATTAAAGCAATCGTGGATAATGGGGAATATTTAGAGTCGTCAAGGCAGTGGGCGCAGAACATGATTACCACCTTCGCGCGGATGAACGGGCAGGTGATAGGTATCATCGCCAACCAACCCAACTATTTAGCCGGCTGCCTCGATATCAACGCGTCGGACAAAGCCACGCGCTTTATAAGGTTCTGTGACGCCTTCAATATCCCCCTGCTCACCATCGCCGACGTGCCCGGCTTTTTACCGGGGAGCCACCAGGAGTGGGGCGGCATTATACGACATGGGGCGAAATTATTATGGTGCTACGCCGAGGCAACGGTGCCCAAGATAACACTAATCACGCGCAAGGCTTACGGCGGGGCATATATTGCAATGTGCAGTCAGGGGCTGGGGGCGGACTATACGCTGGCGTGGCCGCAGGCGGAGATAGCGGTGATGGGGGCGGAGGCGGCAGTAGCGATAATTTTCAAGGGGGAGATAGATAAAGCGGAGGATAAAGAAGCCAAGGAACAGGAAAAGATAAAAGAGTACCGCGAGCTTCTTTACAATCCTTACGTGGCGGCGAAAATGGGGTACATTAACGCGGTGATACAGCCGAGCGAGACGCGGGCTAAAGTCATCGCGGCTTTAGAGGCTTTAAAAGATAAAAAGGAAAGCCGACCTTATAAGAAGCACGGCAATATTCCGATGTAATCAGGGGTAAGGGAGAACTCAAAGCTTAAAAGTCAAAACTCAAAAACATAACTTAAAAGTTAAAGATTGAGGATGTCATCCTGAGCGCAGCGAAGGAACCGTAAATTCCTCTCCCTTGATGGGTTCATCCTGAAGGTTCACCCTGAAGGGAGAGGTTAGTGAGAGTGAGGTAAATCATCCTCTCACTTTGAAAAAAAGAGAGTTCGAGAGGGATTTTAGGCAGAAAAATGCCCAAAACATTAGCGGAAAAAATATTGAGCGAAAAAAGCGGCACGGACGCTAAGGCCGGGGACATCGTTATCGCTAAAGTTGACCTGGCTTTTGCGCAGGACACCACAGGACCGTTAACGATAAGGCAGTTCCAGAGCAGCGGCATTAGCAAGCTGGCGAACGCGCCAAGGACGGTATTATTCATCGACCACGCGGCGCCGAGTCCTAACGCCAACCTCTCTAACGACCACATATTTTTACGTGATTTTGCCAAAAACAGCGGGTGTATCTTAAGCGATGTCGGCGATGGGGTCTGCCACCAGATAGTCCAGGAGGCTTATGCGCGACCCGGCGATGTAATCGTTGGAGCAGACTCGCACACGGTAACCGCGGGAGGATTAGGCGCTTTCGCCACAGGGATGGGGTCGAGCGATGTTGCCGTAGCCATGGGGCTCGGTAAAAACTGGTTTAGAGTACCGGAGTCGTACAAAATAGAGGTAAACGGAGACTTTCAGAAGGGCGTTTATGCTAAAGATTTAATATTACATCTCATCGGGCTTATCGGGGCGGACGGCGCGACCTATAAATCGCTGGAATTCCACGGCAGTGCGATAAAAAAGATGAGTATGAGCGGTCGCTTTACCATCGCCAACATGGCGGTAGAAGCGGGCGCTAAAGCTGGACTTTTCGAGTCGGATGAGACGACACAGAAATTTTTAAAAGCGGAGGGGCGGGGCAAAGACTTTAGAGAAATAAAAGCTGACGCCGACGCCGTCTATGAAAAAACGATTAAAATAGACGCCGGTAAACTTGAGCCGACGGTCTCCAGACCGCATACGGTAGATAATACCGCTCTAGCTAAAGAACTCACAGGCACGAAGATACAGCAGGTGGTCATCGGCACCTGCACGAACGGCAGACTGGAAGATTTAGCCGTCGCGGTAAGCATTCTAAAGGGCAAGGAGCCCGCTAAAACCGTAAGACTGATAATTGCCCCGGCTTCACGGAAAATCATGCTGCAGGCGATTGAGAAGGGCTACATTAAAACACTCGTGGAGGCGGGGGCAATCATATTGCCGCCGGGATGCGGTCCGTGCCTCGGATTGCATCAAGGGGCGCTGGGCGACGGGGAGGCATGCCTATCTACCGCTAACCGGAACTTTGAAGGGAGGATGGGGAATCCTAAGAGCTTCATCTACCTGGGTAGCCCGGCTACGGCGGCGGCATCGGCACTTAAAGGCGAGATTACCGACCCGCGGGAGGTGCTGTAAATGCTGAAAGGCAGAGCGCATAAGTTCGGCGACGGCATTTCCACCGACCACATAATTCCAGGTCGGTACGCACACCTGCGGAGCAATTTGCCGGAGCTCGCTAAACACGTTATGGAGGATGCCGACCCCAATTTTGCTAAAAAAGTAAAGCCGGGCGACTTTATCGTTGGCGGGAGTAACTTTGGACTGGGTTCGAGCCGGGAACACGCGCCGCTGGTGATAAAGACGGCGGGCGTGAGCGCCATCCTGGCTAAAAGCGCGGCGCGGATTTTCTATCGGAACGCCATCAATTTAGGCCTGCCCGTCCTGATTTGTGATACAGATAAAATTAATGACAGCGATGAATTAGAGGTAGATTTAACGGCGGGGATGGTGAAAGATAAGACCAACGGCTCGGTACTGACTACGGGGAAAATACCGGAGGTAATGTTAAGAATACTTAACGAAGGGGGGCTGATACCATACATACAGAAGCACGGGGATATTAAGGTATAATTTAAATGTCATTGCGAGCGAAGCGTGGCAATCTCCAAGTAAAATTAAGTAGATGATAGAGATTCCCACGTCGTCCTTCGATGGAAGGACTCCTCGGAATGACAGAACGGAAAAACAATTGGCTTATAAAATAACTTTAATACCGGGGGATGGGGTAGGGCCGGAGATTACCGAGGCGACCCGACGCGTGCTGGAAGCCACCGGTGTTAAGTTCGAGTGGGAGATGGCTTATGCGGGGGCGGAGGTCATGGCTAAAGAGGGCACTCCCCTGCCCGACCATGTTATAGAATCCATCAAAAAGAACAAGGTGGCGCTAAAGGGTCCGGTGACCACGCCTATCGGGACGGGCTTTAGAAGCGTTAACGTCGCCCTGCGCAAGGTTTTAGACCTCTATGCCTGTGTGCGTCCCTGCAAGACCTATCCCGGCGCCCCCACGCCATATAAAGACGTGGATATCGTCATCATCAGAGAGAATACGGAAGACCTTTACGCGGGGATAGAATACGAAAAAGGCACCAGGGAAGCTAAAGAGATTATCGATTTTATCAACGGGCAAAAGGGCAACGTCGTCCGCAAGGACTCGGCTTTAAGTGTTAAGATGATTAGTACGTACGGCACGCGGCGCATCGTAAAATTCGCCTTTGAATATGCCCGGAAGGGTAAACGGAAAAAGGTAACGGCAGTGCAAAAAGCCAATATCATGAAATTTTCCGATGGACTTTTCCTTTCCGT
The DNA here is from genome assembly GCA_034432135.1 of Dehalococcoidales bacterium. Classification (GTDB taxonomy): domain Bacteria; phylum Chloroflexota; class Dehalococcoidia; order Dehalococcoidales; family RBG-16-60-22; genus RBG-13-51-18. Next base: position 19,732 of record DAOUCO010000106.1, on the reverse strand, counting down.
GGCGCGGGAAGTAGCTAAAGACTACCCCGACATAGCTTTTCAGGACGCGCTCGTCGACAACCTCTGCATGCAACTGGTAAGAAGGCCGCAGGAATACGATGTCATCGTGGCGCCCAATTTGTACGGGGACATTATCTCCGACCTCTGCGCGGGGCTGGTGGGGGGACTAGGCCTGGCGCCCGGAGCTAACATCGGGGAGGGGATTGCTCTTTTTGAGCCGACCCACGGCAGCGCGCCGAAATACACCGGACAGAATAAAGTCAACCCTATGGCGATGATGCTTTCCGGGGTGCTGATGCTGCGGCATATCGGGGAAGCTAAAGCCGCCGACCGTCTGGAAAAAGCCATCGCTTCCGTCATCAAAGAAGGCAATAGCGTCACCTACGACATGAAAGAGCGGCGGGACGACCCTGCTGCCGTTGGGACATCGCAGGTAGCGGACGCCGTGATAGAGAAGCTTGGTAAATAGCATTGAAGTTTGCCAGCGCGTGTGCTAAAATTTCCCAGCAAAAAGTTTAATAAATAAGGAGTCAATTCATGGATAAAAAAGAGATATTGGCATTCATCACAAAAAATCCAATAGCCTACATGGCGACCGTAGAAGGCAATAAGCCACATGTCCGCGCCATGGGAACGTATAAAGCTAATGAAAAAGATGGCATCGTGTTTTCCATGCAGGCAGCTAAGGATGTCTATAAGCAAATATCTAAAAATCCTGAAGTTGAACTTTGCTATTTTGCCGATGGGGTACAGGTAAGAGTTGCCGGAAAGTTTGAAATCTGGAAAAACATGACCGACGCACAGAAAGAAGAAATGTTGAAAATCCGCCCATTCTTAAAGCCACAGGTAGATGAACACGGCTGGGACTTTGTAAAAGTCATGACTTTAAAGAATGCCAAAGCCACAGTGCTTGACATGAAAGGACCACCGCCTGTTCCCGGCGCGCCAAAGGTCTGGATTGATTTATAGGGCAGCAGATATGAACCCCGAAAAGAATAGAACGGACTGTATTTTCTGCAGGATTATCAGCGGAGAAATACCGTCTAAGTTTGTCTACAAAGACAAGGATGTTGTTGTTTTTACAGATATTAATCCGGTAGCGCCGGTACACCTGCTGGTAGTCCCGGTGAAGCATATAGCGTCACTGGCGGACATGAATGATGCCGATACTGCCTTAGCGGGGAAAATGGTGGCTGTAGCGAACAAAGTCGCTAAAGAGCAGGGACTTGCCAAAAACGGCTACCGTCTGACTATAAACAGCGGGGCGGATGCGGGGCAACTGGTGCAACATCTCCACATCCACTTGTTGGGGGGGCGGCCGTTGAAGTGGGTTAATTAGGTTTTTTCGCGGGTCTTGCGATATTCCAAGAAAAGCAGCAGTCCGGCGATAGTCTTGGCGTCCTGGATTTTTCCGGAAGTTATCAGTTCCGTTATCTGCGAGGCCGGCACTCGCACCAGTTCAATGCCAGCAGTATCTTCGGCGCGGAGACGGGAGGGGACTAAATCGGTAGCGAGGTAAAGGTGCAAATATTCGGTGCTGAAACCGGGAGTAGTATAAAAACCGGTTAAAAATACCAGCTTTTGAGGTTTGTAGCCGGTCTCTTCCTGCATTTCACGGACCACGGCGGCGGCAGCGTCTTCACCCTTTTCGATAACGCCGGCCGGAATCTCTAAGAGTTTCTTCCCCAATGGGGAGCGGTACTGTTCAACCAGCAGGACGTTATCTTCCGCGTCCAGAGCGACCATGACGATGGCATTGGGGTGTTCTACGATTTCACGCACAGCATGGTGCCCGTCAGCAGCAATGACAGTATCTACACGCACTTTGATGAGTTGCCCTTCGAAGACATATTTACGCCGAAGGGTTTTTTCAGTTAAATCTCCGGTTTTTCTTTTACGCATGATATATCAGCGCGGTTTCATCGCAGTTGGGGAACTTCGGGCAGCGAAAACAGTCCGTCCAGACCTTACGCGGCAGTTCCATTTTATCTATATCGACGAAATTATATTTTCGGAAAAACTCCGGCTGATAGGTAAAACAGAATACCGTGTTAATGCCGAGTTCCTCCGCTTCTTTCAGGCAGGCGGCGACGAGTCTAGCGCCCAGTCCCTTTTTCTGCTCATCTTCAGCCACAGCTACCGAGCGTATTTCCGCAAGGTCGGACCAGCTTATATGCAGGGCGGCACAAGCGACGACCTTTGACCCTTCCTTGATGACAAAAAAGTCGCGGATACTTTCGTATATTTCACTTAAGGGTCTGGCGAGCATCAAACCTTTTTCAGCAAAACCGTTGACAAGCTTGTGTATCTGGGGAACATCGGCTATTTTAGCTTTTTCAACCTGAATCACCTTGTTTTCCTTTCAATTTATCTTCGAGAGAGCGATAGAACGATTTTTCGGAGCGGATTCTAAAGAAGCGGGCGACATATGGACTACGTTTAACATTAATCACATCGTCATTAGATATGGATAGGTTAATTTGGCCATCGATGCTAAACGTAGCAGTGTGATGAGTATAAAGGCGCAATTGAATCTCAGCCGTCTCCGGCAGGACGAGGGGATAGGAGAGGCTTAAATGGGGAGCAACCGGGACAAGCAGGATATCTCGGCACTGCGGGTACATAATAGGACCCCAGGCCGATAGGGCGTAGCCGGTGCTACCGGTAGCCGTAGCGATGACCAGGGCATCCGTTTTATAAGTAGTAAGGGGCTGACCATTGATAGCAGCATCGATGCGGATAATACGTGCAATTTCACCGCGCGCTACAACGACATCATTAAGGGCATGAAAAACGCGCGGTTCCCGACCTTGAGACAGGAGTTCTGCCTGCAGCATGACGCGCTGGTCAATCCAGCCCTTACCAGTTAATAATAGAGGTATTTTCTTTACAGCTTCATCAGCATCGAATTCAGTTAGAAAGCCGAGTTTACCGTGATTGATACCAGTAATGGGAATGTTATGCGGAATAACCGCCTGTACGGCGCGGAGGATAGTACCATCGCCGCCTACGGTTAATAACAAGTCGGAGCCTTCAAGCATCGTTTGGATAGCCTTTTTTTCCCATGACGAACATATCCAGGTAGAAACTCCCTGCATTGTTAAAGAGCTTTCCAGTTCTTTGGCTTTGGCAAGGGTAGCTTCAACCTTGGGGTGATAGAGGATACCGACTTTTTTTATGTTCATAACTTCGTGTTATCCTTACGATGATGGTTTTAAAAGAAACAAGAAAAGTGTATCAATTACAGGCTTGAGGTGTCAAGCAAGGATAAAATAAGAAACAATAACGCCTAAAATATAAATAGCATTGGAAACGCATAAAACGAAAGGTCAGTTGGCAATGTGTGTGTTATTGATTTGCCACTTGACAATACGTTTGGAGAATATATAAACTTTATATTAAGCAATGTCATGAAATTAATTTAATATTATATAACCTCTGAATGATAAGTTTGGAGGTACAATATAGATAAAAGAGCGCCGGCGTCGCGAGGAAAAGGTGCAGTGATAGCGATGTTCAGCGCTTTTAAACTTTAAGAGCCAGGAAGTTGTCCGGGGTGAGGTATTAAAGTATGAACAAGGAAAAACCGGCTTATATCGAACCGAAGAAAAGACTATCAGAGACTGAGGAACGTTTAGTCAGATTGCAGAAAAACAAAATAAAATTTAAAAATAGGGAACATTACACTGCTATCATGAGTACTAAAGAGCTTGCTGAAGCCTATATCGCCTCCGAGCAAAACTTCAAGAATTCAATAGATACCTGCCCTATGGGTATACGCATTGTCACCGAAGATGGCGTTCTGATTTATGCCAACAAAGCGGCTTTAGATATATTCGGTTATCATACCGTGGAAGAACTGGCATTGGTGAAAAAGCAGGAGCTTTATACGCCGGAAAGCTACGCCGCGCACCTGGAAAGGCGAAGGAAAAGAAAGCTAAAGCAAGATATCCAAGACGAATATGAAATAAGTATCAAACGTCCGGATGGCGAAATCAGGAATTTGATGGTATTCCGTCGGGAGGTGATGTGGGGTGGAGAAAAGCAATATATGGCGATGTACGAGGATATTACAGAGCGTAAAAAAGCGGAGGAGTCACTGCGAGAGAGCGAGGACAAGTACCACAATCTTATCGAACATAGCAATGACGGTATTGTGTTTATTGAGGAAGGGTTAATCCGATATTGCAATGCTAAACTGCTTGAGATGAGCGGTTATACAAGGGAAGAGTTATACGGTAGACTGGTTTTTGATTTTATAGCCCCAGAACATAAAGAAAAAGTTATTGAAGCATACAGGAAGAGAGTAGCGGGCTTGAAAGTACCAGAAATATATGAGGCGGACATCCTATCTAAAAGTGGCGACATAATACATACAGAAATAAACGCGAGGCTATTTTACTTCCGGCAGAAGCTGGTGGATATAGCTATCGTACGAGATATTACTGAACGTAAGAAAATTGATAAGGCGTTAAGAGAATCGGAGCGAGAGAAAGCAGCGATTCTCAACGGATCATTAGAACTGATAACCTACCAAGATAGAGAACTCCGGTTAATATGGGTGAATAAAGCCGCAGGTGAATCAGTAGGGGTATCGCCTGAAAAACTGGTGGGTCGTCATTGTTATGAGGTCTGGCAGAACCGTAGTGAGCCATGTGTGGGTTGCCCCGTCGCCAAGTGCCTTGAAACCGGTCATCCTCAGCAAGCAGAAATGCCTACCCCTGACGGCAGGATATGGTTCGTACGAGGTTATCCTGTCCGGGATGAAAAGGGCAATGTAATAGCCGCCACCGAAATAACTCTAGAGATTACGGAGCGTAAAAAGGCGGAGGAAGAACTTAAGGAAAGCCAGGAGATGTTTAAACTGGCATTCCGCGACTCCCCTAACCTGATGCTAATCACCACGTTAGATGAAGGACGGATAATTGAAGTAAATGATACATATTGCCGTACTACGGGCTACACTCGCGAGGAACTAATAGGCCATACGACTCTTGAACTAAATTTATGGGAGGACCCCGAACAAAGAAGGGCTATATTAGAGTCACTTAAAGACAAGGAAGCAGTTACAAATGCCGAGGTGAAAGTGCGGGCTAAATCAGGAAAAATACAGACAGCATATCTATCGATGTCAAAAATAACAATAAAAAACGAGCCGTATTTGATATCTATTGCGGTTGATATTACGGAGAAGAAACAGGCGGAAGAAGAACTGAAAAGCAGAGAGAGATTCCTCGATAACATCATCGAAAAGACGCCTAACGCGATATGGGTCTCCGATGAAAAAGGGACAATTATCAGGATAAACCAGGCATTTAGAAATACACTTCTTCTAACCGATGAAGAAATAATTGGCAAATATAATGTATTAAAAGACTCGCAGATTATCGAGCAGGGCTTCCTTCCGTTGATAAAATGTGTTTACGAGGAAGGCAAAACCATCAGCTTTACCCTGGACTATCAAACCGCTAAAGAAAAACAGATAAAACCAGCTCTGACCACTCATAAAGTCTTAGAGATAGTAATGTCCGCGATAAAAAACGAAAAAGGTAAGGTGATTAATGTCATCTGCCAGATGAAGGATATCACCGAGCAGAAAAAAGCGGAGAAGGCATTACAGGAAAGCGAGGCGAAGTTCCGACTTATTTTCGAAAATAGTAAAGATGCTATCTTATTGACATCTCCGGATGGAGAAATTTTAATGGCGAATACCGAAGCCTGCAGGATGTTCGGCAGGACAGAGGAAGAGATTTGCCGTATCGGAAGAGGCGGTATAATCGATGCATCCGACCCGCGGCTGGAACTAGCTCTTGAGAAACGCAGGCTGACCGGTGAATTCTCCGGGGAGCTTACCGGTATTCGTGCCGATGGTAGTAAATTTCCCATTGATGTATCCTCAAGATTATTTAAAGATAGAGATGGGAAATTAAGAACCAGCATGATAATCCGCGATATTTCCGAACGTAAGAAATTGGAGGAAGCGTTGGAGGCGGAAAGGGAAGAGGTCAAGCTTATTATAGACTCCACGCCGATACTGGTGTTTTACAAGGACCTGGAAGGGAAATTTCTACGGGTCAATAAGGCTTTTGCATCAGCATTGAATATGACTGAAGAAGACATGCTTGGGAAAACAGTTTTCGACCTATATTCAAGAAATATTGCGGAAGGAATGACGAACGACGATAATGAGGTCTTTAAAACAAGACGCCCTAAGCTCAACATCATCGAGCAATATGAGTCTGCCAGCGGTTTGAGATGGGTGCAAACAGACAAAATACCTATTTTTAATAAAGATGGTAAAGTAATTGGCCTGGTGGGTTTTGCCCAGGATATTACCGAGCAAAAACGGGCGGAGGAGGCAGTCAAGGAAAGCGAGGAGAAGTACAGACTCATCAGTGAGAACGTACCTGTGGTGGTTTACTCAGCTTTACCCGATGAATATTCTACGAGCCTGTTTATTTCCGGCCGGGCGAAAGAATTAACCGGATATTCTAGCAAAGAGTTAATAGAAAATCGGGAAATATTTAATAAAATGGTCCATCCAGAGGATTCAGCCTATGTGTGGCAGAAAATCCTTGAGCATCGACGTAATAAAACAATTCTTGACGTAGAATATCGTATTATAACTAAAGAAGGAAATATAAAGTGGATCAGGGATAAAGCAACTCCGGCACTAGATGAAAACGGTGAAATTATCATGATTGATGGTTTTATGGAAGACATCACCGAGCGGAAAGCGGCGGAGGAAAAACTGGCTTTTTCAGAAACACGTTACCGGCGGTTGTTCGAATCAGCCAAAGACGGCATCCTGATTCTTAACGCCGGCACAGGAGAAATAGTTGATGTTAATCCTTTCCTATTTAATATGCTGGGCTATTCCAAAGAAGAACTAATAGGGAAGAAACTCTGGGAGATAGGACTTTTCAAAGACATCGTGGCTTCAAAAGAGGCTTTCTTAAAATTGCAGGATAAAGGTTATATCCGATATGATGATTTGCCACTGAGAACCAAGGACGGGCACAAGCGTGATGTTGAGTTTGTGAGTAATGTATATCAAGTGAATAGTAACAAAGTGATTCAATGCAATATTCGCGATATTACGGAGCGGAAGCGGGCAGAGGAAGCAGTCAAGGAAAGCGAGGAGCGGTTTAATAAAGCATTTCAGGCTTCTCCTAATTTGATGGCGATTCTCACCCTGGAGGAAGGCCGTTTTATCGATGTTAATGCGGAACATACACGGATAACGGGTTACGAGCGCCGGGAAGTTATCGGTAAGACCACACTTGAACTTAACTTATGGGCTCATCCAGAGAAAAGAAAAGAATTCTATCAAATAATAAATACCGAGGGCCGGCTTAAAGATTACGAGTTATTAATGAGAACCAAAACCGGCGACATGCGGACACTATTATTTTCTGCCGAAAAAATAATCCTACGCGGCATCAACTGCATAGTGGTATCCGGGCTGGACATCACGGAACGTAAAGAGGCGGAAGAACGGATCAATCATCTTAACCTAATGCTGCGCTCGATACGTAACGTTAGCCAGATAATAACCAGAGAGAAAGACCGAAGCCTGCTCATCCAGAAGATTTGTGACAGTCTGGTGGAGAGCCAGAGCTTTAGAAGCGCCTGGATTGTCCTGCTGGATGAGAAGCAGCAGCCGGCAATATGGGCGGGAGCGAATGTTACCAAGGGGTTCCCTGACTTGATCGAATTGATGAAACAGGGCAAGTTGCCCCGCTGCGTACAAAAGGCATTAAAACAAAAACAGGTAGTGATAACCGAAGACCGACAAACAATATGCAAGGATTGCCCGGCATTAGGTATGGAATCCGATATCGGGGATATGACTATCAGGCTGGAAATTGAAGGTAAGATATACGGGGCCCTATCTACTTCCATTCCCAATAAACTAATAAATGATAAACAGGAAGTATCTCTCTTTATGGAGATAGCCAACGATATAGCTTTTGCCCTCCGCGATATCGAACTGGTAGCGGCTAACGAGGTGCGAGAGCAGGAGCGCCTGCGCATGGCCAAGATGGAATCGATCGGCATGCTGGCAGGCGGCATTGCGCACGACTTTAATAATTTACTTACGGGTATCATGGGAAATATCGGACTGGTGAAGACATATATCTCGAACTCCGATCCAACTTTTATGATGCTAGACGAAGCAGAGAAAGCCGCAGTACGTGCCAGGGATCTGACACAGCAACTTTTAACCTTTGCTAAGGGCGGCAAACCGGTTAAAAAACTGATTAACACCGCAGAAATAATCAAAGAATCTGCCGAGTTTGCCTTGAGGGGTTCTAAAATCAAGCTTATAATATCTTTCCCGGAGAACCTGTGGCAGATAGAAGCCGACGAGGGGCAAATTCACCAGATGATTAATAATCTGGTCATTAATGCCGATGAAGCCATGCCTATGGGAGGCACTTTAACGATTACTGCCGAGAATATGGTTTTAAAGAAAAGTGACGCCTTGCCTTTAAAGAGCGGCAACTATATACGCATAGATATCAAGGATACAGGTATAGGTATATCTCCGGGGCATATTCAAAGAATATTCGAGCCATATTTTACGACCAAACAAAAGGGCAGCGGGCTAGGATTAACTACGGCATATTCCATTGTGAAAAACCACGGCGGCATTATACTCGCAGAATCGCATCAGAATGAAGGCTCGACTTTCCGTGTCTATTTGCCGGCGACGAAAAAAGCGCTGAAAGGAGCGAAGAAATCGATGGCTGATGAACCCGGGCAGGCGGGCGGCAAGGTATTGATCATGGACGATGAAGAGATAATCCGAAAAATGTTAAAGAATATGTTGAGCATGGCTGGTTACACCGTAGAGCTTTCAGCAGATGGCGCCGAAGCGTTGGATAAATATAAGCAGGCGAAAGAAGCGAGAGACCCATTTAATGCCGTTATCATGGACCTGACGATTCCGGGAGGGATGGGGGGCAAAGAAACCATGAAGAAACTGCTGGAGATAGACCCTAAAGCCACGGTGATTGTTTCCAGCGGTTATGCCACCGACCCCATTATGTCCGATTATAAGAAATACGGATTTAAAGCTGTTATTGCCAAACCTTATAGCGTCAGGCAGCTTAGAGAACTATTAAGCAGTTTATTGACCAAGAAAAAGAGATAAAGCCCATTGTTATCCGCCGGCTGTCTGGGGAAAAGCAACCTGTGTATAAAGGTCTTCGACACGGTGCTTATGTTCCAACTCCTGGGAGGCAAGTTCTTCCAGGAGCTTTTTTATTTTACCTTGCGGGTGTTCTGCAGCAAGGTTGATATAGAATTCGTGAGAGGCTTTCTCGCGGTTGGCAGCCAATAACAAAACGTCCCCGAGACTCATTTCCGGTTCGATGGGTGGCTGTTCAAGTTTTTCAGCAATCTTGTAGTCAAATACATGGTCTCTTTTCAGCGCTCCTTCTCGAAGATTTCCCAAGGCATAGTCATGTAACAGGCTTTCATGTTTCTTCTCAACTTCGTAGAGTTCTAAAAACATATTTATGGCGGAATCTTCAACAACTGTTTTACTAAGGTGTAAATATAACTCCTGCGCTTCGATTTCTTTTTTAATCGCTATGTCCAAGACGTTCTTTAGGGTTGTTTTTTCTGACATATACCGTTCCCCCCGAAAATCTAAGAAGGCTACTTTATCCGACTTTCCGCCGCTTTCCAGTCGATGTTTTTAAAGAAGGCCGCTATATAATCGGCACGCTTGAGACCGTAATCAATCATGAAAGCGTGTTCAAATACATCCATGACCAATAAAGGTCTGCAGCCGGCGGGATGACCTACATCGTGTTCGTTAATCCACTGGTTGAACAGGGTTCCGGCGACATCATCCTGATAAAGCACTACCCAACCTATACCGCGCATGGCGCCGGTGGCTTTAAAGTCCTGCTCCCATGCTTCATAACTACCGAAGGTAGCGGCAAGTTTTATTGCCAAGGCTCCGGATTTATCCAAGGCAGTTTTACCGCCCAGGTTTTCGAAATATAGCTCGTGAAGACGCATACCGTTGAACTCCCAGCCGAAGCGGCGTTTTAACTCGGCATACTCCGGAGTAGCGGTCTTGCCTTCTTTTAACATCGTTGATAGAATATCGGTGAGTTTGTTGGTATTAGTGACATAGCCCTGATAAAGCGTGAAGTGGTTATTTAAAAGGGTCTGACTAAAGCCTTCCATACCGAGAAGTTTGGTGTAGTCCTTCGCAGTGTATGCCATTTTTCACCTCCGATAATAAACAATTGATTAATTATTTTAGTTTTTCGATAAATTGCTTTGCCTGGTAGTCCCATTCCACCGATTCAACGTCAACAGAGCTGCCTTTCTTGCTCGTTGCGGCGCTTACTCTCACACTTCCACCGCCACCCTCAAAGTAGGCATTACAGCTATCCTCTTCCATCAATTCCAGTCCTAGACCATCGGGACCGAAAAACGAGACGGCTTTTTTAATAGCTTCGTTGGGTTTGAGTTTTGATTCCTTGGATATTTTTATCATATCACTCCTTTCATAGTACTGATTCTACATTAAGCCAGCCTGCTTATGCTTGGCAACAACAGTATCGGCGAGTTTATCCAGTGCCTGGAAATCGGCTTCTTTGGGATAACCTTTGATGATGACCGGGTTTAGTATTTCTACCTTGAGATTAGGAATCATGGCAGCGATTTGCTCCACCGCTTTGCCGCCCCAGCCATAAGAGCCGATAATGGAGGCGAACTTGGCTTTTGGCTTAATAGCGTTAGCCAGAAAAGCGGCGTAGGCAACATTAGGATGAGGTCCGGTGAGAACAGTAGGCGTGCCGATAATAATAGTAGCGGCATCGACAGAGCCATTGCCAGTTTGCCGATATCCGCTACCGCAAGGTCGAACTGCTTGACGGTAACACCCTGACGCGCCAAATTTTCAACGAAGTAGGCGACCATCCGCCGGGTACTGCCGTGCATGGAAATGTAGGGTATGACAACGATATTGCCTGGCTCATCATAAGCCCAGGTATGGTAAGCATCAATGATGAACTGCGGTTTATCATGTATGGGGCCGTGGCTGGGGGCGATAATATCTATCTTATAGCTCTTGATTTTTTCCAGGTTTTTCTGAATCTGTAAGCGAAAAGGCATCATGATTTCCGCATAGTATCGTTTGGCGGCTTCGTACTCCTGGCCAATGTCGCGCACAAACATGTCCGTCGTGGCAAGGTGAGAACCGAAGAAATCGCACGGGAAGAGCATTTTTTCTTCCTGAAGATAAGTCAACATCGTCTCGGGCCAGTGCACCCAGGGCGCATGGATAAATTCCAGAGTACGATTGCCCAGAGAAATCGTTTCTTTATCCTCGACGGTTTTAAATCTATCTGGAGCGACCATAAAGCGGTCGATGAGCATGGCTTTACACTTATCGGTGCATACAGCTTTAGACTCCGGGTACTTAGCCAGAACTTCGCGGATACTGCCGGAGTGGTCAGGTTCGGCATGGTTAAATATAACGTAGTCGATACGCTTGACGCCAAGCTGGTCGAGGTTATTTAACAATACATCTTTCATCGGCGGGTCGACGGTATCGATAAGGGCAGTCTTCTGGCTGCCTTTAATCAAGTAGGCGTTATAGCTGGTGCCGTCCGGGAGGGGAATAAGGGAATCGAACAAACGCCTGTCCCAATCAACAGCGCCGACACAATAGATGTCTTTCTTAATCTCGCTGGGTTTCATGTCTCTCCTCCTTGTCCGCAGCGGTCAGATGTCAATTTTTACCGAAACCTATCCTGCGCCATATATTGAACCACTACTTTATAAAGGATGCAATAGCGAAGTAAAAATAAATAGGAGAAAAGTCACAAAAATGCAGATAATATGTGAAATATTTAAAGTGTTTGATGAAGCTTATTCAAACAGTTCCATAATATGCCGGACCTGCTGGGTCATGCCGTTGCGCTTGAGGGTATCGATAAGCTGTATCTGGCAGCCGGGGCAAGCAGTAACGACGATATCTGCCCCGGTCGACCGTATAGCAGTGGCTTTTTTATCGGCGATTTTCTTAGAAAGCCCATAAAAGTTGATACTGAAAGTCCCCGCCATGCCGCAACACCGGTCGGCCTCGGGCATTTCTACATATCTCATACCAGACAGTGACTTTAATATCTGCCGCGGCTGTTCTTTAACACCCAGATACCGGCCCAGATGGCATGGCTCGTGGAAGGTGACAGTCTTGCCTTTGAACTCCGGGGCAACACGATAGGTGGAGGGAGACAGCTTAAGCACATCGACGAGGAAGTCGGTGATGTCCTTAATTTTACCGGCGAATTTAGTATATTGTTGCTTTCTATCCTCGTTATCCGCGAGGAATTTAACGTAGTCCTTCATCGCCGAGGCGCAGGTAGCACAACCAGTAATAACGTAGTCGAGGCTATTAAAAGCCTTGACATTAGCATCCGCCATTTTGCGCCCGGTAGCGAAGTCACCAGCGCCGAGGAATACAGGTGCGCCGCAGCAGCCCTGGCCCCTTGGCATAATAACCTCCACGCCGTTTTTGTTTAAGAAATCGATTATCTTCTTGCCCAACTCAGGAAAAACGAAGTCGGTCATGCAGCCGGTGAAATAGCCGACGGTGTACTTTATCGGAATATCGGCGGGGGGTTTATTGACCTCCGGGACGGACTGGCGGAGGAATTTAGAAGCTATTTGCGGAATATGCCGGCCTTTGCCCAGCGCCGTAAGAAAGAACGAAAGGTGCCGGATAGTCCCTTCAGTCCTGGGCAGGAAAATCCCCTCAAACCAGGAGGCAAACTTAACTGTGTAGCCAAATAATCGACGCCGCGGCAAAAGCCAGCGTAATATCAGGTTATAAGGGAAAGGCACACCTTTACGCTTTACTTTGTCAGCGCGGGCGGCGGTAATGATGGATGGCACACGTGTTCCGGCCGGGCAGTTCTGGGAGCAGGTCATACACAGGGTGCATCGGTTGAGCTGTTCAGCCATAGCGTCGGTAATCTCCAACTCTCCAGAAAGTAAAGCGCGGATAAGCATGATTTTGCCGCGCGCCACCGACGACTCCACCTTTTCTTCCTGATAAACAGGACAGGCGGACATGCAGAAACCGCACTTGGTGCATGTATCAAGGTCGGATTTGAATTTTTCTATCTGCTCGTAGTGCGTGTTTTTAGCCACTTTAACTATCTATTATTTACTCCACTGGAAAATAATGTATTAAGCACCACCCCGTTTACCCCGCTGGATTGCCGCCTGCGCGGGAATGACAATTCAAGAGTGAGGCTGGTTTTCATGCTTGATATTCTTCCCAGATTTTACCGGGGTTGAGGATGTGGTTGGGGTCGAGAATATCTTTAATCTTCTTCATCATCTCAATCGACAGCGGGTCCATGGCTTTCTTAAGAAAACGCTGTTTTTCCAGTCCGATGCCGTGTTCGCCGGAAAGCACGCCGCCAAGTTTTAGGGCTATTTCTATGATTTCATCGACGCATTTGAGGGCGCGCTCGTAATGTTCTTTATCCCGGCTATCGGTAAGCACTGCCGGGTGGAAATTGCCGTCCCCAACATGGCCGGCGAAACTTATGGGTACGTCATAACGTCTGGCGCTTTCCTGGCTTAGCCGGATAAATTCGGCTATCTTATCGCGCGGCACGGATACGTCCTCGTTAACGATGGTAGGGGCGCGACTATGTATATCTGAAAAGTGCGCGATCCTGGCCTGCCAGTATTTATCGGCTTCAGCAGCATCAGCGGCAACTTTGACTTCACGAGCCGTCTTTCGGCAGATCGCCACGACCTGCTGGGCTTCGGCTTCCACCGTTTGCGGCAAGCCATCCACCTGTATCAACAGAACCACCTGCGAGGTATCAAGGATATAGTCGGACAAAAGGCCACGCAGCTTTTCAAAAGTCCAGTGGTCCAGGAATTCTACCTTAGATGGCAGGACACTGCTGGCGATAATATCAGTCACGGTTTCACCCGCTACCGCCGCGTCGCTGAATACTACGGCAATAGTCTTATTTGCTTTAGGCGCCGGCAAAATGCTTAAGTTTATTTTACTGATGACTCCCAGCGTACCTTCGGAGCCGGTGAACAACATCATCAGCTCATAGCCGGTCCGGTTTTTAGGAGTGAGGCCGCCAAGCTTCATAATTTTACCGTCGGCCAGCACCACCTCCAGTCCGAGCATATACTGTTTGGCAACGCCGTATTTCAAACAGGAAGGCCCGCCGGAGTTTTCCGCAATTACACCGCCCATCGTACAACCGGCAAAGCTCTGGGGGTCGGGAGGAAAAAATAGCCCTTCTCTGGCTAAAGCATTCTGAAAATCTTGTAAAATAACGCCCGGTTCGACTGTAGCGTTAAGATTAGTCTTGTTTATTTGAATAATCCGGTTCATTTTAGTAGTACAAAGGACGATACCGCCTTTGATAGGTATCGAGCCGCCGCTGACATTAGTCCCCCCGCCCCGCGGCGTTACCGGAATATTATTTTCGTTGGCGAATTTAAGGATTTCCGATATTTCTTGCGTCTTGGTGGGAAAAACGACCAAGTCCGGCAGGTGCGACCACATCTGGGTGCCGTCGTAAGAATAGGCAGTCAGTTGCTCAACGGAGTCCAGCACGTTTTCTTTACCGACAATCCTACGCAGGCGGTCTATTTGTTTCCTATCAATCATAATGTAGCTCTACTATTACTTTAGCGTGTCGGGGTGCATCCATTCAAGCTGGGTTGAAAATAGCCGTTTTTTTGATATTTGTTAAATATGTTATAATTACTTTTCGGGACTTAAAACAATGACAGGGACAAGACATAAAGCCCGTACGCTCGCCCTTCAGGCGTTATATGAGGTCGACTCTGTGGCACGCCGACCAGAAACGACGATAGAAAGACTACTTGCCGAAGCTGATGTTTCCCAGGAAATAAAGGATTTTTCACGTGCTTTAGTCAGCGGTACGATAAAGAACAAGGATGAAATCGACCGTAATATACGGAAATATGCGCCGGCATATCCAGTGGAACAGCTGGCGATAATCGACCGTAACATATTGAGACTTGCAATATTTGAAATTTTATTCGATAATAAAGTGCCGGTTAAAGTAGCTGTAAACGAAGCGGTTGAGCTCGCCAAGGTTTTCGGCAGTGGCAGTTCAGCCAAATTTATAAATGGGGTATTGGGGTCGGTCAGCGTAATTGCCGGCCGCCAGAACACTCGTTAAAAGGGGGGAAAAACGTGTCAACTGCGGTTTTTGAAAAACTTAAGGCTATGGTCGTAGAGCAGCTTGGCGTCGATGAAAAGGACGTGGTGCCTTCGGCCAGCTTTGTTGAGGATTTAGGCGCCGATTCTCTGGACCTGGTTGAACTGATAATGTCGATTGAAGAAAAATTCAGCACGCCGGAAAAGAAACTTGAAATACCCGATGAGGCGGCGGAAAAAATAATCACCATTCAGGACGCTATCGACTATCTAAAAGAACAGGGTATCGATATCTAAAAAGTTATATCCCCGCGCTTTATCTAAATTCCCTTTACCCAGGTTACAGCATTGGTAAAAATCTGTAAGCCGTAAAGGTCTTCTCTTGGTTTTTCTCTGGTCCAGCGAGGGTGTTGCGTCCAGCGGATAAAGTCCTCCGGGTGGGGCATCATCCCAAAGATACGACCGGAGGCATCGCAGATGCCAGCGATATCTTTTACAGAACCATTGGGATTATAAGGATAGCCTGCCCCCGTTTTTCCGTTCTCATCAACGTATTGCATAACGATATTCAACTTACCCAATATGCCCGACTCCGCCACCAGTTTGCCCTCGCCGTGCGCAACGGGGACATAAATAGTATCAATCCCCCTGGTGAAAATACAGGGACTATTTTTATTTGCTTTTAAATATACCCACCGGCATTCGAACTTGCCAGAGTCATTATTGGTTAAAGTTACCGGCTGGTCGCTCTGACCTTTTAAACCGGGAAGAATACCAGTTTTTACTAAAACCTGAAAGCCGTTGCAGATGCCCAGCACCAGCCGTCCATCACCGACGAATTTCTTAACATCCTCCCCCAAACGCAAACGGATTTCATTAGCCATGATTTTGCCGGCGGAGATATCGTCGCCATAAGTAAAGCCGCCGGGAACCACTAAAATGTGATAGTCATCAAGGCGTTTTTCCTTGCGTACGACCTCGTTCACCAGTGCCGAAGCCACCTCTGCACCGACCATCTCGAAGGCTATTTGCGTATCGATATCGCGGTTGGTACCGGGAGCGCGGAGCATTAAGACTTTTACTTTACTCATCTTATCCTCTTATTTGACATCTTTATCTTGACATATACTTAACTATATTGTATAATTCAATCCGGAATCATTCCGGAAGGCACGCTGTAAGGGTTAGTCCTTATGGGGTGCTTTTCATTTTATATTCGAGTTTATTTCGAAGATTATCCATATAGTCAATTTTATTTCCAGCCGCTCTTCTTAGATATCGTGAACATCCCAATTTACTGGCTGCTAGTAAGCGTTCTAACTTTCCAATAGTATTTAAATGTTTCACCAAACAAGTAAAATCACCATCACTTGTTACAATTACAGCACCATCGTATTTATTAACATCTATCATAGCCTATAGAACTAACTCTGGATCAACATTTCCTTTGAAGTTGCCATCCTTGTCTAATATCGGTGGTTTGAAGACCAAAGTAAATCCATAGCTCCGTAAGTTTGTATATAGTTGCTCCATTCCAGGGACTTCACCAATGAAATAATACGTTTTTTTTAACTTTATATTTATCTATTAAATACTTCCTAAATTTCTTGTAGTCTAGCTTCCAACCAATGTTTATTATAGATAAATGCAGGTTATTACCATCAATAAACGCGTAATTTCCCCGTACTGTTTTCATTTATACTACCATTTTAAAGGTTGCTGCCAGGCTTCTTTAAGCTCATCTATATTTGCTTTAACAATAGCTTTGCCGTTGCGACCGTACACTTCAAGCTTTTTGTTTTTTATTACCTGACCTATTTCCGCAAAATCCACGCCCGCTAAAGCTTTCTCAAACGCCTGTTTATCTTTCGGAGCTATTTCAACGAGGAAGCGGGTGTTGGACTCCGAGAACAAAATATAATCATCACGCTCAATGGATTTTCCCAATGGGACGTTTTTAAGGTTAATCGTCATGCCGAGTCCGCCGGCAAAAGCCATTTCCGCCGCAGCCACTCCTATTCCCCCTTCACTAAGGTCGTGGCAGGCTTTAACGAGCCCTTTATTCACAGCGGCAGAGAGAGCGTTCATCAACGTTTTGCCTTTTTCCGGATTTACTTTAGGCACGCTATTGCCCATGTATCCGTGCGTTGCGTAATAATGCGAGCCGCCGAGTTCGCTATAAGTGATGCCGACGATATAAATCAGATTTCCCACCTGTTTGCAGTCCATGGAGACGGCTTTACTTATATCATCTATCACGCCCATGGCAGATATCAGTAAAGTATGGGGGATACAGATGGTATCTTTACCGGTCTCGTATTCGTTATAAAGGCTATCTTTGCCGGAGATAAAAGGAGTGCCGTAAACCCTGGCGATATCATAGCAAGCCTGCGCCGCTCTGACTAAAGCACCAAGCCGGTCGGGTTTTTCCGGGTTGCCCCAGCAGAAGTTATCCAATAAGGCAACCTTATCCAGACTGCCGCCCACCGCGATGACCTGCCTTAACGCCTCGTCGATGGCAGATGCCGCCATCCAGTAGGTATCGATATCGCCATACTTGGGATTGATACCGTTGGAGATAATAACCCCTTTATTGGAGTCCGCCAGCGGCCGGATAATAGCGGCGTCGCCGGGTCCATCGTTAGCGGCGCCGACCAGCGGCTTGAGCACACTGGTGCCCTGAACCTCATGGTCGTACTGGCGGATGACCCATTCCTTGCTGCAGACATTCCATGCGCCGAGTATTTTTTTCAGGTCTTCTGTGAGGTCGGGAGGTTGGGGGAAGTCAGGTTCGGGGTTTTTGGGTGGCTGCCATAAAGCTTCACGCTCTAGTTGCGGCAGCCCCTTGTGCAGGAATTCCATGTCCAGGTCACAGACAAGATTACCGTTATAGTATAGTTGAAGTCGTTTATTGTCCGTAAATTTTCCAATAACGGTAGCTTCCACGTCTTCATTATTGAAGATAGCCATCAGGCGGTCGATGTTTTCCGGCGGCACCGCCAGCAGCATCCGCTCCTGCGATTCCGATACCCATATTTCGGTATAGGAAAGCCCGGTGTATTTCAGCGGTACTTTTTCCAGGTCGATGCTCACGCCGGTCTCTTCTGCCATTTCCCCTACCGCCGAGGATAGACCGCCACCTCCGCAATCGGTAATGCGGCGGTACAAACCCAGATCGCGCGCCTGAATAATAGCATCGAGGGCTTTCTTTTCCACGATAGGATTGCCTATCTGCACTGAACTCTGGGACAGCGTTTCCGACTCTTTATCGAGGTCGCCGGAGGCGAAGGTAACGCCATGGATTCCGTCGCGTCCTGTTTTTCCTCCCACCACCACGACTAAATCGCCCGGCTTCTGCATGCCTTTCTGGCTCATGCTCTTCGGCATCAATCCTACCGTGCCGCAGTAGACCAGCGGATTACCTACGTAACGTTTATCGAAGAATATAGAGCCATTAGAGGTAGGTATGCCCATGCGGTTGCCATAGTCCGCCACGCCTGCCCTCACACCTTTAAAGATGCGACGCGGGTGTAAAACGCCCTTGGGCAGTTCATCATAGGGATAGTCCGGCGGCCCGAAGCAGAAAACATCGGTGTTCATAATCGGAAAGGCGCCCAGTCCCGTGCCCAGCGGGTCACGTATCACCCCACCGATACCGGTCGCCGCGCCACCGTAAGGCTCGACCGCCGAGGGGTGATTGTGCGTCTCCACTTTAAAACAAACGGCGTACCGACCATCGAAGTCGATGACGCCGGCGTTATCTTTAAAGACGGAAAGGCACCACGGTTTATTGAGCTCTTGCGTAACTTTCATCACGGTGCTTTTCATGAGGTTGTCAATGACTTTTTTACCGAGCGTAATTTTTGCCTTAAAGGTCTTATGGATGCAGTGTTCCGACCATGTTTGCGCCAGCGTTTCCAGCTCGACGTCTGTCGGCTGACGTCCCAGTTTCTTAAAGTAGTTCTGGATAATGCGCATTTCCTGGAGATTAAGCCAGAACCTGCCCTTGCTCAATTCCATCAGGGCGTTATCGTCCATAGCGGCGATATCTATCTTTTCCAGCTTGAAATTATAGGTTGCCGAACGCAGTGCCACCGCTTCCTTATGAGCGACGATATGCTGGACGACGCTGTTGACCAGCAGTTTATCGCAGATAGACTTTAGAGTTTCGTCGGTGATATTGCCCCAGAGGAGGTATTTTTTCGCCGTCCTGACGGCGCTGACAGTATTAATGCCAAGGTCGCGGATGCCTTTCTTTACGCTATCTTCTACCGGGTCCATAACGCCGGGATTATAGGCTACTTCAACCAGACGAGCACCGGCGGGAGTAGCACTATCGACCGTCGAAAATTCCTCTACAATAGGGTCGGTGAGCAGTTCCCGGCAGATAGTTAAAAGTTCTTTTTCATCCAGCGTACCTTCGAGTAAATATATGCTACTGACTTTAACGCGGCTGACAGATTTAATACCAAGGTCGAGTATATCTTTTTGCAGCCCTTCGGAGCGGGGGTCGGCGAAACCTTC
>DAOUCO010000105.1:0-12605 GCA_034432135.1 Dehalococcoidales bacterium | reverse complement strand
TGGTGGGGGAGAGGGGGGTATTGATGGGGGCGCTGGCGGGGATTATGGAGGCACAGTACGACACCTTAAGGTCGCACGGGCATTCGCCGAGCGAAGCCTTTAACGAGACCGTCGAGGAGCTGACGGAAAGCCTGATAAAGCTGGTGGCGGAGAACGGGATGGACTGGATGTACGCCAACTGCTCGGCGACGGCGCAACGGGGCGCGCTCGACTGGAAACCCAAGTTCAAGGCGGCTGTCATGCCGGTCTTTAAAGAGCTATACGAGCGGGTGGCGAGCGGGGCGGAAACGCGGCGTGTAATAGAGTCAGTGGGCGGGCCAGACTATAAAGAGGTACTGGGCAAGGAACTGGCGGTGATGCACAACTCGGAGATGTGGCGGGCGGGCAAGGCGACGCGGGACCTGCGCCCTAAAGAACCGGAGAAGAAAGGCGCCAAGACGGCGAAAGGGGTTTCCGGGAGGCAGAGGAACTAGGGAGTTTACAGTTTACAGTAGACAGTTGGGGGGAGTGAGACAGGCGCCCCTACCCCACCCCGAGATCCTTCGCTACGCTCAGGATGACAATAGCATTGCGCGTTTCTTATGACAAGTGATAAAATAACATCAAAGGTTTAGAATTCCTCGAGGGGCAGAGAGTGTTTACCGGAATCGTTGAAGAAGCAGGGAGTATTGTCTCCATCGGGGCGGGGAAAATGGGGGTAGGGGCGAAGCTAACGCTGAAGGACTTACAGGTAGGCGGGAGCATCGCCGTCAACGGCGTGTGCCTGACGGTGACCGAATTCGACGAAAAGTCGTTTTCCGTGGATGTGATGCCGGAGACTTTGAAGAGAACAAATCTCGGCATGCTGAAAAAGGGAGATAGAGTCAACCTGGAGAGGCCGCTAAAGCTCAACGGGGAAATCGGGGGGCATATAGTGCAGGGGCATATAGACGGGACGGGAAGGGTGGTGGAGGTAAATAAAGAAGGCGAGTCGGTGTTAATGCGGTTCCAGACAAAGCCGGAACTTATGAGATACATCGTGCCGAAGGGATTTATCGCGGTGGACGGGACGAGCCTGACGGTAACGACTAAAGATAAAGACACCTTCGGAGTATCGCTGGTGGGATATACGTTACAGCACACGACACTATCGGAGAGAAAGCCGGGCGACATAGTGAATCTTGAGGTGGACATCATCGGTAAATATGTGGAAAGCTTAAGTAAGACGCCAGGCACAGCCATAACGGTGGAGTTTTTAAGAGAGCATGGCTTCATGGTGAATTGAGGAGAAAAATGGCACTGGCAACGATAAAAGAAGCTATTGAAGATATTAAAGCCGGTAAATTCGTTATCGTGGTGGACGACGAGAACCGGGAGAACGAGGGCGACCTGGTGATGGCGGCGGAGAAAGTGACCGCGGAATCCATCAACTTTATGGCGAAGCACGGCCGGGGGCTGATATGCATGCCGATGACCGGCGAAAGACTGGATGCGCTAAGGATACCAATGATGTCCAGCAACAACACATCGCGCTTCGGCACAGCTTTTACGGTATCCGTCGAGGCAAGACACGGCACCAGCACAGGAATATCGGCGGCTGACCGCGCCAAGACGGTACAAACGCTTATCAACCCCAAGACCAAGCCAGAAGACATCGTCATGCCGGGGCACATGTTCCCGTTACGCGCACGGGACGGCGGCGTACTGGTAAGGGCGGGACAGACCGAAGCGACAGTGGACCTGGCAAGGCTGGCGGGGCTATACCCGGCCGGCGTCTGCTGCGAAATCATGAATGAAGACGGTACAATGGCGCGCCTGCCGCAGCTGGAAGTTATCGCCGAGAAGCTGGGGCTTAAAATTGTGAGTGTGGCTGACCTGATAGCCTACCGTTTCCGTCACGAAAGACTGGTGCAGAAGGTCGCGGAAGCCAAGCTGCCGACCAAGTACGGTGACTTTAAAGTGATAGCCTATAGAAGTACGACCGACCCCGACGAACACCTGGCGCTGGTCATGGGGGATGTGAATACCGACGACCCGGTGCTGGTGCGGGTGCACAGCCAATGCCTGACCGGCGATGTTTTCCACAGCATGAGGTGCGACTGCGGCGAACAGATAGAAATGGCAATGAAGCGTATTTCGGAGGAGGGGCGGGGGGTAGTGCTTTACATGAGACAGGAAGGTAGAGGCATCGGCGTGCACAACAAGATAAAAGCCTATGCATTGCAGGATAAAGGCATGGATACCGTAGAAGCCAACATAGAGCTCGGCTTTAAAGCCGACCAGCGCGATTACGGCATCGGCGCGCAGATACTGGTCGACCTCGGCGTGCGCAAGATGCGGCTGATGACGAACAATCCTAAAAAAATGAGCGGACTGGAAAGCTACGGACTGACGATAACGGAGCAGCTACCCATCACCACCAGACCCAATCCGCACAACCGCCGCTACCTGCAAACGAAGCAGAAAAAACTGGGGCATCTCCTGGCAATAACGGATGCCGATAGCGATAAAACAAACTAAGGAGATAACGATGAGCAAGACTTACGAAGGTAATCTACTCGGCAAGGGGCTGAAATTCGGGATTGTGGTATCGCGGTTTAACGAGTTTTTCAGCACAAAGCTACTGGACGGGGCCAAGGACGCCCTACTGCGTCACGGTGTGGCAGACACAGACATCGAGGTAGCGTGGACGCCCGGCTCGTTCGAGATACCGCTGATAGCGCAGAAGATGGCGGAGAGCAAAAAGTTCAACGCGGTCATCTGCCTGGGGGCGGTGATAAGGGGCGGGACGCCGCACTTCGACTATATAGCGTCGGAGGTTGCCAAAGGCATCGCTAAAGTGGGGCTGGACACGGGCGTGCCGGTAATCTTCGGGGTGATTACGACGGATACGCTGGAGCAGGCGATAGAGCGCTCCGGGACGAAGGACGGTAACAAGGGCTTCGACGCGGCGGTAAGCGCGATAGAGATGGCGAATTTGGTGAAAGGGATGGGATAAAGGGTTAAGGGGGGAAATCCTAAACCCTAAACTCTAAATACTAAACAAATACAAATATCAAAAATCAAAAATTAAAAACATAGATTAAAAGTAAAAAATAGTGTGGGCATTTGTTGACTTGAACCACAGAGCATAGTCTTATCAGGACTGGGGTCTAAAACCTGGCAAAGCGCATGGGCAGCCTTGCCCCCTTTCTTTATTAACGTTCTAATTCATCATCAATAAAATCATACCAAGAAAAATCTGAAATAATTGCCTCATAATATGAAGTCAAAATGGATGGAGGCTGATAATTCGTCCAGCTATAGTAATGTCTTGTTATCAAATCTATTTCCAATTCAGGATATCTGTACCATGAATCATAATAGCCACCATAAAATTTTTTACCAGGCATTACAGATATAGCTGCTTTAGCTAATTTTTCTTGATGATTTTTCAATTCTTGACAGACTATATGATTCATTTCTGTAGTAATTTTATTACTATATTGTAAATCGTAAAAGAATTGAAAATCATATTTAACTTGAATCCAATAATCATAAGGAAATATACTTGAATCGTTCCCTATAATATCGAATGTAAAATAAGTTACGCCGGTAGATGTATTTAATCGCCCAAAATTTACTATAAGATAATAAGCAAGGTCATCAATAGTAACGATGGGAAAATCATATAATAGAACCGTTGAAGATGGATTAATAGTTATTGTTACTGGAGGTTCTGTAATCGTCAACGGAGGGGCTGTAGTCGTTATTGGAGGTGAAGTTACTGTAATTGTTACATAACTTGTTTGTGGGGGAAATGGTTTTGATTCTGATTTAGAAGAGCAGGCTATAAGATCAAAAATTAATATCAAGAGCAAAAAAGTGGCAGCGATCCATTTGACAATATTCATGTCTCCTCCTCCACGCGCCATTTTTCACGCTGTCTTTCATATACTACATAATCAATTCAGAGTACTGATTATTTTATTGATTCAATATTCTATAATTACGTAACCTTGTAGACCGTATCGCCGGGGCGGACTTTTTCCGGGACTTTAATGCCGACGGAATCGCCTTTCTTGACCTTGGTGACATTTACGTTGTTAATCTGCATCGAGGTAACTTCCATCTCGATATCCGTAGTGTGTCCTTTAATATGGATTTTATCCCCTACTGCCAGCGAACCGGTCATATCCACGCCAGCGACGACGGGGTGAGCAAAGAAATCACTCACCTTGCCGACTGCTTCTTCAGTCATTTTCCTCCTCCTTAAAGATACGTATCGTTTTAAGGTTTGTGTTAAGGATTATACGACGAGACGTGTAAGAAAGCAATAGGGGGGAAAGAAGTTTTAAAATCAAAAGTAAAAGACAAGGGGGAAAAGGCGGCTGGATTCCCGCCGGAGTTTACCCCGTATCCCGATACGGGGCGGGAATGACAAGCTAACTTTTGACTAATTTGTTTTGAGGTTTCAAACCCTCACTTAACCTCTCCCATCGAGGGGAGAGGAAACGGGAAAAGGGAGCACGGATTTTTCACTGTGTTCAAAATGACATAGACTGAGATTGAGATTGCCACGTCGCTGCGCTCCTCGCAATGACAATAACTACATTTTTGACTAATTTGTTTTCAGGGCATATAATGGGTCTAATTAAGAGATTGAGAGGACCGTGCTTTGGCGAAGGCAGATGAGAAACAGGAAGTTGACCTGGAAAGAATAGAAAAGCGTCTTGATTTACTGGACGAACGCCTGGATAACATCGACTCTATAGTTTCCGCGGTTACAGAACGGGTAATGAAACAGCCGATTACGTTTAACGTGACCTGCAGCCGGTGCGGTCATAAAATAGAAGTAGCCATCATCGGTATTGAAAAACCGACCAAGTAACCTACCGTGCAGTAAGAACAGATTTCCTTAAGTTTCAGCTATGAATGAAGGTATATTTTATTAACCGAAACACCAGGAGGGAAGGATGACAATAGCGGCAAATATCGACCGGACAAAATATAACGTTTTCAAATGGCGTTACGAATTAAGCATACCCAAAAAGCTGGGGCTGGCCCTGGGAGTAGCGATACTAACCGGACTTCTAGCCCAATTAAGATTCCAGCTACCGTGGAGTCCCGTGCCGCTGACGGGGCAGACCTTCGGTGTGCTTTTGGCGGGCGTAGCGCTGGGGACATGGTGGGGAGGCATCAGCATGGCGTTATATGCGGGGCTGGGGGCGGCGGGGGTGCCGTGGTTCCAGGGGTGGAGCGGGGGATTCGCGTATATGGCTGGACCGACGGGGGGCTATATCGTGGGGTTTATACTGGCGGCGCTTTTCCTGGGGTATTTCACGGATAAATATGTGAGGTCGCGCAGCTTTTTCGCCATGCTCGGGCTGATGCTTTTCGCCAACTTCATCCTGATATATGTGCCGGGGCTTTTACAGTTAAACTTCTGGCTGACCAACGTTAAGGGTACGCCGGTGGAGTTCGGACAGTTGCTGACGATGGGAGCGATACCGTTTATCGCCGGAGACGTTACTAAAGCGGTTATCGCGGCACTGGTAGTAAGGGGCATAACACCGAAAAAAGCCTATGGCAGAGAGGTTGATGGGGATAAGTGGGCGGGGTGGAGGCTACCTTAAGAGCAATTAGCAGTTTGTAGTTGGGGAAATAGACGGCGGGAGATAAAAACCCCATCAATCCCTCTTTACAAAAGGGGAAGATACCCCCACCCCAATCCGAGACCCTTCACTGCGTTCAGGATGAAACACGTGACAAGCAGATTGCGCCTATAGATAGACGCTGATATAATTAGGTCAATGAATAAAGAGCAAGAACTGGAAGCTATGCGTCATTCCGCATCGCATGTGATGGCGGAGGCAGTTTTATCAATTTTCCCCGATGCTAAATTCGCGATAGGGCCGGCGATAGAGGACGGTTTTTATTATGATTTCGATTTACCGCGTCCGCTAACGCCGGAAGACCTGCCGGTTATAGAGAAGAAGATGGTCGAAATAGTTAAAGCCAATATGCCTTTCAAGCACCGGGAAATAACAAAGAAAGAAGCGAAAAAGCTATTCGCCAGACAGCCGTATAAACTGGAACTCATCGAGGAAATAAAAGACGATAAAGTGGGCGTTTACGAGCAGGGCAACTTTATAGACCTGTGCCGGGGGCCCCACGTAAAGAGTACCGGCGAGATTAAAGCTTTCAAACTAACGAGTATCGCAGGGGCGTACTGGCGGGGGGACGAGCATAATGCGATGCTGCAGCGTATCTATGGTATAGCCTTTGAAAGCCAGAGAGAGCTGGATGATTACCTGGCAAAGATAGAGGAAGCCAGGAAGCGCGACCACCGTAAGCTGGGCAAGGACTTAGACCTCTTTATTATTCCGGAGGAGATCGGCGGGGGGCTGGTAATATATACACCCAAGGGCGGGCGCATCCGTACGGCTATCGAGGACTTCTGGCGGCAGGAGCATTATGCCAACGGCTACGAGATTCTCTACACTCCACACATCGGGCTAAGCAAACTGTGGCAGACCAGCGGTCACCTGGACTTTTACAAGGAAAATATGTATTCGCCGATAAATATAGAGGACCAAGAATACTACCTAAAGCCAATGAACTGTCCATTCCACATGCTCGCTTATAAATCAAGAACAAGGTCATATCGTGATTTGCCTTTGCGCTGGGCAGAATTGGGGACGGTCTACCGCTACGAGCGCAGCGGCGTGCTATCAGGGTTGATGAGGGTGCGCGGTTTCACCCAGGATGATGCTCACATCTTTTGCACGCCGGAACAGATGAATAGCGAAATATCCGAGGTATTACGTTTTTCACTTTACATGCTCAACACCTTCGGCTTCGATAAGTTCAAGGTCTACCTTTCGACCATGCCCAAGGATGCCGTGGGCGAACCCAAGATGTGGGAAGATGCGCAAAAAGCATTGCGACGCGTTATAGACGAGAGTAAGCTACCTTTCCAAGTGGATGAGGGGGGCGGCGCTTTTTACGGTCCAAAAATAGATATAAAAATCGAGGATGCGCTGGGACGAGAATGGCAGGCAACGACCATTCAATTCGACTTCAACGAACCGGAACGTTTCGACATGACCTATGCCGGCGCCGACGGCAAAGAACACCGTCCCTACATGATACACCGGGCTCTGCTCGGGTCGTGGGAAAGGTTCTTCGGGCTGCTGATAGAGCATTACGCCGGGGCTTTCCCGACATGGCTGGCGCCGGTGCAGGTAAAGATAATACCGGTGGCCGACAGGCACAACGAACAGGCGAAAGAAGTAGCCGCCGCGCTCATGGGGCGGGGAATAAGGGTGGAAATAGACGACCGCTCCGAGAGGATGAACCTGAAAATCCGGCAGGCGCAATTGGAAAAGATACCGTACATGGTCGTCATCGGGGATAAAGAAGCGGCGGATAATACGGTGGCGGTGCGGAAGCGGAGCGGGGAGCAATTGCCCGCCCAGCCCTTGAAAAGCTTCATCGAGACGCTGACGGCGGAAATCGCCAAAAAGGAATAAAGACGAACAACGGGGGTTGATTTACTATACCATAATATGATATAGTTCTGTTCGTAAGGTGCATGTAAGCGGAGGAGGCAAGAGAGCTTATAATTAAGCAACTACGCGTAAACGAGCGAATAATCGCCAAAGAGGTTCGCCTGGTAGGAGAGAAGGGCGAGCAACTTGGCGTCATGCCACTGGCGCAAGCGAGAGAGCTAGCAAGGAAAGCCAACCTGGATATTGTCGAAGTAGCGCCGACATCAGTCCCGCCTGTATGCCGTCTTCTAGACTATGGTAAATTCAAGTACGAGCAACAGAAAAAAGAGCAACAGGCGAAAAAAAACCAAAAGGTGACACAATTAAAAGAAATCTGGCTGTACGTTAAGATAGGCGACCATGATTTTGAAGCTAAAGCCAGGACAGCCAGAAAACTCTTGAACAACGGTGCCAAGGTCAAATTAACACTAAAGTTCAAAGGGCGCGAAATGGCCCATCCCGAAATGGGCTTGAAGGTTTTAAAGCGCATGGTGTATAAATTAAGTGAAGTCGCCACGCTGGACAGACAGCCAGTCATGGAGGGGAGGCGGATGAATGTCATCGTAGCACCTATCGGCTCCAAGCCCAAGGTTAAAGCGGAAGCCAAGACGGAAACAGCGGCAACTGTAAAAGCCGGAACGAAAACCGAAGTAAAAGAAAAAGTCGAAGTAAAAACAGGAGCGAAGGAAACACTGAATGCCTAAACTTAAGACTCATAAAGGAGCCAAGAGCCGTTTCCACATTACCGGAACCGGAAAGATAATGCGCGTCAAGGGACCGAAGAGCCACCTGCGCACCCACAAAGCTAAACGCGTACGGCGGCAATTCGATGAGATGATAGAAGTAAACGCGGTAGACCTCAAACGTATATCCAGATTAGTACCCAATGACATCAAGTAGGACAGGAGCAGCGATAACATGCCCAGAGTAAAGAGAGGCGTAACCTCACACCGCAGACATAAGAAAATACTAGCACAGACCAAAGGGCACATCGGCACCAAACACCGGCTGATCAGACGTGCCAACGAATCAATGATGCACTCGCTGAACTATGCATATTTTCACCGACGGGAACGCAAGGGTGATATGAGACGGCTCTGGATACTGCGTGTTAACGCCGCCTGCCGCGCCAACGGAATAACCTACAGTCAGTTCATCAACGGACTGAAAAAGGCGGGCATCGAGATGAACAGGAAAATGCTGGCCGATATGGCCGTAAAGGAGCCGGCGAACTTTAGCAACCTGGTCGCTCTCGCAGGAGGGAAAGGCCAGGAATAAAAACTCCAAATTCTTCATATTTTAAGAGTTTATAGTTCCCCTTCCCTCAATAGCGGAAGGGGATTTTTTTAGAGGGTTGAGGGAATAGGGTACAGGGAATAGGGAAAAATGAGCAAAGATATTGAATACATAAGGAAAATAGGAACTGCTGCGGGAGATGCGCTTGCAGCCATCACCAAAATAGAAGAACTGGAAAAATGGCAGGTGCATTGGCTGGGTAAGAAAAGCGAGTTAACAAAAATACTTAGAAATGTATCTTCACTCCCAACCATTGAAGAAAGGAAAGCAGTCGGCGCAGAAGCTAACCAGGTTAAAAGACGATTGGAAATTGCCTCCGTAGAGAAAGCCCAGTCCTTACGTGAAGCACAGCTAAAATCCACAGTTCAGAAAGAGTCCATCGATATCTCCCTGCCGGGGCGGCTTTATGCTATAGGACGTCTGCATCCCATTACCAAAACGATCGATGAAGTATGCGATATATTCGTCTCCATGGGGTTCGAGATACTGGAAGGTCCGGACGTGGAGTGGGACTACTATAACTTCGAGGCGCTGAATATGCCCGCCGAACACCCGGCACGCGATAACATGTCGTCGTTCTGGATTGACGCCCCAGCCGGAGAAAAGGGAAAGCAATTGCTGCGCACACATTCGACAGCGATAACAGCACGCACCCTGGAGAATCAAAAACCGCCGATTAGAGCCATAGAGGTAGGCAAGTGCTACCGTTACGAGGCGACGGATGCCACTCATACCATAGTTTTTCATCATATCGACGGCATAGCCGTGGACAAAAACATTACAATGGGCGATCTTAAAGGGGTGCTTTACGAGTTTTCACGGCGATACTTCGGCGGGGAAAGAAAAGTGCGCTTCAGAGTCGATTACTTCCCCTTCGTCGAGCCGGGGGTAGAAATGGCGATAGAATGTACCGTTTGCAGGGGGGCGGGGTGTCGGGTCTGTAAAGATTCCGGCTGGCTGGAAATACTAGGGGCGGGGATGACCCATCCCGACGTGCTACGGCGAGGGGGCATCGACCCGGAGGAATACACCAGTTTTGCTTTCGGGATGGGAATCGAAAGGCTGCCCATGCTACGCTACGGCGTCGAAGATATGAGACTGTTCTATAATAACGATTTGAGATTTTTAAGGCAGTTCTAACATGAAAGTACCGTTAAAGTGGCTTAGAGATTACGTGAAGATTACCCTACCGGTGCCGGAGCTAGCGAAAAGGCTAACACTGGCCGGGCTAGAGGTGGGCGAGATTATCACCACCGGCGGCAACTGGGAAAACATCTTCGTCGGGGAGATAATAGCGATTAATCCCCACCCTAACGCCGACCGGCTAAAGCTGGCGACGGTCAACCTGGGCAAAGAACAGGAAACGGTCGTCTGCGGAGCGCCGAACCTAAAGCCAGGAGATAAAATTGCTTTCGCCCGGATGGGGGCGCGATTAATAAACCCCGAGACCGGAAAACTTGAAGAACTAAAATCCGCTAAGATACGGGGAGTAGTCTCTAAAGGCATGATTTGCTCGGAGAGGGAGCTGGGTATCTCGGACAGCCATGAGGGCATCATGGTGCTTTCTAAAGAGGCGGAGATGGGGACAACGCTAACGGACTTCATGGGCGATACGGTCCTGGACATCGATGTTACAGCCAACAGGCCGGACTGCCTTTCAGTAATCGGCATAGCGCGGGAAGTAGCAGCAATATGCGGTCAGAAAATCAATATCCCGGAGATAAAGTATGAAGAAGTGGGTGAAGCGATAGAAAAGCAGGCATCCGTGGAAATCCTAGACAGCGAGCTTTGCCCGCGTTACTGTGCCAGCCTGATTACCGGCGTCAAGATTAAAGATTCGCCGGCGTGGCTGCAGGAGAGGCTGATTGCCTGCGGGCAGCGCCCTATCAACAACATCGTCGATATCTCGAATTACGTCATGCTGGAGTATGGTCAACCGTTACACACCTTTGATTATGATAGATTAAGAGGCAGGAAAGTAATCGTGCGGCGGGCGAAGGAGGGCGAGAATTTCTACACCCTCGACGGCAACGAACGCAAGCTCACCGGCAATATGCTGGTCATCGCCGACGGCGAGAGAGCGGTAGCGGTGGCGGGGGTAATGGGGGGGCTAAATAGCTACGTAACAGAAGGCACAACATCGATATTACTGGAAGCCGCCAGCTTTAAAGCAGCAAACCTGCACTCTACCAGCCACTCTCTGGGTCTGACCAGCGAAGCCTCGACGCGGTTCGAGCGAGGCATCAGCGCGGGGCTAACAATACCGGCCCTAAAACGTGCGACGCAGCTTATCGCGGAACTGGGCGGGGGCAAGATAGCTAAAGGGGTTATCGATGTTTTCCCCGGTAAAAAAGAGCCCAAGCCCATTGCAATAACCGCCAATAAGGTAAAGCGGGTCCTCGGTGTAGAATATAATACCGAACAGATAGTAAACGCTCTGAAAGCGCTCGGTATTGAATGTGAAGCTAACGACGATAAAGTGACCGCGACCGCGCCCTACTGGCGCAGCGACATTAAAATAGAGGAAGACCTCATCGAAGAGGTGGCCAGATTTTACGGATACGATAAAATTCCGACCACGTTGTTCAGAGACCCGATACCTTCACGGGATGCCAACCCGGACATCGGGCTGAAGAAAGCCATCAGAAACACCCTGACCGGACTGGGTTTCCAGGAAGTAATGACCTATACGCTGACCAGCTTAGAAATGATAAAAAAAGCTTCCGCCGAACCTTTGCCGCCGGAATTTAAACCTTTACGCATTACCAATCCGATGACGGCGGATTATGAATATCTTCGTCCAAACCTGCGCGCCGGTCTTTTAAGTACGCTGGCAGCCAACCGACGTCACGAGGAGGGCGGAATAGCACTTTTTGAACTGGGAAAGGTGTACCTACCAAGGAAAGCCGACCTGCCCGACGAGCCGGATATGCTTTGCGGCGTGATGAACGGTAGCCGTGTGGAGAGGTCGTGGCTGGGAGGCGATGGAGATTACGATTTTTACGATGTAAAGGGGGTGGCGGAGGGGCTGTTCCGTCAACTGGGCATAGACATAAGTTTTGAGAACGGCAGTGACGGGGATTTGCATCCGACGCGTCAGGCGGTGATTACAACCAAAAAAGACGGGAAAAAAGTAAGTCTGGGCGTGATGGGGGAAGTACATCCTAAGGTAGCAGACGCCTTTGAAATTGAGGGGGCGGTATGCCTCTTAGAAATCGATGTTGGGGCGGTCCTATCGCTGGCATCCCGCATTAGAATGAATAAACCGATACCGCGCTTCCCCAGCACCGTGAGAGATATAGCACTGGTTGTTGACGCTAACGTGACCAACCAGCAGATACTGGATATTTTAAAAGGCTTTAAGCTAATCAGCGAGGTAAAGCTTTTCGACGTATATTCCGGCAAGCAGGTGGCGGAAGGTAAGAAGTCGCTCGCTTACCGACTCGTTTATCAATCGCCCGACCACACGCTGACCGACGAAGAGGTCAATAAAGTGCAGGAGCAGGTGCTGGCGAAGCTGGCGAAAGAGGTAGGGGCGGGGTTGAGGGGATAAGGCTTTCTCTTACTCCCATCTAAAGAAGCGGGCGGCCAGTAACGCCGAAACGACCGTAATTCCCGCTGTAATTAAAGAGGCACTGGTATACCACTCAAAACCAAGCCAGGGGTTTTGCAGCATTAAAATAACGTGGCGCAACGGGGTGATATCGCCGATAATACCCATAGCGCCGGTGAGGACTTCCGGCGGAGGACCAGCGCCTCCCAAAATCATCATTATAAAAAAGAGAATCAAGCCAATAC
>DAOUCO010000104.1:0-16562 GCA_034432135.1 Dehalococcoidales bacterium | reverse complement strand
GCGTAGGCATGCGTTAAATACTGGATAATGGCTCCGTGCTCGTCCTGTAGGTCGAGGTTCAACAGTTCGATGATTTTCTTCTTTTCCACTGATTACCTCCTTTTATTTTTGAATTCCAATAATACTTTTTGTTGTAGTTAATATCCACTTCCAGTGTAGAATAATATGTACTATCACCACGATTACAAACGCAAGCGCTGTCCAGTCATGTATCTCTATCCAGGTGTATCTTGACCAAAACAGCTCACCTGTCACCTGCCCGAAGCCAAAGCCGCGGTGTCCCCCGGGTATCACCAGCCATAGAAGAAAGCCCGATATTGCTTGTATAATCCCAAGGATAAGTAAAATTATAAATAATATATAATTAATTAGCCATTTCTTCATAATCAACGTAGTCTAATATTCCAGCAATCTTTTTTCGCCTTCTATCTTTTTAATATCTGTGATGTCCTGTGATACTTCTAACGTGCCCAGGTACTTACTGTCTTTATCACGCACGGGAAAATAACGAATATATACCTTGCGGCCTTTAAGTTCAATCCAGAACTCGGCGGAATTTCTGCGTCCGTTCTTAAAATCTACTAATATGGCATTAACCTTATCCACACTCTTAGGTGGATGGCACTTTTGTACGATCCTGCCCAGCGCCGCCATCGGCCGCTTAAATATCCGGCTTTCGTGTTTGTTCCAGAACCTGACCGTATCATTTTCATCAATAAAAGAAATGTCTACCGGTAATGCTTCTAGAATCCCGGCAATTTGCTCTTGGTTTAAATTTTCAATCATATCTTCTCTCTACTCGACTTTCTTAAACTCGCTCTTAGCCGCTCCGCACATCGGACATACCCAATCATCGGGTAGTTTTTCAAAAGGTGTACCTGGTGGTATTTTGCTGTCCGGGTCGCCCAGTTCCGGGTCATAGATGTAGCCGCAGACAGTGCATTCCCATTTCGCCATTTGCTTTACCTCCTCATTTTTCTTTGGGGATATAGCTGGGAGCGGTCTTTGGGGTAGTACCCCGCTTTATTAGATGATAATATTCGTATGTCATACATGGTTCTTCGGTTAGTATTTCCGCCGCAACAACCTTGCCGATGAATATAGTATGTGTACCCGCGTCTATATCCTGGATAACCTCTGCCTCTAAATAAGCGGTCGTATTATCTAAAAAAATCGGCGAACCAGTTATTCCTACTTTATAATTCAAGCCCTTCAGTTTGTCCGTGTCTCGCCCTGATCTGAACCCGAAACCCCCGATAAAGGGCAGGGGTGTAGTTTGACATAATATTGATGCGGAAAATACTTTACTGTTGTTAATATATTCGTGCGTTAAATTCTGCTTGTTAATGCTTACGGCAACCGTCGGCGGCTCCGATGTGATTTGAAAAACGGTATTGGCAATCTGTCCATTTAGCTTATCGCCCTCATGTGATGCAACGATGTACATTCCATAACTCAATTTACGTAATGCGTTTAAATTCATATCCTACCCCTGCTTACATCACTTCTTTTTCACTGGCCTCGACAGCTTTTTGCATTTCTGCGCTTAACATCGGCGGTAGCCCCTCAATATCCACCCGCAGAAAACCCCTCACGATGGTCGCTGTAGCTTCATCTTTAGTTAAACCCCTCGCCATCATGTATTCTACCTCTTCCTCGGCAATCTTACCCACCGCCGCCTCGTGTGACAGGTCGATTCCCGCTAGTTTGCCTTTAAGTTCTGGAATGGCGTGTATGATGCCTTTTTCGCCCAGTATTAAGCCCCGGCATTCCAGGTGTCCTTTTACATCGGGGGCATTACCTTCGATATACCCTCGTGCTATGATGTTTCCGCCGGTCGTAATGGCGCGAGAAATGATTTCGGTCCTGGCGTTATTCGCATTTAAGAACACTCTTGAACCAACATCCAGGTTTGTTCCCTTGCCAGCGACCAAAATACTGTTATAACGCACTGTAGCTTTGTTACCATTACATTGAGCGGTAGGGTACATCTGTAGCGAATTTACTGGCTTCATTAATACATAGTTGCTTAAAAACAAGCCGTCTTCCTCAATAATAGTAGTAGTACGTGGACGCACTGCTATTTCCGGGTTCCAGTTATGTATCATCGTAAAGGTAACTTTAGCGCCTTTTTTAATAAAGAACTCCGATACCCCGATATGTAGTCCCGGTTCGTTTCTTAATCCGGTAGTACACCCGGTGATGATATGCAGTTCTGAGCCTTCTTCGGCGATAATGATGTTATGTACGTTCTGGACGGCTTTAGCCTGCGCCATGTAAAGACAGGCTTGTACCGGAAAGATTGTTTTTTGTCCTGCCAGAGACCTGATAAAGTAGCCGTCATTTTCATTAAGTTCGACATTAGCGGTATATTTATCGGCGTCTACCGCCACAGCTTTCCAGAGGTAATCTGCCAGCCAGTCGTATTCTTCAAGCGCCCGACTTAGTGCCATTACCTCTACGCCTTCCTGTTTTGTGGAAAAATGAACCGGTGTATTGTCCATTTGTAAATATGTTCCCGACCTCTGGCTTGGGTCGTCCAGTATTATGCCGGCACTTAACATTTGTCCTTTTGCCTGTTGGGGTAGTTGTGAGGGGTCTTTTTGGTAGGGGCGTTTCTCATCGGGACTTACATAGTTCTTTAAATTTATATCTTCTCCATAAGTAGCCGCTTTATCTACCGCCGCTTTGGCTTTATCCTTATCTGTCTTGGAGCTTTTAATTTTACTCATGGGTAGAAATCCTTCCCAGGTAGCATTTAATACATTCGTTGTAGCCTTTTTCTCTGATTGTAGCCAGCATTTCATGTGGGTCGCCTACACAGCCTATGGTACCATCGCACATAACGTAGCCTGTCCTTGCATTGACATAGTCCAGTATATGTCCGGTATGCGTGATGATAAGTCCCATACAGCGTCTTTCCGCTATCGGACAGTTCTTTTCCAGCAATTCGTTCATCAACTCGCCTATAAGGGCTATATTTACTAAATCAACCCCCGATTCCGGCTCATCTAGCAGCGTCAGTTCCGGGCGCTGCGCCAGTAATTGCATCAATTCGGAACGCTTTATTTCTCCTCCAGAAAAACCGTAGTTAATGTCTCTATCCAGGAATTCCTGCAGGTTTGTTCTTTCTGCCAGCTTTTCGATTGCTTCTCCGTCCCCGCGACCTTTGAGGCAAGCCGAAACCATTTCGCGCGTCTTTACCCCCCGCACCACTGGCGGACGCTGGAAAGACATGCCTATGCCCATCCGCGCTCTCTCATCGACGCTCAAACCGGTAATTTCTTTACCTTTGAAGTGAATGCTTCCTTTGGTCACTTTGTATTTAGGGAATCCCATGATAGCCATCAGCAGCGTGCTTTTTCCTGCCCCGTTCGGACCGAAAAGTACGTGTGTCTCACCGGTTTCTATCGTCAGGTTGATGTCATGAATGATTTCCTTGCCTTCCACCGCCACGGAGAGGTCATTGATTTTCAGCATTTTACTCACCTCTGGAGTTAATGTATTATCTCTTACCCGCCATCGACGGATGTATGTTCCTTTTTAACAAACCACTGTGCTGGGTCCTTTAAAAAGTCGTAATAGTCCATCAACACCCGGTAATGTTCGCCTTCCTGCACGGCGACAGCCTCATAAAGCTGCTTTTCGGCAGAATATGATGCCTCTTTGCTCCTTTTATTATAAAAGTCTAAGGTTTTATTCTCCATATCCATGCCTGTTCTGATGGCATCCATTTCTTCCTTGATTGATGTCATGTTTTTATCCATCATTTCCAGGGCTTCGGCAAATACCGTTCTAATTACCTGACCCCCGTCCCCACGGTATTTAATGTCGGGCCAGACTTTTTGACTTTTTATTTTATTATAAATATCCTGGAATACCTGGCGGTGTGTATCCTCTTCTTCTGCCAGCTTCTTTAGCAAGTCTGCGCCGAGTATATTTTTACTGGCTTTACTCGCTTTAAGATAGAATTCTTTGCCGTCTATTTCCATCTGCAGGGCAGTTTGTAGGGCTGATAAGGTTACTTCTTGTTCACTGGGCATGATTTACCTCCGGATATAAGAGAATTCACAATGATGTAGCTAACGAATAATATGATTAATTCTTTTTAATGTCAAGGTTTTACTTTACTTTTTATTTTATTGTGCGAATATTATTCAAGTCTGTGACAAAAGTTGCATCTAAATTATATCTATTACCTCTTCCCGAAAGTATATCATGTCCATCATGGTTACCTGTGATAAACATCACATACAAATTTTAACCAATAGTTTACCATTTTAGTAAACAATATGAGGAGGCAATAAATGAAGTTGGTTAAAATTTTGAGTCTCTCGGTAATGGTTGCTGGTGTGGCGGCAATCGCTATCGGCGTGGTGTTTATCACTGAAGGCATCATGAAAAATAACCTTATCGTTGACCGCATGAATGTGGAGAAAGTCTCGCTGGCTTTAGACCCTAACCAACCGGGCGTCTACACTCCTATTAATAACTCAGAAGATGCCCAGAAAGCCGCTGATACTATCGCATCGCATCGCCGCGCTATTGCTCCTACTTATCAGGACCTTCTTAAGGGCGGAAGGTTTGATTCCACCAATGCTACGCACTTGATGTACGCCCAGGCAATGAACCTTGAAAATTACCTTTATATGGCTGTTACAGCATTCGGTCTCATCCAGGTGACTATAGCTAATGGCGTCTTTATGCTTATCGTCGGACTGGCCGTAAGTGGTGCCGGTTTCGCCTTATATCGCGTCGTCAGCTTAAAAACATAAACAGTATATTCGATGTATTTTACTCCACTCACCTCGTAATCAGTCGGGGAGCGACATATAGTTACGGTCATATTTTCTATGTTATACTGGGAGGTAGATTTATGGATACAACGCTTCAGTTAATCGACCAGCTTATTGCGGAACATAAAACCATTGGTGAAAAGACTCAATCTGTTGAAAAAGCAGTGAATGATATAACTTTATTATCTAATCTGAAAGAAGCTAAAGATACTTTTACACCCGGCGAGAGCCTATCGCTGGAGAATCTTGAAAAACTTGAACGCATGCTGGAGGCAATAAATACCTGGCTGGCGAAGCACTTCAGCCGTGAAGAGACTGTCCTTCTGCCGGCTGTAGAAAAATATGGTGACAAGAGACTTACCACGTCACTCAATTCATTGCTTTTTGAGCATACCGACCTCAAGGACCGGTTGCTACATTCGCGGAAACGCATTGACGAGCTAAAAGGCAATGATTTATCACAAGCGCTCTGGGAAACGAGGGCCAGCGATGCCCGCACTTATATCAGCCATACCAGGAAGTTGCTTGAAACTCATGCTGCTAGGGAGAACCATTTTCTCAAAGAATTGCGCAAGTTTGTCAAGAAACATGGCAAAGAGAAGGAGAAATAACTATGGCACGTAAAACCAGCCTCGTCGTTAATGATATTCCCATTAAACTCGATTATTTCGTCGAAGGTTATATTTATCATGTTGTAGCTGGTATTCTCGCCAGTCTCAAGGGAACCGATACGATAAAAAATCTAGAACTCAATATTGATGGCGATGAACAGGTAAAAATTATCCTCAATGGTACTAACGTGCCCTTGAATTATTTCACGACACAGATTATCCATAACACTCTTGCCGGACTGGTCTCCAATCTTAAGGGTGTTACAGGAGAAGTGAGTACTCTGAAAATAAAAATAACCCACTAAGCTCTAAACAGAAGTCTCGCAGAGTTTAATTTCACCCCAGACGCCGATATTACTGCCTAAAATTATAATTATACCCCTCAACCCGACAATATTTTTGCCTGACTCGATGGCGTCATTAATATCATCGGGACT
Source organism: Dehalococcoidales bacterium (assembly GCA_034432135.1). Taxonomy (GTDB): domain Bacteria; phylum Chloroflexota; class Dehalococcoidia; order Dehalococcoidales; family RBG-16-60-22; genus RBG-13-51-18. The sequence goes on along the minus strand of DAOUCO010000104.1, from coordinate 10,718 downwards.
TTTAACTCTATTGCAGATAGCCGTTGCCGCTGCGTCCGCTAGTGTTGCCGAACCCGCCGTCACCACTACCGCGTCGGCTTTCCCGAAGCTTAAGGAATGCCCCACCGTCCCCGATGACGTGCAAACCCCTAACGGCGTACTTTTTGGATTTATCTCCAGCCCCAGTTTCCCCGTTAGCGGTGAGTCTCCCGCGTAAATCCCGACTACCCTTTTATATGCAATTTTAAGAAAAATATCTCCCCCGTTTTCCACGATGATTTCCGGAGAAAACTCTAAGAGGTTTTTTCCCACGTATTCCGCTATTGCTCCGGCTACCGCCGCCATCGGTCCCACGTTAGCTTTTTGACCCGCCTCTATCATATCTGCCACAATATGCGGGGTGTTATGGCGAACAGCTAACGGCTTTAGTGACGTGCGGAATTCAGGCTCTTTCTTGATGTAATCTTCAACCTGCTGACGGTATTTGAGAACCAGGCGGTACGCTTTTCTTTCAAGCTCTCTTGTCGCTCTGATATATAAATCGGTCTCTTTTACCGTAACGTTGAATGCGACTAAGTCCTTACCTTCAATCCAGTGCCGGTAAGTACGCGGCTGGTAGGTATTCTCTTTCATCGACTAAAAATGTACTTCCATCGCCCGCGGCGGGCATGCGGGGATGCACAGCCCGCAGGCAATGCATTTCTCGTTCTCGAATATCACCATCATCGTCTTCTGGTCGAGTTTGAAAGCGCCGGTAGGGCAGACGGTAATGCACGCCCCACATTGGGTACATCGTTCCTCGTTACGTGTCACGTCCTGACTTAAGCTTTGTATCTTCACGCCCGCTTTTAACAAGAATTCAATGCCCTTATCATATTCCTGCTGGTTTCCCTTAAGCTCCAGCACCAGCAGACCTTCCTGCTCGGGTGTAATAGAAGCTTTAAGTATATTGAACTCCAGGTCGTAATCTTTAACCAGGCGGTATATTATCGGACGGTCTACCATCCGCTTCGGAAAATGCAACACAACTTTCTTTGCAACAGCCATCGCTCACCCCTCTTAACTATTCCTCGATAGGACGTTCTTTTAATGGTTTGAAGGTAACGCCGGATTCCACCCCCGGTAGCCTCTCTACCGGTTCGGTTAGAAGGAATTTACCTTTTTGTATCCATTCCTTTAATATATTAGCAATTTCCAGTGCCTTGGGATAGCTGGATCTTGAGGCGGTCGGTACTTCTTTGCCTTTTATCTTTATCTTTCCGCTTCTAAGCTCAGCGTAGTTTACCTCGCCGAGCTTATCCGGGAGCCTTTGTGGGTACGCCTCGGCATAATCTACTACCGGCGCGTAAATTTCCGCATCTGTAATTGTGGTATATTGCAGAATTTCCTCATTTAATACTGGTATCGGTACGCCGATGCCCACCGTTAGACTGCACCCGTATCCTTGTACGCTTGTCCCCACCAGCCACCGGGGACTCATCTGCTTCAGGTCGCCGATAACCGCCAGTGTACCAGCCCCCTCTTTAGGGATGCCTTTTTCCGTGCGGGGTACATTGGGGTTGTGTTGCGTGCCCTGCCATGCTATCAGTCCTGTCCCCCCGCCCAGAAATATTCTCGTCCCAATGCCTATGGTCTTATAAAAAGGATCGTTGAACAGCGGCGATAGCTGCCCTGCCGAACAGTAGTTGGCATTGCCCAGCTTCGGCTTTAGCATGCCCATGTAGGTATAAATCGTCTTGTCTGATGTATTTACCGCCACATTGTAGTTCTGGTATACATTGCGGATGTTAAAAAGCACTGCCTGGTTCAGGTCTTTAATGTTTATCCAGGTCTCCAGCTTCTTCCGCGGATAGCAGTCTGTGCCATAAGCCGTTGCTACTAGCCGTATATCTTTTCCCGCTACCAGTTCCTCGATAACGTGGCCGCCCCCATAGTTAAATTCTCCGGGGTGTATCCGGTTGCGCGGGTCATCATCCGGCAGGGCGTTCGCTCCTATAAACAGGTCCACCGCCGCCAGTCCGGTATACGCTGGTACATCATTAAGATAGGCCCTGCCGCCACCCAGCTTTATCCGCGGCTTGCTGTGGCCGATATTAAAATATGCGCCGGAAGAGCACATTATCCCGAAGGTGCCCGTTGTCACCACATCCACCTCCTGGGCGGCTTTTTTCGCGCCTTTTTCCCGGACAATCTCGATGATTTCTTCAGCGTTAAAAACTACCGCTTTACCTTCTTTAATTTTTTCGTTGATTTCCGCTATTGTCTTGGCCAACTATATCAACCTCTTTTCTCCAGATGTTAAGGCTGTGCTTACATAACATTCTATCAAATGCTGAGCTTCAGCACAATGAGAAGCCCTCTTTAAACCTGTTGAAGCTCCCCTTCGTATAAGCTATAATCAAAAGTGAATCCTCTATTTACAGGAGACTGCTTTGTATCGCACTCATACCTGCGGCTCACTTAGAAATGAAAACATTGGCACTGTTGTTTCGCTCGCCGGCTGGGTCAACCGTCGCCGCGACCACGGCGGACTCATCTTTATCGACCTGCGGGATAGGGAAGGCATTGTCCAGGTCGTTTTCAATCCGGCAATATCGCCTGCGGCTTTAAAAATCGCTGAACAACTGCGCAGTGAATATGTCATTACACTTACTGGTGAGGTGGCTAAACGTCCTGCCGGTACCGAAAACCCGAAGCTGCCCACCGGTAACGTCGAAGTTATTGTCAAGGAAGTCGAGATACTTAATACCTCCAATACTCCTCCCTTCTATATCAATGAAGAGGTTGAGGTCGATGAAAACGTCCGCCTTAAGTACCGCTACCTTGATTTGCGCCGACCCCGCATGAAAGAAAATCTATTGCTGCGGCATCGCGTCACTAAATTTATGCATGATTTCCTTGATGCCCGTGGTTTTATCGAAGTTGAAACACCTACTTTCATTAAAAGTACTCCAGAAGGCGCACGGGATTACCTTGTGCCCAGTCGTATCCATCCCGGTAACTTTTATGCTTTGCCCCAGTCCCCCCAGCAGCTTAAACAGCTCCTGATGGTAGGTGGATTGGAAAAGTATTATCAACTTGCTCGCTGCTACCGCGATGAAGACCTGCGTGCTGACCGCCAGCCGGAGCATACCCAGCTTGATGTTGAGATGAGCTTTGTCACGCAGGACGACGTTCTTCAATTGCTCGAGGAGCTTTATTCTTCGATGGTTAAAGCCATCAAACCGGAACTAAAAATCATCAATCCTTTTCCTCGTTTAAAGTATGCCGACATCATGTTGCGCTATGCTTCGGAAAAACCTGATTTGCGTTATGGACTTGAGATTGCGGACATTACCGATATCGTTAAAAAAACGGATTTTACTGTATTCAAAACGGCTGTTGCCGCTGGCGGTGTCGTCAGGGTTTTTGCCGCTCCCGGCTGTGGCGATTACACTCGCCATCAGCTTGAAGAACTGAACCAGCTGGCAACCAGCGCCGGCTCTCAAGGACTGTTAACCATTTCCCTGGGCTCACCTGGTGGTAATTTATCTGACCTCACTCAAGATATGGTGAAATCCGTAGCCGCTAAATATCTCACTCTAGACCAGGTAAAACAAATTGCTAAGTCCTGCGATGCTGATAAAGGCGACCTCCTGCTCATCATAGCCGGCGAACCAGAGAAAATATATCCAGCTCTGGATACCCTCCGCCGCGAGATGGCGCGTCGCCTTAACCTGGCCGACCCTAACGTTTTATACTTTGCCTTTATTGTTGATTTTCCGCTCATTATCCGCAATCAGGAAACGGGGCGCTGGGAAGCCGCTAACAACCCTTTTACTCATCCCAAAGACGAGGAGATTCCTTTGCTGGATACCGCTCCAGATAAAGTACATGGTAAAAATTACGACCTTATTTGTAACGGCTGGGAGTTGGCTAGCGGCAGTATCCGTATCCACCGCACCGACCTGCAGCTAAAGATATTGAAAATACTTGGCTATGACGATGAGCGTATCAATCTTCTTTTCGGCCATATGCTGGAAGCCTTTAATTTCGGCGCTCCCCCTCATGGCGGTTTCGGTGCTGGAATTGACCGTACTATGGCGGTCTTGACCGGAGAACAGAATATCCGCGATGTCGTCGCTTTCCCTAAAAACCAGAGCGCCATAGATATGACTCTTGGAGCGCCTTCTCGGGTAACAGAAGAGCAGCTTGCTGACCTGCACCTGCGCCTGATAGAAGAAGAGTGACTTTAATGGAGGAATCTTGAAAGTAACTAAAGAAAAAGTGGAAAATAGCCAGGCTTTCCTCACTATCGAGATGGAGCCTGCGGAAATGGAAAGCGGTATGCAGGATGCCTACCGTCATCTGGTGCAAACGGCTAATGTTCCTGGCTTCCGCAAGGGCAAAGCCCCGCGCCCTATCCTGGAACGAACTTTAGGGCGGACCAGGCTACTTGAAGAAGCTATCGACCATATTATCCCTCGGGCTTACGAGCAGGCTCTCAAGGAGCAGGCAATCGAGCCTTATGCCCAGCCGAGTGTTGAAATTACTCAGGCAGAACCGCTGATATTTAAAGCGGTCGTTCCGCTTACTCCAACCGTTACCCTCGGCGACTACAAGAGTATAAGGATATCTCCGGAAATACCTGATGTTAAAGAAGAAAATATCAATTCCGTCCTCGAAGAGTTGCGCCATCAGTATGCCACCTGGGAACCAGTCGATAGGGCGGTGGAATACAATGATATGGCTGTTATTGATATTAACTCCAATTCAGAAGACAAACCTCTCTTGCAAAGAGTAGGCTCCCAGTACATTGTCTCTAAAGACTCCAACGCACCCGCGCCCGGTTTTGCCGCCCAGATTGTCGGTATGAAAAAGGATGAAACAAAGGAGTTTGATTTAACCTTTCCGACTGATTATCCCAGCGCTCAACTCGCCGGTAAGCAGGCTCATTTTAAAGTCACTCTCCATGAAGTAAAAGAGGAAAAACTCCCCGAGCTTAACGACGCCTTTGCCTCGCAGGTCTCTAAAGATTATAAAACTCTCGACGCTCTTCGTGAAGAAGTGACGAAAAGTCTTAAATTGAGGGCGGAAGAACGCGCCCGCATGGACCATGAAGAAAAGGTTATCAATGCTGCCGTCGAGCAATCGAAAATCGAATACCCTCCCATTCTGATTGATATTGAAATTAACCGTATTATCAACGACCAGGCAAGGCAGTTGCAGCTGACGGGCAAGGGTATGGACGATTACCTGCGCAGTATCCATAAAACCCCTGAACAACTGCAGGAAGAGTTACGCCCGGTGGCTATCAGAAACGTTAATGCTTCTCTAGTTTTGAGTAAAATTTCGGAATTGGAAAAAATCGAAGTTACTGATGAAGAAATTAAGAATGGCATTGATAATATGGTGCGCAGCATCGGCGGCGATAAAAAAGAGGATATGATTAAAATTCTTGATACCCCTCAGAACCGCCAGTCGCTAATCCAATCTATTAAAACACGTAAGACCATTGAGCGTCTTACCGATATTGCAAGAAATAAAGGAGAACCTGTCAAGGAGAAAAAGGAGGAGGAAAAATGAACAATTATCCGTTGAATGTCATGCCTTATGTCGTCGAAACCAGCCCGAGGGGCGAGAGAGTCTCGGATATCTATTCGATGCTTTTAAAAGAGCGGATTATCATGCTTTTTACTGAGATTACCGACCCCATTGCTAATGTACTTATCGCGCAACTTCTTTATCTGGAAAGGGAAGACCCGGAAAAAGACATTAATATGTATATTCAGAGCCCGGGTGGCGTTATCAGCGCCGGACTGGCCATCTACGATACCATGCAGCTTATTCGCCCGAATGTGTCCACTATCTGCGTCGGCATGGCTGCCAGCATGGCTACCGTGCTGCTTTGTGCCGGCGCTAAAGGTAAGCGCTATGCTCTACCCCACGCTACTATCCATATGCATCAGGCTATGGGGGGTGCCCGTGGCCAGGCGACGGATATCGTTATTGCCGCTAAAGAGATAATGCGCCAGCAGGATACTATTAAGGATATTCTGGTGAGGCATACCGGCCAGACTTTAGAGAAAATTACTCATGACACCGACCGTGATTTCTATCTTAATCCCCAGCAGGCTGTCGAATACGGTATTATCGATGAAGTCCTCAGCAAACCTTCGGAGATTAAAGAAGAGAAAATAAAGAAAGAGAAAAAATAAAAGACTATTACCAGACACAAGCAATCTCTTCAAATAAAACGAGAGGGGGCAGTTTCGCCCCCTCTTTCCTTTTCTAAATGTGAGTTATTACACTATCTAAGCGTGTTTGTTTGCACCGCTTAGTTCTTCTTTATCCTTCAATAAGTACTCGCCCTTGATTAGCCACGAAGCGGCAAATGCCCAGACCATTATCATTCAAGAATTAATACCGGCTTAATTTTTTCGATTACAGTGTCCTGCCAGAGCCACATATATAATCCCAATAATAACAGCATGACCAGTATAATTATGCCACAGGCTATATAAACTTTATTACGCATTATCTTTTGTTCTGTAACATTTTCCTCTTTTTTTAAAGCCCCGCCTTTAAATACCCACTTCACCGCCAGCCAGAAATCCTTTGGTGCATTATCTGTTTTCGTGAAGAGGAAAATAGAGAAAAATGCGAATATGGCGAACAGACAGCCTGCGCATGTGAAATGAACCTTACTAATCCACCCGCCGTCCGTGTTGGAGAAAAGCGCTACACCCAATGCGAATACACATGCCAGATTTCCGGCAATATTGTCCACTTTTTGGAATCCTTTATATGCAAATAACACCCATCCTATGACGAATAAAATTCCCACAAAAGCGTCTCGTGTCCTGAAAGCATAATAATCACTCATCGAGCCTTCTACAGCCCCGTTGAGAACCAGTCCCCAAACTACCAGAATTAATGGCAGTGTTGCTCCCAGACCACCCACAATCCTTCGCAGTAGGGGGACATTTATGCCCCCGCCCGCGAACCGAGTAACCAAAGAGCCAATTCTACCAAAAGGCTTCATTTTATGCTTCACCTCCTTGTGACAGATATTGTCCGTAATTTCAGGATTTCTGTGTGGATTGATGATAGCACAAGGAATTGGCACTTACAATGCGGGATTGTCGTATTTTTTATAGCTTTCCCCGCACCGCCTCGTCTATCTCTTTAGTGAGGTCGTAGCCCTTGATGATATGACCGTCTGCGTCAACTACCTGCCGGTCTTTCGTTATCTTAATCTTTCCTTCGCTGAATACTCTAAGTGTGGCGACTATCAACGGTAATTCCCGTACCATTCCGTGCGCCCTTATAGTCTTGAATAGAGCGTTCTCCACCCCCTGTGTCGCCTTAATTTCCTCCACTGACTTTCCCTTTATTTCCTCCCAAAGACTGTCAAAGGCTTGACCTCTTATCGGAAACGTACAATAAGTTGCTGTCGGTCCCATGTCCAGCTCGGGTATTGCCACATGCATCTTGATTCCCTGTATCTCTGCTTTATTTTCGATTAGCTTCCAAATCACCTGCTGCCACGTGCCTGCCGGTCCTCCGGGAGCTGCCGGATGCAGGTTGATGATTTTATATTTGTTGCACATTAAAGGAGAAGTTACAATCATTAGTCCTGCCAGTATTACTAGGTCGGGATTGAATTTTCTTAATAGTTTTATAACCTCTTTATCATAGTCGATACGCCATTGCGGCAGGGGCTGTGATAGGTCGGGATTGGGCATACCTCGCATCGCCCGGTATTTCTGGTAAGAGAAGCTTACCAGTGGGATACCATATTCCTTCACCATATCAAGATATCGGTCGGTGGGTTCCGTTTCGCCGCGTTCCCGGGCGCAAAACACAAACTCGATTTCTGCTTTAAGCTTACCGGCCTTTATTGCTTCCTGCGCTGCCCTTAACATTCCCTTGGAGCCTTCGCCCCGCCCTGTGGAAAACCAGCCGATTTTGTAGAGTTTACTCATGCTTTCTCCCTTAGGTGTAACTTTGATTTTATCGTTGCCCATTGGCTGGAGAAATGAACGAATATCCCCGACCTTTTTCCACGGATTATACCTTGCATTAGCGCCTTGAGAAATTCTTCCTTGTTATTAAAGTCCGGTATCTCTATGTAAGCATTGCCGATTTCTTGAATTGAATGTGCGTCGCTGCCGGCGCTGCCCGGTATGCCGTGTTTCGCTGCAAACGCCCTGGCTTTATTGGTATTGGATGGGAAAGGACTGCGCGAGTTAAAAACTTCCATCAGGTCGATGTCTTCCGCTATCTCATCTATGGCCCTGTCCTTTAACGCCGAGCCGCGTATCGTTTCAAAAGGGTGGGGAATATTGACCAGTCCGTCCTGCTCTCGGATACGCTTTACGGCTTCCCGCGGTGTGATGCCGCTGGGTATCGTCTCCTTCAGGAACATGCCCATGATTTCACCCTCGGTCGTCAATATTTCTTCTGCCACGATTACCTTAAACGGAGCAATTTTCTGTATCTCCAGTCCGCCTTCCGCCGTGCCGTGGTCGGCGATAGCGATACAGTTTATTCCCAGTTCCTGACACCGACTGATAATCTTGTCCAGCGGCGTTTGACAGTCCATGGAATATTTAGTATGGATATGTAAATCTGCCTTTAACAAGTAGCTTTCCTCGCATGTGTTAATAGTTTTATTCTTCCTTGCTCCATCACCATCGTATCTTCGATTCTCACGCCTCCCCACCTCGGTAAATAAATACCCGGTTCTATCGTAAATACCATACCGTTCTCAAGAATATCTTTTGAGCTTGGACCTAGTCGGGGCAACTCATGTTCCGCCAGTCCCACTCCGTGTCCCAGTGCATGTCCGAAAGCTTTCTCATAACCTGCCTTTTTAATTACCTCTCTTGCGACTTTATCGGCCTGGTTGCCCGTCATTCCTTTTTTAATTTCTTTTGTCGCTGTCTTTTGTGCCTCTAAGACTGTATTGTAAACTTTTTTAAACTCGGCGTCTGGCTTCCCGACACATATTGTACGCGTCATATCGCTTGCGTAGCCTTTGTATCTTGCCCCCATATCTATTACTATGGGTTCACCTTCTTTAATGACCCTATCGGTAGGCTTGGCGTGGGGCAGCGCTGCGTTTGGCCCCGAGCCGACTATGATATCGAAGGGTAGCGATTGGCTTCCTCTTTCGCGTAAAGCTTTCTCCAGTTCCCACGCTACCTGCTTTTCCATCATGCCTGCTCTAATCTTAGGCTCGACGGACTCAAGAGCAAAGTCGGTTATCTCCGCTGCTTTTCTGATAAACTCAATTTCCTCCGGCTCTTTGACCGCCCTTATCCTTTCAACAAACCCTTCGGTGGGGATAAGTCTTACGGTATATTTTTTCTTTTTCAGAGCGTCCAGTATCTGCTTTTGAAAATTAAAAGTAACATCCCCTCCCTCGAAACCCAGCCGCCTAATCCCTATATCGTATAATAATTTCGGCAACCACCTTTCGAGGCTACCGCTAATTTTCTTGACCTTAAAGTCTGGCGCTTCGATTTTCGCCTGCTCGGTATATCGGGAATCCGTCGCCAGTATCGCTTGCTTGGCGGTAATTATCAGGTAGCCTGCCGTCCCATCGAAGCCAGAAAGATACCGTCGGTTTGCCGGTTGCGTTATCAAAATCCCATCGATGTCTTTTTCCACAAGCTTGTCATGTAATTTCTTGAGTCGTTTATTCACTTTTAGCGCCTTGTCCCGTCGCTTTCTCTTCTCTATTGTCATTGCGCGTCCTTCCGCAGAAGGACGTAGCAATCCCCATCTCTGCTCTGATATTGCGTTGTCTTTCCAGCGTAGTCTGGAATTCCGTCCCTTTCTTCCTTTATCTTTTATCTGCGTTTTTGATTTTTGAATTTGTTTAGAATTCAGGAATTCCCTTTATTTATCTTCCCCCATCTTCATTTTTAAGTAGTATCTGCTTTTTCTCCCCGCGCCATTGGATGGGCGGAGAGGTAAATCTTCCGTGCCCGACTCTGCGTAACGTGGGTGTAAATCTGCGTCGAGGAAAGGTCGGCATGCCCCAGCAGTTCCTGTACCACCTTCAGGTCGGCCCCGCCATCGAGCAAATGCGTGGCGAACGTATGCCGTAATATATGTGGATGGATACTTTTATTGATATTTTTTGAGTATTTATTCAATATCTTCTGTACCCGCCTGACTAAAATACGTTCTCCATAGCGGTTTACGAACAGGGCATTATTCTTCTTGCCGCCGAGTAGTTCCTTTCTTCCCTCATTGATGTAGTTATTCAATGCCTCCGCCGCCGGTTCGCCTATTAATACCACCCTCTCTTTAGCCCCCTTGCCCCATACCCGTATTTCATTGGTTGCCAGGTTCACCTGCTCGATATTCATATTCACCAGTTCGCTTACCCTTAAGCCGGAGGCATAGAGCAGTTCCAGCAGTGCCCGGTCCCGCTGTCCCTGTGGCTGTGAGACATCCGGCGATTCCACCAGTTTTTTAGCTTCGTCTTGAGTCAGGAATTCAGGTAATCTCTTGTCCAGCTTCGGTGAGACCGTGGTCGCCGCCGGACTTGCCGATACCATTTCTTCCCGCATCAAATAGCGGTAGAACGACCTTATAGCTGATAGTTTCCTGGCAATGCTGCTTTTAGCGTATTTTTGCTCCATGAGTTTTGCGAGATAATTACGCAGCGTTTGTTTATTGACTTTCTTCAGTGTATCGATGCCGCTTTCGCTTACAAACCCGAAGAATTCCATCAGGTCGTT
>DAOUCO010000103.1:0-17042 GCA_034432135.1 Dehalococcoidales bacterium | reverse complement strand
TGCCAGACCGGCATCTTCATCGACGAGGAGTATCGCCAGCTGACGGAGAAAATGGGGAGCACTCTATGGACAGATAAAGGTCTGATGGAGGCCGCCAAAGCCTTTGCCTTGCTGCATAAGTCGCAGTACACCGCTATCAAGAAGAGCAAGATGAATTACAAGGTATTCCGCATGAAAGCCATGGTGCCGTCGGTGCTGACGGCGTGGAGTTTTGTGGCTGGTCTGCTGCAGACGCATCCCAAGAGGCTGGATGTCCATCTTGCAGTACCACAGCCGCCGAAGGGTGCGCCGGACCCGCTTAACGCCGAAGAGATGTCTAGGTTCCGCTATTATCAGGATATCGAAACCTACCGTGGGCTCGGCACCAGAGCGATTATGAAAGACCGGCAGCGGATGGCGCAGGTATTCCTGGCAAGGAGCATCAATGCTGAAGCAACACTAAATAAAAAACTATTGGACCAGGCGGTAAATCAGTTCGCGGCTCTAAGGTTTTTCAGTCGGGGCTATACAGCCAGCTAAAGCACTTTGCTATAAATTCCTTGCGGTGACTCTTTAGTAGGGTAAATATAACTTCTTGACTTTGACACACACTCAGACAGAATTTATACTTAAAACGTTAACCTGATGACGAAAACTAGAATTATATTTTAAAGAATTGAGGTAAGGCTTTATTGAATATACCTTCACCGCTGAACATCAATAGTACGGCTCTTATACTCATCGACTTCCAGGAAAGATTGTTCCCTGTAATGTACGAAAAGGAGAAGCTTTTACATAACGTGACTAAGCTAATCCAGGGAGCAAAGGTTCTGGAAATACCGATAATGATTACCGAACAATACCCCAAGGGGTTGGGACCGACTATCCCGGAGATAAAAACTCTTATTCCTGACTTAAAACCAATAGAAAAAGTCTGCTTCAACTGCTGCGACGAGGATTTGTTCAATAAAGCGCTGGGGGCACTTAAGCGCAAGCAGATACTCATCGCGGGGATAGAGGCGCACATCTGCGTTTACCAGACAGCCACGGCGCTAGCGCGGGCAGGCTATGAAGTCCAGGTAGTTGGCGACTGTATCTCCTCAAGAGGGCTGGAGAACAAGTTGGCGGCACTATCCAGAATGAGCGCCGCAGGCATCGGTGTAACGACCATCGAAATGGCGCTGTTCGAGCTGCTCAAGGTTGCTAAGGGCGACAAATTTAAACAAATAAGCAATATCGTTAAATAATAGTTATGAAATCATCTAAAAAAAACAGCCTGATTGAGTTCAGGCGCGAGGTTCTGCCATCGCGGATGATGGTACGCGATAGCTCCGGTTATCTCAACGAGTCTATTATTCTGCTAGAACTCCGCTTCGACCCGCTGACCGGGCGGACATGCCGCATCGTCCAGTACTCATTAGATAAAATCGTCAAGCCCGATTTAACCTCCCTTGAAAAAAGGTCGCAAGAGCTGACCTGTCCGTTCTGCCAGCCGCTCGTCGAGCAAATAACGCCGCGCTTTCCGCCCGACCTTATCCACGAGGGCATCATCCGCAAAGGTAAAGCTATAGTTTTCCCGAATAATAATCCGTACGATGTTTACAGCTCGGTTGTGGTTGTAACTGATAAACATTTTGTTCCTTTAAAAGGCTTCGACGCAGAAACGGTGTACAATACCCTGACAGTGGCGCAATCCTACCTTAAAAGCGTAGAAAAATTCGATGCCAGGGCGATTTACCATTTCATGGGGTGGAACTATATGCCGCCCTCCGGGGGCAGCCTTGTCCATCCACACCTTCAAAGCAATGCCGGCTACTACCCTACGGATTATCAGAAAGAGTTACTGGAAGCGGCGGAAAGATACTATCAGGAAAAGGGTTCAAATTATTGGAGCGACCTACTGGAAGAAGAAAAACGGAACAAACAAAGATACCTGGGGAAAATCGGCAATGTAGAGTGGCTGACGAGTTTCGCCCCTAAAGGGCGCCTTTCGGACGTGATCGCAGTCTTCCCGGGCAGGGCTTCAATAACGGAATTGACTGTGAAAGAATTGCGTGATTTCAGCTCCGGCCTGCTTAAGGTCTTTGCGTATATCGATGAACTCAAACTCATTAGCTTTAATATGAGCACCTATTCCGGGTTCGCTAAAGACAGGTTCTGGGCACACGCCCGGATAACGCCGCGGGGGATGCTACTTTATTCATCCATCGAGACGAGCGACCAGTTTTACTACCAGATAATGCAGGACGAGAACATCTGCATCATACCTCCGGAAACTGCCGCCGAGCGATTGAGGAAATATTTTTTATGAGACGTTTGAAAGCTAAGTCCGCAATGAAAAAGGAAACGGCAACGATGGAGTGCCGTCGCTGCGGGGTGTGCTGCATGAAACACCAGGCTTTCGTAACGCCGATGGATATAGAAAGAATTGTGAAATACCTAGGAATAACGGTAAACGACTGGGATAAACTATATGACGACGGGCGGTGGAGTTATTCGGAATACCGCCTGATACGCCATATAAACGGCGCCTGTGCCTTTCTAAAGTTTAACCAGGGGATTGCCATCTGCCTGATACACGCCGTGAAGCCTGCGTGCTGTGCGAAGTGGCAACCGGGGCTGGATAAAAAGGAGTGCCGGGAGGGAATGAAAAAATTTCCCATTAAAGGCAATCCTGTGCTTTTATAATTTCACTTGATTAAAGTTAATTTTCCTCTTGCCCTTATATCCCTAGATGAACTTCCAACCTGTATTTCAAAGTCGCCGGGTTCAGCCACCCATTTTTTTTTGGCAGGGTTATAAAAAGATAACGCTTCTTTATCCAGAGTAAATTTCACTGTTTTTATTTCGCCGGGGAGTAACGACACTTTTTGGAAAGCCTTTAGTTCTTTAAGCGGACGCGGGACGCTGCTAACGATGTCTGAGATGTATAGCTGAACCACCTCTTTGCCCTCTACCTTACCGGTGTTTTTGACGTCGGTCCTGACTTTTATTTTATCCCCTGCTTTTGCTTTAGCGGGACTGATTTTTAAATTGCTATATTTAAAGTCGGTATAGGAAAGCCCGTGCCCGAAGGGAAATAACGGCTCAATTTTTTTGGTGTCGTAATGACGGTAGCCGACAAAGATACCCTCTCGATAGTGCACCTTGCCGTTCTCGCCGGGGTAATTGGCGAAGGCGGGGTTATCTTTATAACGCCGCGGGAAAGTATCCGGCAGTTTTCCGGAGGGATTGACATCACCGAAGAGGACGGCGGCGATAGCGTTGCCGCATTCCTGACCGGGGAAAAATGCTTCCACGACGGCGGGAACTTCATCAATCCAAGGGTCCATTGCCAGCGGCGAGCCGTTATTCAGGACGACGATGGTATTGGGATTGGCAGCAGCAACTTTATCTATTAGTTCCTTTTGTTTTTCAGGTAAATCCATGCTTTTTCTATCGAACCCTTCGCTTTCGTATTCCTCGGTGAGCCCGGCGAAAATGATAGCGACATCGGCGCAGGCGGCGGCTTTAACGGCGCGCTCTAAAAGGTCAACAGGCAGGGGTATATCGCAACCAATCCTTAAAGTGTGCATCGGAAACTTATTATAAGGGTTCCGGCAGAATTCAATTTTTATGGAATATATTTTACCGGACTCCATGGGGAAATAACCGATATTTTCTTCCGCGTGAAAGACCTCGATGTCCTTGCGCTTTCCCCAGTTGCCGCATACCGGTTTATCAGCGATATAAAGTCGTCCCCAGCCACTGGCTGACAGACCGAATTTATATCTTCCGGTTGCCGGAGCTTTGAAAAATCCCTGCCATCGGGCGGAAAAATCGTCAGCCTTTATACCCGTCACAGGCAGAGAATCAATCGTCCACATGAAATTCAAATTAGCATCTGTCCGGATTATCGCGGGCTTTCCTTTAAATTCACTATTACTAAAATATTCAAACTTCAAGCCATGTTTTTTACCAGTTCTGTCATTAAACAAGTAGGCTGGATTTATTGTCGATGTTCGTACGTTGTTAGGACAGCCCAGCTCATAAGAAATCTTTATAGATTTACTGCACTTTTCACGGAGAGCTTCAAGGGGGGAGACCTTGTAATACGCGTTAACGTTAGCGCTACCGCCGCCCTGAATACTGGCTTCAGCGGCGTTAGGCCCGATGACCGCTATAGAGCGGATGGACTTTTTCAGGGGAAGGATATGTCTATCGTTTTTTAAAAGTACAATGGCTTCTTCGGCGGCCTCTAGTGCAAGTTTACGATGGCCGGGGAATTCTTTAATTTTACCGGGCATGGTAATTTTCCCATCCAATACGCCTGTATTGAGCAATACTCTTAAGATACGCCGGACCTTGTCATTTATTATCTTTATGTCAACTTCACCGTTTTTAATAGCTTTTAATAAAGCCTTTCCGAAATAACGCGCTGGGCCAGGCATTTCCAGGTCGAGTCCAGCGTTAGCCGCCGATATAGTGCTGTGAGTAGCAAACCAGTCGGACATGACTAACCCTTTAAAACCCCATTCCTTTTTTAAAATCTCCATAAGCAGCCAGCGGTTGGCGGAGGCATGAGTGCCGTTGACCTTGTTATAGGAACACATGACTGACCATATTCCGGCTTCTTTGACCGCTTTTTCAAAAGAAGGAAAATAAATCTCCCGCATTGTCCGTTCATCTACCTCGGAACTGATGGTCATTCTTTCGAATTCGGAGTTGTTCAGGGCAAAATGCTTAACACAGGCGCTTACTCCCCTACTCTGGACTCCCATAATATAAGCCACAGCTATCCTCGAAGAGAGATAAGGGTCTTCAGAATAGCTCTCAAAGTTCCGGCCGCCAAGAGGGGAGCGGTGGATATTGACGCAGGGGCCCAGTAAAATAGCGCAGCCCCGCGCTTTGGTCTCCTCACTTAGGGCAGCGCCTACCCTGTAAATAAGTGCTGGGTTCCAGGTGGCTGCTAAGGCGACGCCGGTGGGGAAACAGGTGGCGGGCAAGGTAATACTGGGGTTTCTTTCATCCATCGTCCTGTCGCCGTGCGGCCCATCGGTGACCTTAACAGCAGGTATGCCCAGTCGCTTAATGCTTTGCAGGTGAAAGTTATCAATACCAGCCAGTAGCGATACTTTTTCCTCGAGCGTCATGCGGTGTAATAAAGCTTCAATTCTTTTTTCCAAGGCACCTCCTCCAGAGCTTTTAATCAGGCAGGGATTTAAGGAAACTAAAAACAGCCTCACGGAACGCGGCAAAATTATCGCGGCGGATGTTATGCGTAGCGCCCTTGATTTGTACCCATTTGAAGGGGTTTTTAGATTTCCAGAGGCGGGCGGCATTTTCCGCTACCTCTTTGGTTACAATGCCGGATTCTGCAATGATAAGGAGAGTAGGACATTGTATTTTGGTCACAAGTTCAGTATAAGGAAGCGGATTAATAACCATTTTTGAAAAAAGAGAGGAATCGAACTGCTGCTTGGCTTTTGCCCAGTAAAGTCTTTCCTCATCCGACCACGAGGGGTCGAGTTTTTTACCTTCCTCGATGATTTTTTCCAGAGAAAGTTTATTAATTCCCACTAAAAACTGCATCATATCTACAGGCGGCTTATCAGTTTCCCCACGTTTCTCTAACTTAGGTGGTCCCGCAACACCCCAGGGAGGGTCTTCCAGAATGATAGCCTTAGGGAGAGAAGGATAATCAATCGCCACGTTTGCGG
This sequence comes from Dehalococcoidales bacterium, assembly GCA_034432135.1. Lineage (GTDB taxonomy): Bacteria > Chloroflexota > Dehalococcoidia > Dehalococcoidales > RBG-16-60-22 > RBG-13-51-18. Next base: position 11,364 of record DAOUCO010000103.1, on the reverse strand, counting down.
CGGTACCGGCACCCATAGAATGCCCCATGATAATAGAATTTCTCAATTTCAGTTGTTTTATCAGCCCGGCGACCTGATCAGTTTGACTCTGAAAAGTAAAACCCTTATCCAGCCTGCCGGAAAGTCCATGCCCTTGAGCATCTGGCATAATAACATCGTACTTTTCAGCGAGCGCTTTTGCCAAAGTTATCCAGCATAGACCGTTGTCGGTAGCGCCGTGGAGTAAAATAAAGGGCGGTTTATCGCCGCCCGTTCGATAGTAATGAATTTTAATGCCATTAATAAAGATATCTTTTTCTGTATATTTTAACATAGCATTCCCCTTTTCATTGTCCAAATAACACATTTTAACCAATTTCCCACCGGCACTTCAATTTCGTATAATTAATACGTATTCCCTTAGCTATTTTAATGAAGATAAATGACTAAAGTTGTATAATAACAACGAGTTATTTCCAGCAGGAGCACAAATAGAGATGGGTAGCGCTAAATTCGAGAAGCTGCTTGAGCCGGGTTATATCGGCAAGGTTAAAACAAGGAATAGAATGATAAAAACAGGGGCGGGGACTTTCATGTGGCACGAGGATGAAACCCACATGAACAAAGCCATCCTGGCATATTACGAGAGCCTGGCGCGAGGAGGAGTGGGGCTATTGATAGTAGAATCGCCGACAATCGATTATCCGGCCGGCGCAAGGTGGCGGGCGCGTTACCGCATCGACGACGACAAATACATTCAAGGTTTAAGCGAGCTTACACAAATAATTCACAAATATGGCTGCCCGACCTTTATGCAGATGAACCACGATGGGCCCTGGCAAGCCAATCCTATTAACGACCCGGACCCGCCTTTCAAGGGACCGCCGATAGCTGCCTCGAATGTAGTATTAAAAAATCCTAACGATTTCCATAATGAAACGCCCCACGAGCTAACGATACCGGAAATCGAGGCTATCATAGACAAGTTCGCCAACGCCGCGGTGCGGGCGCAGAAGGCAGGATTCGATGGCGTGGATATCAACGCTGCCAGCAGCCACCTTCTGCATAATTTCTTATCGCCGTTCTGGAATCGCAGGAAGGATGCCTATGGCGGCAGCCCGGAAAACCGGGCGCGCTTTTTAACGACTATTATCAAAGAAATCAAAAAACGGCTGGGGCAAGATTTCCCGGTTTCCGTTTGTATCAACAGCGTTGAAATCGGTCGCTTAGCGTATGTCGCCGACAATAAATGCCTTACCGTCGATGAAGCCAAGAGGACAGCGCGGCTATTACAGGAATCCGGGGCAAATGCCATCCACGTGCGCAGTCACTGGCTGGGCTATCATGTCGGCGCGTACCTGCCAGACCTTCTATTCTATCCGGAGCCTGTCACAAAGTTACAAGACTTCCCTAAAGAATATGATGCCAGCCTGCGTGGGGTGGGGTGGAATATCAACCTAGCGGCGGGGATTAAAGAGTTGGTATCCATCCCTATCATGGTAGTGGGCAAGCTCGACCCTGAACTGGGCGAAAGGGTGCTGCGGGAAGGCAAAGCGGACTTTATTGCTATGACGCGGCGGCTCCAAGCCGACCCTGAATTGCCCAATAAGATCGCGGCGGGGAAATTAGATGATATCGCGCCCTGTACCGCCTGCGAGAACTGTTTGGGCAGTCGGAGATGCCGTATTAACGCCTTCATGGGCAAAGAATACAACTCGATTGAAAAAGCGGAGCAAAAGAAAAAGGTAATGGTGGTGGGCGGAGGCCCATCGGGCATGGAAGCAGCTCGGGTGGCGGCGCTGCGGGGACATGATGTAACGCTTTACGAGGAAGGAAAGATGCTCGGCGGCCTGATGCCTATCGCCGCCGTGGTAAAGGGGACGGAGCAGGAAGACCTGCCATCAATGATTGCCTACCTCCAACGCCAGATTAAAAAGCTAGGCGTCAAGATAAACCTCGGAAAAAAAGTTGATATGGCAATGATAGAAGAAATCAAACCGGACGTAGTTATTATCGCCACTGGCGGTAAGGTCGTGACTCCGGCAATAAAAGGAATAGAAAGTCCCAATGTAGTCAGCGGCGTTAGACTCCATAAAAATCTTAAACAATACTTAAGATTCCTCAAACCTGACTTGCTAAGACAGTTGACTAAATTCTATCTACCCATCGGGAAAAGGGTGGTGATTATAGGAGGGAGCCTCCATGGCTGTGAGCTCGGCGAGTTCCTCGTTAAAAGAGGACGTCAGGTAACCATCGTTGAGCAATCTGAAACGCTTGGTCAGGGCATGGTGGACGTTATCCAGGCGTACTTGTTCACGTGGTTCCGCAAAAAGGGCGTCACTTTGATAAGCGGCGTTAAAGAATATGTGGAAATTACAGAAAAGGGACTGACGATAATCAATAAACATAATGAGAAAGAGACCGTCAAAGCCGATACGATAATCCCCGCCTTGCCGCTCCAACCTAATCTGGAACTCTACGAAAGCTTGAAGGGGAAAGTGCCGGAGCTATACGCCGTCGGCGACTGTAAAGAGCCTTTACTGATAGTCGACGCTATAAGCAAGGGTATGGAGACCGCACGTTTAATCTAATAAGGAGGATACTATACATGCCTAAATTCGATGCGAAAAAACATTTCGTCAAAAAACCAGCCTATGAGGTCGTCCCGTTAACCGAGGTTAAAGGACGGCGACCGGCGATGACGCTGATGAGTAATAACCTGGTGCCGGGCAGTAACTTCTATATCGAGACTGGCTGGGTTTTCGGCATGCCCGACCCCAACCCGCATATCTTCGAACATACACACGATTACGACGAAATTGTGATCCATCTGGGGACAGACCCTGAAAACCAAGAGGAGCTGGGCGGGGAAATAGAATTTATGGTGGACGGACAGCCTCTGATAATCAACAAAACGTCGGCAGTATATGTGCCCAAAGGCGTCAAGCACGGGCCATTAACCTGGAAAAAATATAAAAGGCCGCACCTGGAATTCACCATCATGATAGGCGCCGGGTCTTTAGCCGAAGCCGACCCCGGCGGTCATCAAAAAAGGAGGAAAAAGAAATAATGGCTAAGTGGGATAAGAAATACTTTGTGACGGAGCTTAGAGATGTTGTTGGAGCCGCGCCTTGGTCGCCCGTTTTCGCGGATAATGAGGCAAGGCGTTTGCTATCCCTAGACAGTGACGTTTTAAAAGGCGCTTTCTATATGGAAACGGCGTGGTTTTTACCCGGCGATTGGCCCCAGAAAACCGGCTCGCTTAAGTCCCGCACCATCGGGGCGCACAAGCACAATTATGATGAGACGATTGCCTGGGTTGGCTCCGACCCCAAGGACCCATATAACTTAAACGGCGAGATAGAAATCTGGATAGACGGCAAGCAGAACTTTATAGACAGGAGCTTTATTGCTTTTGTGCCGGCGGGCGTTGAGCACGGCCCGATTAACATCAGGCGGATAGATAAGCCGATGTTCCACTTTACGGCGGGTATGGGCAAGAAGTATAGAGGGTAATCGAAAAGAAAAATCCCCCGACTTTTCTAGGAGTGGGGTATTTAAGCTTAAAAAATCTATTTAACGTTCTCTGGGCAATTATTCATTCACCCACAGGTAAAAACCGGGGGTCTGTTTAATTAGCGTCCCTGGTTAGCCATGATGAATTTTATTTACCATTTCCTGGCAGAAAAGAGGCAAGAACTAACGCAAAAAGACCGATGCCAAGGAGTATTTCATCAACTTCAGAAGTTGCTGCATGCGCTGAACTTAAGATAATGGACACAAGTGCTAGTATTATCGCGATAATTCTAAGAAGCAATGCCGAAATTTTTGTAGTTTGACTCATGTTTACGCCTCCTTACGTCTTTTTTGAGATTTCCGCTGTTAATTTGTAACGAATTGGTGCCTGTCTCTATTTCACGTTGATACCTATGATAACTCTATTACGCCTGGTTGTCAAAACTGCTAAATCAAACATACGATAATAAAAAACCCCCTCAATTTCGGTTTAAGATTCGGGGAATTTCTTTTTATCTTTAATAGTTCTGGCTGAATATAGAAAGGACTCTCACTATCGAACGGAGGCTAACATGCCCGAACTTTTAGAGGGTCGGGTGGCAGTGGTTACGGGCGCCGGCATGTTTTAGGTCCACCTCTTTTCAGAGTCTTACCAGTATACTGTCTACCCTACGCCGCTAATAACGTATATAGTTAGGCACTATATTCTTATACTTTTTCACTAGTTTATCCCAGCCGGACGGCAACTCTACTTTTTCGATTTCAGCCCTGCCCGGAGTAGGACCCCCGCCTATAGCATGGGCAATAAAGGCCCCCGGCCCGCCGGCAACCATAATGCGCAGTGTTCGCGGGTCACGGATAATCGGGACAGTTAAACTCTCGCTCGACTTTGAAGTGTCCTGTGCTATCATGGAACGCTGCCGGTCGGCCGCCATGCGGGCATTTTTACATATATAGTCTTTGATGCTCTGTTTTGTCCACCCTAATGAGGCGAGCGTGCGGGCATGTACCGGTGGGAACACTACGGTATACATCATGCCCGGGACGATATTATTCACAACCGAGCGCATAATGCCTTCCCCGTCACTGTTTGGCGGGTAGTGCTGGATGTAGGATTGCGGGAAGGATATCATCACGGAGTTATCGACCTTATTTAGTCCGTATTCCGTGTGAAGCGGTTCCCAGGGACTCGCCTCCTCATTCTCCGCCATAACCATCGTATATTTCATCGGGTTGCCCATAACGCCCATATCCTCGATGCCTTTACGGATGCCCCCGATGTTTTTAATAATAAGTCCCATCGCCCGGCCAATAGTTGCATTGGCGATATTGCCCGGACTCAACACACCAGACCCGCTGTTCAGGTTGATTTCATTTCTGATAGGTCCATTGATAATCCAGAAAGGCGACCAGGAGCCGGTACTGACCCCGAAGGTGCAAAATCCCTGAAATCCCATCTCGGAATTTAATAGCAACTTCGTTGCGGCAATCAGCACGGGCATATAAGTCGGTAAAGCACCTGCCATCACTGCATTGATAGCTATCTTTTCGATGGTTGCCTTTCCCTGCCGTGGTATCAATTTACCGAGTAAAGTGTCCGACGGCAGGTCGGTGCCAGTGAGCATTTCAGCGACCTTTTCTTCCGTCGGTGGTATAATGGGGAATCCGTCCGTCCAGCCCCGCCCGTAATAGAAACGGTTTACCTCGTCCAGGTTGCCTTTGAATACGATACGGGTTATTTTTTCCGGCTGCCTCTTTTGCGGCGATTGTTCAATTGCCGTCAATGGAGCAGTAGCAGCTTTAACAACACTATCAACAGCGGCAAGAACTCCTGTTTCGATAACGTCCTTCATGGTCGATTCAGGTGGAACTGTGGTTGGAAGATAACGCACACCCGGCATCGCCCTGCTGGAAGCGGCGGAACGGGCATCTTCCGTAAAGCCATCACTGATAATTGCTACAGCGGGAATGCCGCGCTCCTCGGCGGAAATTGCGTCGTACACAAGGTACTTGGTACATGACCCTCAATCGCCGTAGGCGAAGATAACAGTATCCAGTCCTTTTAGCCATTTTTCATATTTTGCTTTATTATTGGATTCCATTTCCGGCGTGTTCATCTGGCTTTCGGCATACCAGTTAAAACGGGCGGTGGGGAAACGTTTTTTCAATTCTCTTTCCAGTACGTCCAGTATCGGTTTGGAAGCCCGTTTCCAGATGTGAAAAAGACCTATTGTTTTACCTTCTAAATCAGCCGGACGCTTTGCAGTTAGCCCTCTGGGCGGGACGGGGTCCGCTTCCGCCCATGGACTTATTACTTCATATACCGGAGTTTCTTTCTTTATCGTCATACATCATTCCCTCCGCATTTTTTAAGTGATATATATCTAGTACTAAAAAGCAACTTGAAATACAAAATTATATCATATAAGATACAACTAAATACTTTATCGGTGCAAATATCCCTAGGTTACTTTATTAAGACTAACATTAGCATATAGTTCTGGAAAGATAGTTTTTAATAAATTAGTTAACAAGGAGATTTATGAAAAAGAATGGTAAAATAACAGTCTTAGACCCTATCGGTCAGCCCAGCGGCATTTTTGGGAGAAGGCTTACCCCTGATGCTCCCTGGGCTATCCACGACCCCGCAAATCAACCGAGAGATACGGCTGAAAGACTGGGCACCCTTAAAATGGCGCCTCGCCTAGATAACCTGAAAGGCAAGACTGTTTTTCTGGTTAATACGGGATTCGCCGGCGCCAAGGAATTTATGGAAGAACTCCAGGACTGGTTTAAGCGTAACCGACCGGATATTAAGACCGAGTTGCGCCATAAGAAGACCAGCATGTTTTCTGATGAACCGGAACTCTGGGCTGAAATTAAGAAAAACGGCGACGCCGCTATTATCGGCGTTGGTGGCTGAGACGGTTGCTCGGCGAGTATCGCCGAATTTTCCCGAACTCTTGAGAACGACTATGGTATTCCAACGGCTCCTATTGTCACCGCCCGTTTTGCAGACTATGTCCAGCGCGACGGCCGCAGCCACGGCATGAACCTGCGCTGGAGTTTCCCGCCTTACCCAGTCGGCTGGGTCTCCCGGGAGACGCTACAGGGCTATATCAAAGGTAACGACCCGATTTCAGGCGCACCCCTCATGGATGAGATCCTCTCTGCGTTGACACAGCCCCTGACGGACGCTGAAAAGCATCCGAAAATCGTAAAAAGACCTGAACGTCCGCGTTTGCTCAAGCCCGATACCGAAGAAAATTTGCACCGGCTTTTCCTAGAAAATGGCTGGACTGATGGTCTGCCTATCGTCCTGCCTACCGAGGAACGCGTGGCGGAAATGCTTACGGGCACTGACCGCGACCCGCAGGAAATCGTTGGCATGATGTCCGTAACCACCCATGAGGAGAGGCTACAGTACTCAGTGGAGAAGGTAGCCGTCATTGCCGTCATGGCGGGGGCCAGGCCGGAGCATTTCCCCGTTATCCTTGCATTAGGCGCCTCCGGTCGACCCTCCATGCCCAGCTCGACGACTTCCTTCGCTAGTATGATGGTGGTCAACGGCCCTATCCGCAATGAAATCGGCATGAACTCTGGTCTTGGCGCGTTAAGTCCGGTTAATTACGCTAATTCCGTAATCGGTAGGGCTTGGACGTTGATGAGTATTTGCCTAGGTGATATGCGACCTGGCGCCACGTTCACGGCCACCACCGGGACGACAATCAATTATAATAATATGTGCTTCGCGGAAAACGAAGAGAACAATCCCTGGAAACCTTTCAGCGTGCGTAAAGGCTTCAAGGAGGGAGAAAATACCGTAAGCTTTTTCCGCGGCTGGAACGTCCTTACGATGAATCTGGGCCCATCACAACGGATGGCTGAAGTCATGAAAAGTTTTGGTGGTCCTTTCGGCGGCGCCTTTACCTTCATCTGCGACCCGCTGGTAGCCAAGAGCCTCAAGCAGGAAGGCTATGATGACCCTCTAAAATTGAGCCAGTGGCTTGTCAACCAGACCACTTCCCCGTTCAAGCGACCGGAAATGATTAACTTCATCGTTGCCGGTGGAGAGATGAATCCCATGTGGGTGATAACCGATTTCTCTTATTTACAATCAGTATCTATCGACCCGTGGATTCCTAAGGCCGGCGTTAAGAAAGATGCCAAGCCCCTGCGCATGCCGTTGCCAGTGGCTTGTAAAGACGGCTCTTGCGGTATCTCTCATTAACCCGGGAAATTCTTTTGGAGGAAGAGCTACAATGAAAGACTTAAGGGGGAAAGTGGCTTTTATCACCGGTGGCGCCAGCGGTATCGGTTTGGGGATTGCTAAAGCCTGCGCCAAATACGGCATGAAGGTAGTCATCGCTGATAAACGGCAGGACGCTCTGGACGAAGCTATGGCTTACTTTAAAGAGAAAAAATTGCCCGTCCACCCGATTAAACTGGATGTCACCGACCGTGAAGCTTACGCCAGAGCCGCCGATGAGGCGGAGAAGGTCTTCGGGAAGATACATGTGCTAGTCAATAATGCCGGCGTAGGCGGCGGCGGGCCGATTGAGAGTTTGACGTACAAAGACTGGGACTATGTCGTCGGCGTCAATCTCGGCGGCGTTATCAATGGCGTGATGACGATTTTACCGCGTATCCTCAAACACGGCGAAGGCGGACACATCGTTTCTACATCATCAACCCTGGGTATAGCTGCCGGTGGTAATATGATTACTTACTGCACAACTAAGGCGGCTGTTTCCGCTATGATGGAAGCTCTCGCCACCGACCTGCAGGATAAAAATATAGGAGTATCAGTCCTCTTCCCCGGGCCGACGCGCGGTAATCTGGGCAAATCTTCTTGGGAAAACCGACCCGCCCACTTGAGAAACGAGGGTGAAACTTGGCCTCCCAAACCGCCTTCCGGCACTCCCCAACGTCCGCCACGGCCTCCGGAGCATATGGATATTGTTGCTATGGACCCGGTGGAGACCGGCGAGCGCGTTATAAGGGGCATCCGGCGCAACGACCTCTTCATTCACACCCATCCCGAGTTCCGCGAAGGCTATATCGCTCGCCACGATGCAATTATCCGGGCTATACCTGATGAGCCGCGGAATGAAAAACGCTTTAAGATTATCAGTACCTTTGGCACGATATACCATAATGATATTTACGATAAACAGCAACCGGTAGGTCCGCCGGACTGGTAAACTTGTTTAAAAAAGAAAGAGAGATTTATGAAAGATTTAAAAGGTAAAGTGGCTTTTATTACCGGTGGCGCCAGCGGTATCGGGCTGGGGATTGCCAAAGCCTGCGCCAAATACGGCATGAAGGTAGTCATCGTTGATTCGAGGCAGGACGCCCTGGATGAAGCGATGAAATACTTTAAAGAGAAAAAATTGCCTGTCCATCCCATCAAACTGGATGTCACTGACCGGGAAGCTTACGCTAAAGCCGCCGACGAGGCGGAAGCCGTCTTCGGGAAGATTCATGTGCTGGTCAATAATGCCGGCGTGGCGTCCGGCGGCCCGCCCCAGATGATGACCTATAAAGACTGGGACTTCAGTATGAGTATCAATGTCGGCGGTGCCATAAACGGCCTGGTGACGATTCTACCGCGTATCATTAAACACGGCGAGGGAGGGCATATCATCGCTACATCATCCACTGGAGGCTTAGCTGCTGTAGGTGGTGTTATCATCTACAACACTACTAAATACGCTTTAGCAGGGATGATGGAAACGTTAGCCACCGACCTTCAGAATTTGAATATCGGGGCTTCGGTGCTGGTGCCCGGCCCCACCACGACTAACTTGGGCCAGTCCACTTTTGCCAACCGCGCGGCAAAGTACCAGAATGAGGGCCAGACCTGGCCGCCTAAACCGCCTCCCGGCGCCCCCCAAAGACCACCGATGCCGATGCCTGACTTTAGTAAAATTTTCATGGATCCGGTGGAGATAGGCGAACGTGTAGTAAGGGGCATCCGGCGCAATGACCTTTTTATCATTACCCACCCGGAATTTAAAGCAGGTTGGAAAGCCCGCTACGAAGCGATAATGCGCGCCTGCCCAGATGAACCGCTGAATACACAGCGTTACGAGATGCTAAAAAATATGGGAACCCTTGTTTATAATCCCATTTACGATAAGCAGACACAGGTCGGACCGCCGGACTGGACAACTGATTGACGCCGAACTTCTTTAGCTAAAATGAAAAATCCCCCGATTTTATTTTTCAGAATCGGGGGATTTTAGCTTAAAAAATTAGTAGAGCAATTCATACAATAGACGGAACTTTTTACATCTCTTTTTGGATTCGATAGTGATAATTCGAGTGAACGTGAATGGGCCTTGGGAGTCAGTTACTGAACTCTTTTTTTATGAAGAAGGGACTTATTCAAGGGTAAGGTCACGCCGCTTCAAACAGTTAGTCATGGTAAAATTTCTTGCCTGTTAAGAAGCAGGATGACGCTGTAGTGCTCAAGTATGTCAAGTCAATTAATGCCTGGAGTATCATTCTTCAGAAAATTCAGCACTTCCCGGTTAAATTCGTTTTTCATCTCAAAGAAAAAGGCATGAGAGCCACCCTCAACTTTGACTAGCTTAGCATCGGGTATTTTACTGGCTATTACCTCGGAAGAAACGGGGGTGATGATTCTATCTTTAGTCCCCACGATAACCAGGGTGGGAACTGTGATCAATGGTAGTCTCTCCAACGTATCGTGTTTCCGGCAAGCTTCACTCTGTCCTGCAATCCCTAGTCTACCTGAAGCACCCATAAATTTTATCTGAATCCAAGCGAGGAGGCTAAAGATGAATCTGTAAAGCGGCTTATTAAAAGCCAGACCGATCATAGCACTAGCTCTTTGCTCCGGGGTTAAATGCAACAATTTAGCTTGTTCCGGGGTATCTCCGCTCGTCTCATTCTGGCAGGCATAGGTACACGCCAGTACCAGCTTCATGACTCTCTGCGGGTAATTTATAGCCAGCTCTTGGGCAATCATACCACCCATGGATGCGCCTATAATATAAGCTTTTTCAATTCCTAGTAGGTCCATCAGTCCTATTGTATCGTCGGCCATCATTTTGGTGGAATAAGGGCCTGGCGGTTTGTCCGACTTGCCGACTCCCCGATTATCAAAGGTAATTACCCGATAAAACTTCTTAAAGAAAGGTATCTGGAGCATCCAGTTACTCCGTTTGGCAGTAAATCCCATTATCATCACCAGAGGTTCACCCTGTCCTTCCACCTTATAATTAATTTTAATATCATTAAGCTTGGCAAGTGGCATGATGAACTTCCTTCCTCTTTTATTTACTTTAAGTATACAACATGGATTTATTAAAGCAAGTACTGGGTAACAAACACTCATTTCTTGACACCTATTTCAAATGAGGAAAGGGGTAAATTCTTATACTTAATTGCATGTTGACATCCCCATGTTCGTGTAGTAATAGCAGATCATTCAGAAGTAAAACCAAAGGGGGGAGAAACAGGGCTCCCCTCTTTTTTATATCAACCTTTAAAATACTCAAGGACTTAATAAACTAAATATTTCGTTAAAAATAGGTGCCTGTACCCACTAAAAACACCTAGTTAACTTGCATAATACTTCTAATCGTAGTTGATGACTGCCATACTCCATAAAACGCTTCATGATGAATTACCATTAATAAGATAGGGATACTGTTGCCATTTTCAGGGTTACATGAAGAGTAAAACGAGAAATTTATTATTCATTTTAGCCGTCGTAATTGCACTGCTTGTATTCTTATTGCTGGCTACACCAGCAAGGGCTGCCTCATATACAGCATCAGTCACCGGCGACTGGAGCAACCCAGCTACATGGGGAGGTTCAGGTCCACCCACTGCACT
>DAOUCO010000102.1:0-5937 GCA_034432135.1 Dehalococcoidales bacterium | reverse complement strand
AAAAAAATGCCCTGTTTGACAAATAATCTGGTTGCAGATAGAATTTTATATAGGAACCTCGTATAAATTTTAAAGGAGTTCAGCTTAAAATGCAAGAAAAAGTGAAGGATGTTTTAGATAAGGTGAGGCCCTACCTGGTGAGGGACGGAGGCAACGTTGAACTGGTGGGGATTGAGGGGGGCACGGTAAAGGTAAAACTCGTCGGCGCATGCGCCGGCTGCCCGCATTCAAAGATGACGCTGAAGAACGGCATAGAGAGAATACTAAAAGAGCAGGTGCCGGAGGTCAAAGAAGTTATAGCAGTATAGCAGCTTCCTGACGAAAAAAGGGATAGTGTGAACCTATCCCCTTTATCCCCCCTTCCCGAGGTTATTTGTAGAGGGAAGGGGAAATATATTTTTAAAAGGGCTGGCGCCCCTTCGAGCTTCCCCAAACGGTATTTCAACAGGTCTTCTAGCTTTCTTTATCCAGTTCAAAAGCGTGGTGCAAAGCTTTAACGGCGTCTTTGACACGCGATTCGTCGACAATGCAGGTTATCCTGATTTCAGAAGTGGTAATAAGCTGTATATTAATGCCTTCCTTGCTTAAGGCATCGAACATCTTAGCAGCATAGCCGGGGGCGTTCTGCATGCCGGTACCGATGATGCTGACCTTGCCGGCTTTAGAATCGCTGACGCATTGTTTGGCTCCAATAGACCTAGCTATCGGCTCGACAACAGTCATGGCCGCCGACAGCTGGCTCTGCGCTACCGTAAAAGTGAGGTCGGTGATATTTTTAATACTGACGTTCTGGACGATGGTATCGACGCTGATGCCGGCCTCCGCCAGGGGCAGGAAAATCTGGGCGGCGATGCCGGGCCGGTCAGGAATACCGACGATAGTAATTTTGGCGACATCAAGGTCATGAGCGATGCCTCTTACTTTATTGCGTATTTCCATAGACACCTCTTTGTGAATCAACGTACCGGGGTTATCATTGAAGCTGGAGGCAACGAGGATGGGAACACCATAAACCTCGCCGAGTTCAACGGCGCGGGGATGAATAGCTTTGAAACCATAGGTGACCATCTCCAGCATTTCTTCATAGCTTATTTCCTTTAACTTGCGGGCTTCGGGGAAAAGGTTGGGGTCGGTAGTATAAATGCCATCGACATCGGTGTACCTTTCACACATTTTAGCTTTAAGTATAGCGGCGAGGGCGACGGCGGTGGTATCCGAACCACCCCTCCCCAGGGTCGTAATATCAAGATCATCGGTAATGCCCTGGAAGCCGGCAACGATAACGATATTATCTTTTTGTAGCTCTTTCAAGATACGAGCAGGGTCGATACTGGTAATTCTGGCCCGGCTGAAGGCGGAGTCGGTCCTGATGCCGGCCTGGGCACCGCTCAAACTGATAGCAGGAAAGCCCATGCCGTGTAAAGCCATCGCCAATAAAGTGCTGGCGACGACCTCGCCGGTGGAAAGGAGAACATCAAGCTCGCGCTTATCAGGGAACTCGTTAATCTGGTAAGCCATCTTGATTAAGTCATCGGTAGTATCGCCCATAGCGGAGACGACAACCACGACCTGGTTACCGGCTTCGCGGGTCCTGATAATGCGCCGGGCGACGTTTTTTATTCTTTCGGCGCCGGCTACCGAAGTGCCACCGTATTTCTGGACGATGAGAGCCATGTTATTAAACCTCGATTATATACTGTCTATACTGTCATTCTCGGGCTTGACCCGAGAATCCAGCCTCCTTTTCCCCTCCTCTGGATTCCCGCTTTCGCGGGAATGACGAAAATCGTAATTACTCCATTACGCAATTGCGCAACTGCGTTATCATCCCCAAGTTCCAGTCATATACCTCCACCAGCTCACCACCGGTGAGTTTGCCATAAGAGTATGGCTCCTGCCCCCGGTAACACAAGGCGGCATCATTTACATTAATCCTGTCAGGAATAGAAAAACAAACCGTAATCTTACCGCTCTGTCCCTTTGGTATTTCCCAGTCATCCTGATTAGGCGGTGTTTTGTAGTGCAGCGAACGCATCAGGCCCTCTTCTAGAGAATATGTCTCGTTTCCAGATACAATTTGCCAATTTTTATAGTCATCGTAGTAATAGGTTATATCGTGCCCGTAGGATATATTCTCGATATCAATCTCCACCACCCAGAAAACATTACTGCCTCCCGCGTTTTTCCATATAAGAGTCTTCCCTGCATACAGATACTCGGGAATAATTACCTGCCCACTTATGTTTGCCGGGTATGTTGAGTTTGATGAGGCAGAGAGAGACGTTGATGATGTAGGAGATGACTTCACACAACTTACTGCCACAACGCTTACTAACAACAAAGATAGAAAAATCTGGATAATGCTAACCGCCCTTGGCATTCTATTGTTAATCTCCCAGCAGCTTACCCATTATTTTATACCCTTCTTCGATGAAAACGCCAGTGGTTGCAGCCTCCGCCTCGGTGAAGCGGGCGGCGCCGTTGGCTTTTACGCCTTTGCCCCACATTAGGAACGGGACGGGGTCGGATGTGTGGGTGCGGACGGAGGTGGGGGTGGGGTGGTCCGGCATAACGAGGACGCGGAGTTCGCCCTTATATTCACGTAACCGACTGACGACCTGCTTATCTATATCCTCGATAGCTTTTATCTTGGCGTCAATATTACCGCCGTGGCCGGCTTCATCCGGCGCCTCTATATGGATGAAAACGAGGTCGAATTTTTTTAAAGCGTCTAATGCGCCGTTTATTTGGGCGACATTATCATTATCGGGCCCATCGGTAACACCCTTGATGTTTAACACCGTCATGCCCGCCATCTTCGCCAGACCGCGTAGAAGGTCGACACCGGAGGTCATGGCGGCATTGATTCTATAAACTTTTTTAAAGGGTGGCATTTCAGGAACCTCACCGCTACCCCAGAAAAGCCAGATGGTAGAAACAGGCGACTCGCCGCGTTTGATACGTTTCTCGTTGATTTTATGACGTTTCAGCAGTGGTTCAGAACGCGCCATGAGGTCGCATAACAGCCCGCTGCCGGGTCCCCGCGGTAGAAAGTCTTTAACAGACCGGCCGGGGATATCATGGGGAGGGGTGCTGACCGCCTGGAGTGTTTCTTCATGACCTTTCAGTTTTAATATGTGGCGGTAGCCGACGCCGGGGTAAAAAATTATGTCTTTGCTACCGAGTTCCCTGTTGAGTGATTTAATAATCTCGGCGGCTTCATCGGTAGGGATATGGCCGGCGGAATAATCGTGCATCTTGCCGTCTACAATGCTGACCAGGTTGCAGCGAAAGACCACCTCCCCAAGACCGATATTAATGCCCATACTTTTAGCCTCGATAGAAGCCCTGCCTTTATAGTAGATAAGGGGGTCGTAGCCCATGACGGACATACAGGCGCAGGCGCTGCTGGGCTCCATACCGGGTGGAACGGTACGCACCAGCCCCAGCGTTCCCTCTTTTGTTATGGCATCAAGGTTGGGAGTGCGCGCCAGCTCGAGGGACGTCTTACCGCCTCTTTCCGGCACAGGAAGTCCAGCCGCGCCATCAATGATTAAGGCAATGTACTTCATATTATTCTCATTTGCGCTTTTGCGCAATTACGCAGATACTGATTTGCGAATTTAATCCTTATCCTCTCCTGTTTTAATATTATCCCACGTTTGACATTCACGCTTATCTCACATACAATTATTCAGGTTATTCCGTTTTTTCACTTTTATTTGTGTTTTTGACTTTTGATTTTTAAGATTTTATTTAACATCGGGGCGTAGCGCAGTCTGGTTTAGCGCGCAGCGTTCGGGACGCTGAGGTCGGTGGTTCAAATCCACTCGCCCCGACCATTAATCCTCCCCTGGATTTGTTCCTCTTTAAGGGAGTAATCAAATCCACTCGCCCCGACCATGCTTCAATCAACTCCTCTCTTAGCCTCCTCCCAGAGGTCGTCCCATTCCTTTAAAGACAGCTTTTGCATTTCTTTACCGCGCCGCCGGCATAGCTCTTCAACATTAGAAAAGCGGCGGTAGAACTTGTGATTTGCTTCCCTTAAAGCCGACTCGGCGTCGATGCCCTGCCAGCGCGCGAAGTTAACCAGCGTGAAAAGAAGGTCGCCGAACTCCTGCGCTTTTTCCTCGCTGCCGTTAGCTTCCTTTATTTCCTTAATTTCTTCAATCAGCTTATCGATAACGCCCTCAATATTTTCCCATTCAAAACCTACCCTCACGGCTCGCTTCGATATTTCATAAGCATAAGCGAGCGCCGGCATCTGCTTAGGGACGCCGTCCAGCATTGATCTGCCGGCTTCCCTCTCCTCTTTTTTTAAAACTTCCCAGTTGTGCATGACTTCCGAGGAATCTTTGACCTTCTTCGAGCCGAAGATATGGGGATGGCGACGTATTATCTTTTCCGAGATGCTTTTTATAACGTCATCGATTTGAAATTCTCCGTCATCTTTAGCAATCTGGGCGTGTAAAACAATCTGCAAAAGCAGGTCGCCAAGTTCTTCACAAAGTTTATTAGAGTCGCCTTCATCTAAAGCTTCCAGGACCTCATAGGTTTCCGAAAGCAGGTTTTCACGCAGAGACCGGTGGGTCTGCTCCTTATCCCAGGGACAGCCGTCCGGGGCACGCAACTTAGCAATGATGGCCGCGAATGTATCGAATTTATGCAGGTTTTCAGGCGATGGCAAGGAAAGCCTCCTTAACCATGATTATAACGGTAGAGTTTGCCTGAAGCAATAGCGATGAAATAAAGGATGGGAAATAACTATTACTCATTTCCGCATTTGCGCAATTGCTCTTTTACGCATCTGCGATGTGTTTTATTTAAGATTTCAGCTCGGCAGCTTCGTACCGATAAAGTCGCGCTGTCCCCTGGAAAATTCGGCGGCGGTCATAGCCCTTCTCCCGGCATATTGTATGTTCCGCAACTCTAGAATACCATCACCAGTGACTATGCCGATGGTTTCTTGCCCGGCTAAAGATATAACACGTCCTGCTTCTTTAAAGCTACCTCCTGTTAAAATAGCAGCCTGATTGATTTTCAAGGGTTTTCCCTTCCAGTAAGTATAAGAACCGGGCCAGGGATAATAAGCGCGCACGCGGCGCCAGAGTTCCACCGCCGGTAATTTCCAATCTATTTCTCCATCTTCTTTTTTTACCTGACCGAAATAGGTCGCTTTAGTATCGTCCTGCGTGACAGGCTTTACAGTATTGTTTATCCAGCCGATTAGCGCTTCCTGCAAAAGATAGCCGCCCACGACCGATAGCTTCTCGGTAAGACTCCCGGTATTATCCAGCGTGGATATGGGGACGGCAGCGCTTGCCAGCACCGGTCCGGTATCCACCTTAACTCTAACAAGCTGGATGCTGACGCCGGTAAATTCATCTCCGGCAAGTATTGCTGCCGCCACGGGTGAAGCCCCGCGATGCCGCGGCAGCAGCGAAAAATGCACGTTCAGGCACTGGCGCGGAGGTATATCAAGCAACGCTTGAGGCAAAATCTGGCCGAAAGCGCAGATAATAATGACATCTGGTTTTAACTCCTTCAGTTGCACTAATGCTTCCTCTGAACGCAGGCTCTCGTGTTGAATCACCGGCAGTCCCCATTTTAACGCCGCGGCTTTAACCGCCGATACCGCCAGCCCGCGTCCCCTTCCGGAAGGTCGGTCCGGCTGGGTATATACGGCGACGATATTATAATTATTGATAACAAGTTGCTCCAGCGAAGGCACCGAAAATTGCGGAGAACCCATAAAAACAATGCGCAACTTCATCCCTCCAGATGCCAGAATTTTAACACTAAAATATTTTTTTTACCACCATTCGTCGCCAAGCGAGCGACACCAGAAAACCCGCAAAAAACGGAGTATTTAAGAGTTATTAAGAGGGGTTAGGTGACAAAATTGGCTGGTTTTTGATGCCATAAAATTTGCCATGA
>DAOUCO010000101.1:0-2765 GCA_034432135.1 Dehalococcoidales bacterium | reverse complement strand
GATTTAGTTAATGTGGCCCCTCTTATCACCTTTGTCTTGTGTGCCGTACGGAAATACGACATTCCAAAAGAATAACCCGGTATACTACCAGAAACGATGATGTGAATGTCTTCCGGGTTTACGACAGGGACCTTTCCTCCTGGTTTAAGAGATTCTTTAATCACTGGTAAGCGGTCTTCAGGGATAGCATCGTGTGGATAGAATATGTCTATATCGGGAGGTTTGGTGTTAATCCTGTCATATATACCTTGTATTTCCTGTTTACTAAGTTCTTCGTACGGTACCTTGGTGTTTTCATAGAGGTAATCTCGCAAGCTTCGTTTACTTTTAAAACCTAGACGCTGCAACATGATGGCTAGTTCGGGATGAACGACAATTATATGTTTTCTGAGGTGAGCCATAGGGTTAGCCACCCCGACTTTATATTGAGCAAACGTGCCGCGGTCAGCAGCTACATCTTTCACCATGCTGTCGAGGACCTGCTTTACATCCCAAGGCTCAACCACCCCTCCGCCATATATCCTCATACCTAGACCACCCATGACGGTGTCCACCGTCACGCAACTATCTTCCGGCTTGTAACCCAGGCCCTCATTAAACGTTTCCCAGGGGCTCTGCTCTATATTTTCAGCGAAAGTGTAAAAGGTATGCGGGGACGGGCGGCCGATCAGCGCCATATCGATCTCTCCCGGCCATAGGTAGCCTATGTTTATAAGACATAATCTAATGGCGCGGCCAATGGTATTGTTAGCCCGCCAGCCGTGACCTAATAAGCCTATGCCGGAATTCATGTTGATCTCTTTGCCAAGAGGTCCGCTTACCATTATCATGAGAGTAAAGGAACCTTCTGAACTCATCATGTGAGTGTAAGTACCATCTTCAATAAGGCATTCCATGGCAGTAATTATCACTGGCAGATACTCAGGCTTTGCCCCCGCCATCACCGCATTAATAGCTATCTTTTTAATAGTAGCAATACCTTTTCGATAGGGTACTCGGCCTATAACTTCATCGGGGGAACGCTTGGTCCCTGTTAACATCCACGTGACAGCCTGTTCCGTAGGAGGTATCAGGGGCAACCCATCGCCCCAGTGGTTGTCAAGGTACAATTGGTTAAATGTGTCAAGGGCGGATTCATAGTTCTGCCCGGTGATTTCAACTGTTTCAGTTGTCTTTTTCTGGGCTTTTAGCTCCGGGCTTTTTTCCTCAGGTGTCAGGGGCCGGGTTAGGGCGTCGATGATGGCATCGATAGACGCTTTGGCAACTGGCCTAATTCTTTCCACGGTCAATCGGTTCGGGTAATAATCTATTGATGGTAAGCTCACGATACGTATCATGGGCATTCCAGCGTCCCGGGCCGACATTTTAGCGGTGTGAGTAGCGTTGTCACCAACCACAAAAACGCCGGGTTTACCGAGTTTTTCTAATGCGACAACCTGCAAGCACTGAATCCAGCCTCCCATCCCGTTATCGGCGACGCCATAGATAAACGTATCCATTTCTTTTTTTGCCTTCTCCGCTGCCTCGGCATCGCCCCAGACAAGCCGGGTGGTTATCGCTGTCGGATACCTTTCTTTTAACAGTTCTTCGACCGCGATACAGAAATTTTCCCCACCTTTCTTACCATCCCAGATTATTGCGATTTTCTTGCCTGCGAGATCCATAACACGAGGGTTGGTAAGCCCCGAAGGCTCGGGAACTAAAACCTCACCCTGGGGGTTTAAACACACAAATGAGACCTTTCTTACCATTTTTACCTCTTCTTGAATAAGTATTTATTTACAAAATATGAGCTAGATTATCATACATTATTGTATGATTGTTACCTCTTTAACCGTTGGTGAATTTACCGTCTCTTTTGAGAAATAATGTTTTTTATCAGGCTGTCATCGATTAGTCCTTCCCTATTAAACAACCTTGCCAGAATTAAAATTCTTTCGGTGGCTTTAAGTTATTCAAATTTATTTTTCCAGTAATTTTACGTAGAAAGGAATTATAAGCGTTTTCTCCTCTCCGCTATTGGCTTTTTACCCTTATGGTTCAAACGAAAATAAAAGAGCTTTAACAAATACTCATTTCATTGGTAATACAAGGTGTTTATTTCCGTTTCCACACCTCTTCGCACGCGAACAAAGAACTACTGCCTCTCTCAAAAAAGTTGCCACCCATAACGTAAGGTTGTTTGGCCCAACCTAATCCTGCCTGCATGAGAGGAATAGCCGCCGCTTCTTTGGATAACGCATCAGCAGCGGCCCGTATCAGATTGACATCCATGGTGGGCGAAGTAAGACTCTTCAGCCTTAACTCCAGAAATTCTGGCGACGGCTGGAAGTTATGGTTCCACATGAAGTCCTTGCCCATGAAAAATATCCAGGTGCCGTTGAAATTGGCGCTGGACATAATAGGCTGGATAACTAGAACATTATTTAAAGAATTTGAATCAACGATAAACCCGCCCATGTTCGCAGGGAACGATAAATCCGCGGTTATGCCTATTGACGCGAGATTACTCTGTAAGGCCACGGCAATGTTGCGGTCTACTATGGCGGGGCTCACAAGAATCGTTGTGGAGAACCCATTCTTGTATCCTGCCTCTTCCAATAACCGCTTAGCTGTGTCAACGGCATATTTCCGGGCATAGGCAAAGCTTGGATTATAAGCAGCGTTAGAGGGTGGTATTATCTGGTAAGGGGCTTCCCAATAGCCATAACTAAAGGCTTTAGCTAGGGATTCGCGGTCTATAGCGTATTCTACCGCTTCACGTA
>DAOUCO010000100.1:0-17040 GCA_034432135.1 Dehalococcoidales bacterium | reverse complement strand
AGTGAAAGAATTATGATAATGCCTGATATCCTAAATAGTGCAATACGTTTCATGATGACCTCCCGATAAATATAACGTAATAATGATGCTAATGATAGGCTGTCCTCCTGCCGGCGCGGAAAGCGATTAAAATAGCGATGAAAAATCCGATAATAATCAAGATACAGGTAGCCCACAAGGGGAAGCCTGAAGGGCTAAGGAAGCGGAAAGAGCCGGTAGCCGACCAACCCCCGGCGTTGCCGGCGTTATCAATGGCTTTTACCCTCCAGAAGTAGATGGTGTCGTTCTGCAATCTTAAGTCGTCATCTTCAGTGGCCAGATATTCAGTTGAGCTAAGGCCGGTTTTATTGAAGAGGGGAGAGGCGAAATCAGGGGTAGGGGCTATTTGCAGGTAATAGGTTACCGGTGGAGAAAGGCTGGCGACTGATTCCCAGCTGAAGTGAACGGGCAATGCGACTTCCACATCGGCAACCGGCAAGAACAGGGCGGGGGTTGTAGGTACGCTGACATAGAAAACCCAGGGTTCGGAATATTCGCTTTCATTGCCGGCGCCATCGATGGCTTTTACTCTCCAGTAATAGGGGGCGTTTTTAAATTCCACCGATAGTATTTCATTTCCGTTAAGTGTGTACTGCGAAGCATTGATGCCTGCTTTATAGAAAATCCGGGAAGCAAAATTAATATCAGAGGCTATTTCCAGGTTGTAAGTCACCGGTACGCTGGCATCAATAACATCCTGCCAGTCGAAGAAGGCTTCGGCTTTCGTAATGCTTTTGTTTTTGGGCAGGAGGAGGACGGGCAAAGGAGGGGGTTCTTTTTCCAGGGTAAAGGTGTAATTCTTAGTATTCGTGCCGTCACTAACGGTGATGACGTGACTGCCGCCGCCGGGTGGAACGGTGAAGGTTGCGGTGAAATCGCCGTTATTATCGGCCAAAACGGTTGCGATAGCGATATCATCGTAATAAACGGTAATAGTATGGCCGGGTATAAAGCCGCTTCCGTTAACCGTGAGTTCGGTACCGGTCGCCCCAATAGTTTGGCTTAGATTGGCGCCGGCGGTAACGGTGAATTGTACCGTATCCGTGTTGCCGTAGCTATCCTGGGCTCTTACATCATAAGACATCGGCTTGACGGGCGGAATGTTGAATTCTATTTCAAAGCTGCCGAGGTTATCAGTTTGCGCCACGGTCACTCCAATGGAGCCGAAGACGATAATAACCGGGCTCATGACGGCAAAACCGGTGCCGCTGGCGTTTATCAAATCGCCGGCGCTGGCCGAATCGAGGCTCAATGTTAGTTTGGGCAGTACCTTGAATTGCACCTCTGCACGGTTGCCATATTCATTAGAGGCAATGATGTTATGAAAGCCGGCGGGACCGGCGGGAACGATAAACCGGTGAGAGAACTGTCCGCCGGCCGAAGCTATTTCTGTCCCTATCTGGTTCTGTAATATATTCACATAATACAAAGTCACCGCTTTATTGACATAAAAGCCGCTGCCAGCGATATTTATCGTAGCGCCGACATTACCTTCTTGAGTATCAAGAGTCAGAGTTGTGGCGTCAACAATGAAGTAATTTTTCGCCAGCATCGAGCTTGAAGCAGTTTCGCTCCTCACTTCAATCCAGTGTTTACCGGCACTGGCGCCGGCAGGGATGGTGAAATCTATAGAAAAAGCGCCATTATCCGGTACTAATAACGGGCTATTGGGAATTTCAGTAGTATCAAAGAAAATATGAATATTATCTCCTTTATAGGAATCGAAAACCGAACCGTTGATGTTAACGGTAGTGCCGACTGCTCCGGAGGAGGGGAGAATAATGATTACCGGCGCGGCGAGTACCGGCGAGGAGGACATGAAAATGGATAGCAATAACGCAATCAGCACCAGCGCGATGAGGTAACCGGGGATTTTAATAGGGCTCTTTATTTTTCTCATGCCGGTCTCCTCGATAAGGAACCGCTTTAGCTGGTCTGGTGAGTTTTTCTCGTTCGACTCCTTTCATTTAATCAGTCTTTTCCTGGCACCGCGACTTGGATTATAGGTGCCGGCGAAATTATCAAGGACATCTTTATTAATCAGCCAGGTATTATGGATTTTATCAGCCGGCAGGTCGCCCTGGCGGCAGAGTCTTTTCACCGTTTCCGGGTGTACTTTAAGACGGCGGCTTGCTTCAAGAACACTAAAATAATTCTCTAAAATAGGCATACATCGTCAGCAATATTATATAAATATTGCTTTATCAAAGCAATTATAACATCGGTATGTAGTAATGTCAAGGTATTAAAAGGGAAATGATGTATTTTTATAAAAAGAAAAAACAGAAGCGCTAAACGATATTTAAAGTATTTGAAGGAATGCCGTTTGCCCTATCCCTTTTCACTTAAACCGCCAAAGACGCGCCAGACACCGTCCTTGCAGGTCAGGTCAAAGGTTGGAGAAAACGTTTCCTCATAAAATTTTCCACTGCGGTCAATATCGACGCTCATAAACAGCGTTACCTTGACCTTTGCCCTGGTAGCGCTCTCTTCAAGGGTAGTCAGTTCTTTAACCACGACCTCTCCGGCATAAGCGCCTTTTTCAGCTTCGGCACGCAGTTCTTCAATAGATGCGGCATCGGGATATAAGGGCCCTAAAGGGTCCAGCGAATCTAAGAAGTTATCGATGTCTACTTTGAGAAGGGCATCATAGAAGCGCTCGATAGCGGCTTTATACAGCTCGTCGTTATCTCCTTCGGCTCCGCCGGTGATTATAGAACAAGAGGTGAGAACCAGGGATAAGAGCATTAAGCATGAAATAAAAATAAAATACTTTTTCATATTATGAATATTCCTGCATATGACCTTATACTATATTTTTTCGTTATGGAAGTCAATTTAAGGTAACGCTAAAAAGCGACAAAGAGGTATTGACTAAAATAGAACAAATGTACTAATATTCTTGTGTTTGGTTGATAAGGAGAGCGATGGTTTTGGAGACCCGTGAGATTGGCGGAGTTGACCTGGAAGTAGAGCTGGAAAGAGCCAACCGGAAAGAACCGGACCTTAAGCCGGAATACTGTCACTACCGCGACGAAGGCTGTGAATATGCTAAAGCCTGCCTGGAATGTCCTTTCCCGCAATGTCTTTATGATGAGCCGGGCGGCAGGCAGCGATTATGAATACAAGCAGCCTTTTCTGGAAAAGACGGATGTCTACCGGTGTTTCTTTATCGAAAAATATAACGGCATCGAGGCATATAAACGACCTTTCTTTTGCCACACTCTGCCCGGTGTTAATTACAGTGAGGGTCTCTGGAGAGAGCCGGTGCCTTTTAATCTTTCCTGCGAATACGGACTGGCGATGGCGCATTACGGCGATTATGCCTGGCTGGCAAGTCCCGACGGCATCTGGAGGGCTTCTTTAGCTTTAAATAGCCTCGATTTGACGGCGGATATTGTCAGCGTGAGGCAGGAGATTGATGAAACCGAGGGAGTTTTAACAGTGGAGTTGGATAACAATGACGGTAAATATACCTCACCGGGACAGGGCGACGTCGCCACGCTGGATATAGACTGCGAGCTGGAGTTCAGTCCCGGCTACCGCACATCTGTTGGCGCAGAATACAGCACCGGGCAGACTTATTGCCTGGCATCGATAGAGCATGCCACTGAAGGAGGTAAAGCCGGCGTTATTCTGCGGGCACGCGATGGGTGGGGAGCTTTAAGAGAGTGGTCGGCAAGGCACCAGATGCGCTGGAATAAGACAGCCAGCGAAAAGAGTGTTAAAGACATCATTGCGGTGATAATGGCAAGAGCAGGATTAAAGCTGGAGGTTAAATCTCAATCAGCTACGATAATGGATTTCTATCCGGATTTTACCATAAACCCCAATGATAACGGGAAAAACGCCATCGAAAAGCTGCTTTCCTTCGTGCCTGATGTAGTATTCATCGAAGGTAATAAAGCCTACCTAGTCAACCCGCAGTCGGGAGACGCCGCGGAATATAGCTACGGAGTTGAACATGTAATACTAGCAGGAAGGTACCGGCAGGACTTTATGGATACCAACCGGGTACAGGTGGAGGGTTACGATACCAGCCAGGGTAAAATGATAGTTATCGACAGCTTTAATTGGGACGAGGTAGAACGACTTTGCGAACGCATGTTACATGTTGAGGATAGAAATCTAAACACTGCGGCTAAAGCCTATCAACGGGGTGAGGCGATATTAAGAAAAGCGGCGATAGGCGCAATTAGAGGAAATATTACCGTGCCGGTAAATTGCGGTCAGCAGCTTTATGATGTTATTGAGATAACTGATGTTAATGCCGGTCTGACGGAAATAAAAAGGCGGGTAGAGGGAATGACGCTCGTCTATCAGCCGCGGCGGGGGGAGTATTTCCAGCGTTTAGAAATAGGCGGAATGTAGCATGGTAATAAAGAAGGCGGAACTAAAGAGCTTCAACGCTACCAATTACACGGCAACGATACGCCTTTCCGACGGCTATAAAGTATACCTTGAAGACGTGGCAGTTGCCAGGAATCTGGCGTCGGCGGAAATGGTAGCAGGACGTAAAGTAACCGTGATATTTTTCGATGAGAATAATCCCAAGGAAGCGGTGATAACGGCTGTTTATACTTAATGGGATTTAGAAGCAATTTCTTCAGGGGTTGGCGGGCGCTTGCGGGCGCAGCCCGGCGTGCCGTTCTGCAATGCCTTATGGGACTTTTCTACTGGTTCAGCCGTTTTCTTGGCTTTCATTAACGGTGTCGGCGGAGCTGGCTTTGTTTCTTTGATAATGATTGTCTCGCGCTTGGGTTCAGCCTTGCCAACATTTTCCATGATGGCAGCAAGGACGCGGTTCTGCTCGGCGGCGCCTTTCTTAAGCTCTTGAGAGGCTTCAGCCAGACCCTGGATAGCGCTGGTATGGCTGGCAAGATGTTTAGCGTATTCGGCGACGGCGAGAGAGAATTTTTCCAGCGCCTGCTCGGTTGTTTCCATCTTCTTTTCCGTAGCTTCTATTTTACGGGAAAGCATGCGGTTGGCGCGTTTTTCCTCTTCGATAACAGGTGAGAATATACCACGATGCAGCCAGCCGCTGCCGCGACGCAGTTCACTGCCGTAGAGAAATATAGCCAGCAGAATAAGGGCGATGATGGCGAATATCAGACCCTGCGTGCTCTGGAAGAAAAGCAGTGGTAGACCGAGATAGGGTATTTGCTTACCGACAGTGCCTCGGATGTCTTCCGGCCTGATAGTAAATGGATCTTCGCCAGTATTGTCACCCTTTGTACGGAAGCTTAAAGAAGGCGCGGTATATACTTTTATTACCCTGTGGGAGACGGTAGGAGGGTAATTATAATAAGAACGAACTGCTTCTGGAATATTATAAACAATAATATCGCCTACCTTGATGTCTTTAGGGTCGATAGGTTCGATAAATAACAGGCCTCCGGAATGAAGAGTGGGTTCCATGGATGAACCGAAAATAGGAATGAACGGCAGTGTGCCTCTTACAGAAAGGAAGGCTATAATACAGGCTACCGTGGCTAATATTAATCCTATGGCGCGTTTCATAGGCTTATCTTACCTCTGCACAACCTCGCAGTAAAATTCGGGTGTAATAGACCATCCTGCACCCCATTCGTCGGGATTATCTGAAATCAGTCGGTAGCTACCGCCAGTTATCTGTACGACGTAACTAGAAGATGAACCACCTTCAATATTGAATAATATTACGCCTGTTTCAATACTGAGAATCTGATAATCAGGTGTTTTACCAGCTTCAATTGAGTTAGCCATGTACACTTTCATATTGAGGTACTGGTAAGCTTTGAGTAAAGAGGCGGTATTGATGAGATATATTTTTACTAGAAGGTCTCCGGTATAGTCGGCGGCGGGGTAAACATTAAATAAACCGCCCTGGGGCACTTCACCTTGAATGGTTGAAAACTCATAGTTGACCTGAACATATACCTGGGTGATTACCGCAGGCTTATTCTTATTGTTGCCTCTGGCGGT
This sequence comes from Dehalococcoidales bacterium, assembly GCA_034432135.1. Lineage (GTDB taxonomy): Bacteria > Chloroflexota > Dehalococcoidia > Dehalococcoidales > RBG-16-60-22 > RBG-13-51-18. The sequence continues at coordinate 11,037 of DAOUCO010000100.1, read as the reverse complement.
AACGCCAGCCTGTAAATCGTTGATCTCTTCCCAGGTCCAGGCTTGATCAGTAGAGGGATTTACCGGGCATTCCCAGTATTCAGTAATAAAATCCGGGCTGTTGCGGGTAACGGTCGGACCTTCAAAAACCTGGTCGTTGGTTTTGAGGGCAGCCATAGCCCTGACGTTGTAACCATCGCCAGAGGCGAAGCGGAAGTAAACAATAACGCTGGTTATAACTTCAGAGCCGTTGGCAATGGTAAAATTGCTGAGCTCATATAGGTCTCTTTGCCAGTCACCAGAACCTGCGGTGGAAACGTAGGTGCCGAGGTCATCAGCGGGCTGTTCATCAACTTTATCCCAGTGTTCGCCTTCATCGGGGAACTGGGCATAAAGTTCAGTATCATCGCCGGCGGCTATCGGTTTAAGAATTTCGGAGCCATACTCGCCCTCGGGCAAGATGCTTTCCCAGTCGGGCTGTTGGCCTGAAACCTGATAGGTAGCAAAAGGCCCTTCAGCCATGTACGCGTTTAATGTTGATGTGCTTGTATTGGTATAAGTGTAAGCGAATGTACCACTGGTCAACACCAGGGCGAGTAATACCATTCCTCCGAATATTATTTTCTTTTTCATTTTTTTACTCTATTTACCACCGACTTTGAGCAGCGGGAACTGGAAGTGGAGAAAGGTAGGGCAGCGGGCTGCTTCCCAACTGCCCTACTTCTTTTATTACATTAGATTATCTCTGGGAGACTTCACAGAATAATTCTGGAGCAGAGGCACCGCCCCAAGGACCAGCACCCTTGGCTTGGGTGATATAGAAACCGCTCTTCACTCTAACATACATGTTTTGTGTGGTAGCGGGGTAAAGGTTTACCTCGCCATTATTTAGAGTAAGCATAGCCCAATCTGCACCATTGCCGGCGCTGCAGTCGATGACAGTAACGTTATCTGATTGTACCAGTTGGAGCTGGAAGGAAAGCACACGGTACTGCTGCGCTAGCTCGGCAGCGTTGCCAATACTAACCGTAATAACTAAGTCACCACTGTAAGTTGGGTCAGGGGTTATTGCGAATATATTGCCTTCACCAATATCACCCTTGGTATTACCGTGAGCCGTCCAAGCGGATAAGTTGTTGGATGCCACAACATCAGCGAAGTTGTTGCCCACGGTGGCTGAAATCGTGGTTGTGGCGTTAATCCAGCCGTAAGCGAATACGCCTCCAGTTATAACTAGAGCGAGGAGTAAAGCGCCGATGAGTAAAGGCATCTTGCCTCGGGAGACGGCGAAGGTCAGTTTATCGTCGTCGTTAAGCACTGTGTCCATTTCAGCGCTTGTTTTGACCTTGGAGCCGTTCAATCTTGCCTGGGCTTTATCCGGGATGCCGAACTCGGCTTTGAACTGCTCGCGGGCTTCACCTATAGTCTGCCCGGCAAGGTCAGTAATTTCAAATTGGTCACCGTATCTGATTTCTACCATTTTTCCTTTCTTTTTTTCCTCCTAAATTTTATGTTTTTTTGGTTTTTTTAGATTATCTTCAAAGTGGATGGTCTTCTGGCTTGCCCGGTCAACCTAGAGGACCTTCCAGCTTGTCTTTTACGTTATTTACATATAGACCTCCTACTTATTTTTTATTCTGGTTTCAGGTGTAAGCTCACCGATGAACGACTTTAATCTCTCCATGAGATGGTCTTTAAACTCATTAAATTCTGCTTTTGTGACGTAATCACCTGATTTACCGTTGCCACGTACGGAGCGGATGATAGAAGGGAGTCTCCGCTGGGCGACATCGATGATGTTGCGGGCTTGTTCATTGGCTACCAGCTTGTTTAGTATCAACCTCATGCTGTGCCGGATGGCGTCTTCGTTCATGTCAAGTTTGGCGGTGATTTGCGCAATTTCGCCGCTGGAGGCGATAGCGTTAAGAATCTGAATTTCTTTGGGGGTAAGGTTGGCGAGCACATTATCAAATTGCTCGTTGATAGAGGTTATTTCTTCAAACTCGGCAAGGACGAGGGAGGCTATGGCCGGGGTGAGCATTTCTTCCATAATAGGGAGACTGCCCTGGGCGATAACCCTGAGAATATCCAGCAAGATTTCCGGCTCGGAATCTTTAGTCATACAGGCGCTGGCGCCGCTTTTGAGGGCGGCGAATATTTTTTCTGGTTCTTTCTTATCCATAATCAGTATTACAGCTACTGACGGGATATTCCGGCGGATACGGCGGGTGATTTCAGCGCCATCGGCTTTGGGGTCATGCATGCTTAAGATAGCAATATTGGGGGGATTGGCTTCGATGAGGGAAAAAGCTTCTTCGTTGCTGGTCGTTTCGCCGGTAACTTCAAAGTCGTCTTCACCGGAGAGGATAAAATGAATACCCTCCCGGAAAAACACCTGTGGGTCGGATAAAAATACTTTTATTTTTTCCATTTTTCTGTTTTTCTTGGGGTAATAGTACTAAATGGCTACTTTCAATGTAACACAGAAGCATAAAGATGCACCTAAGAATAATAAAGATTTCATAAAGATACCGTAAACTTTTAATAAAGATTAAAATTAGTAAAAAAATTTGCCGATAATAAGTACGATTTACGCGATTTTTGTGAAGGGTTTTAGGCGGTAATCAGCGAATAATTAGTTAAATAGGAGGATGAATTTATTTGGCAAACTTAAGAAGATGCGGATATAGATTGTTGCATCACTGCTATTGATGCAAAATCAGCGAGGCTTATAAAGGTGTAGTTTAAGTACTGGTAGGACGGATGAATTTATAGCCGATACCATGCTCGGTGACGATGATGGTAGGGTTATCCGCATTATCTTCCAGTTTTTGCCGTAAATGTTGTATATGTACGCGGAGGAGGTCTCTGGCATCGACATAAGTATCTCCCCAGACTTTGGCGAGCAGGCTTTCATGGGAGAGGATACGGCCTTCGTTCCTGATGAGGTGATAAAGCAGTTTCCTTTCGGTTGAAGTAAGTTTAACGGGCTTTCCGCTCATCGTGACTTCGTTTCGGCCAAAGTCGACTGAGAGCTTGCCAGCGATAAACGGACGTTCTTCATCGGTTACATTCAAGCCCTGGGCGCGGCGTAGTACGGCCTGTACTCTGGCGATAAGCTCGATGTGACTGAAAGGCTTGGTGATGTAATCATCGGCGCCGAGTTCCAATCCTTTCGCAACATCGGTATCTTCCCCTCTTACGGTCAACATTAACACGGGCACATCAGAAAAGCGGCGGATTTCACGCAGTACCTGATAACCGTCCATGTCCGGCAATCCTATATCTAAAATCACTACATCAGGGCTTTCTGTTTCTACGAGGTCGATGCCTTTACGACCGTTGGCGGCTGATATTACGGCAGTGCCGCTCCAGCGCAGCTGGAAGCATAGAGAAACAACTTCGATAATCCCGGGGTCGTCTTCAATAACTAAAACTTTCATGGTGCTCCTTATTGTGTTACAGCTTGCTTGGCTGGCCGCCGCGGCAGGTAAAAAGAAAAGATGCTGCCTTTCCCGGGTTCGCTTTCAACCCAGATTCTGCCGCCGTGGAGTTCGATGACCTGTTTTGAAAGTGCCAGACCGAGACCAAGACCGGGGTGGCGTTGCCTATCGGCGTTAAGGCGGCTGTAGGGTTTAAATAACATATTCTGCTGTTCTTTAGCGATGCCGATGCCGTTGTCCTGCACGTGAACTACAATGCCATCATCCTGCGGCCGCACTCTAACGGTGATCTGTCCGCCATCAGGGGTAAATTTGACGGCATTGTTCATGAGGTTGAGCAGGACCTGTTCCAGGCGTGGCCCGTCTCCCCGGATAATAGGCAGGGAGTCGGCTATATCTGTGGTAAGCTGTTGTCCTTTATTATGAAGCAGGGGGCTGATTTGGAGGCAGGTTCCTAGGATAAGAGATTTTACATCCACTGGCTCAAGCTGTAATTGCAGTTTACCGCTGCCCGTCTTGACGATATCCAGAAGTTCTGCCAGTCTGGTTTCGAGAGAATTGGCGTTGCGGATGATGGTCTGAATAAGCTTTCGATGGGACTCGTCAGCGGTATTTTGGAGTTCTTCTTCCAGTAGACCGGCAGCAGCGATGATTGACGTTAAGGGTGTTTTTAGTTCATGGGTAAGGGTATCGATAAACCTTAACCATTCCTCTTCTTTGGTTTCCATTATATCCACCAGTCTTTATCTAATGTTGAGGATGGCACCGGTGAGTATTATTTTGAGAGTCCCCTGGCGATACTTTTCAGCAGACTAAGGATACCGATAATGGCGCGCTGTATCTCCGGGGTTTCTTCAGCCAGCAATCTGGCAACGTAAGGGTCCAACTGACGGTTATTATAACGCGTAATGCTTTCTTCTGCAACACCGGATGTCTGCGGCGAAAGAAAGCCGGCGAGGGTGAATAATTCATCTTCGCTAAAGCCGAGAGGCTTGGCGATTTTGCGCAGAATCCGCGCCGAGGGAAAGCGCTCGCCTCTTTCGATGCGGCCCAGGTGTGAAGAAGATACGCCTGAAGCTGCGGCGAGTTCCTGGAGAGTAAGCGGGGTATTGATCCTTTGCTGTTTGAGTATTTTTCCCAAATCATGATTGTTATAATTCATAGTAGTGATTATAATTTGCCATTTGGCAAAAGTCAATGCGAGTTTTCCCTGACCGCTGGGCAGGTTATCCATCATTTGGTTTAAATAAATATAATTTCCTTGACGCCTAATCGTGCCGGGGAATATAATTGTTCTTGCCGGATAGCCTGTTAAGGGTCTGGTGAAGCTGAGATACCAAGTGGAGAAAGGGATAGTCTCGGCTTTTTATTGTGTCTTAAGGAAATATCGCCGCGATGAATAAAATGTACGACGTCATTATCGTCGGCGGGGGGCCTGCCGGGATATTCGCTGCGCTGGAACTTTCACAAATACAGAAGTTGCAGGTTCTGCTTATTGAAAAAGGCAGGGATATCGATGACCGGCGATGTCCGGTGCGCGATACCGGAGCGACCTGCGCGGAATGCCAGCCATGCAATTTAGTCTGCGGGCTGGGTGGGGCGGGAGCTTTCAGTGATGGCAAGCTGGTACTTTCCCCACAGGTGGGCGGTCACTTGAGTGAATATCTCGGTGAAGATATAGCCGCTGGCTTAATTGAACGCGTTGACAAGGTGTATTTGAGATTCGGCGCAACAAAAAAGGTATTCGGCGATGATGGCGTCATCGCTGAAATGAGTCGCCGGGCGGGTGATGCCGGTCTTCGTTTAACGCCGATGCCGGTGCGTCATATGGGCACGGAAAAAGGTTATCAGGTCCTGAAAAGGATGCGGGACTATATAAAGCCGAAAATAGAGGTAAAAACCCTGACGATGGTATCCGGGGTAATTGTAGAGGGGGGCGGGGTCAAAGGTGTGGAAACGAAGGGAGGAGAAAAATTTTTCTGTAAATACCTTATTTTGGCTCCGGGTAGAGAGGGCGCCGACTGGTTTTCGCATGAGGCAGGACGACTTAAGTTGACCATGCATAATAATCCCATCGATGTTGGCGTGCGTGTGGAAGTGCCTTATACGGTAATGAAAGACCTGACCGATGTTTTATATGAAGTTAAGCTGGAATACATATCCCCGAGTTTTCAGGACCGCATCAGGACGTTTTGTATGTGTCCTGCCGGCGAGGTTATTATGGAGTCCACCGGCGGTACGGAGCCTGTGGTAACGGTGAACGGACATAGCTATGCCGGCAAGAAGACGGAAAATACCAATTTTGCTTTGCTGGTCAGCACCGATTTCACCAAGCCGTTCCACGAGCCGATTGCTTATGGTAAATATTTAGCCAGGCTATCAAATCTCCTGGGAGGCGGGGTGCTGATACAGCGTTTAGGTGACCTTCTGGAGGGGCGGCGTTCCACTCCGGAGCGTATCAAAAAGGGGAAACTCAAGCCAACGTTAGTGAGTGCTACCCCTGGAGACTTAAGCTTTGCCTTGCCTTTCCGCCACCTGACCGGCATTATTGAAATGTTGATGGCGATGGATAAAATGATACCGGGCGTGGCATCCGCTGATACTTTATTATACGGGATAGAAGTAAAGTTTTATTCCTTCCGCCCTAAGCTAACATCGCATCTGGAGACGGAAGTAGAAAACATGTTTGCAGTGGGTGATGGGACGGGAGTCAGCCGGGGATTGGTTCAGGCATCGGCTTCAGGGCTGGTGGCGGCGGTGGAAATTATCCGGAGAATTGAAAGAGGTTGACCTTAATCATAGTTAAATCGCTTGACAGTTAAATCTCTGCCAGCTACAATATTAGCGAGTGTTTCTTGGGGAAATCGAAACACTGTTAAAAAGTATTTTTCATTTGGGGGTGAAAATAACCCCCTAAAATATTGGCCGGATAAGTTTTAGAAGGGGAGTGATGCTTCTTGACAGAGGTTGTACCGGGCGCGGACGAAAGCTTTGATAGTCTGCTTAAGAGATTTAATAGAAAGGTGCAGCAGGACGGCATTTTAGCGGAACTGCGCCGTCGTGAGCACTACGAGAAGCCGTCGGTAAGGCGGAAGCGGAAGAAAGCCGCCAAAAAACGCGGGTCTGCCAGAAGCACCAGGACTTTCCGTCGGGCGGCAACTACCCGTTAATCATTGGTCAATTAGCTGACGTTATTTTTTTAGTCCGGCGGTTATTTATGGCAGAAGAAACAGACCTGGAAAAAAGAATTTCCGAGGATATGCGGCAGGCGATGAGAGCCGGCGATGCGGTAAAACGCGATACGCTCCGCTACTTATTATCCTTAATAAAAAATGCCGCCGGCGCTAAACTCGCTCCACTGGACGAGGGAGAAGTCCTCTCCGTTATTTCCAAAGACGTTAAAAGACATCAGGAAAGCATCGACGCTTTTAAGAAGGGCAACCGCGCCGACCTCGTGGCGAAAGAGGAAGCGGAGATGGCAGTTTTGCAAGCCTATCTACCCAAACAGATGAGCCGTGAAGAGATTATCGCGGCGGTTAAAGAAGTAATCGGGGCGGTGGGGGCTAAAGGGCCCGGCGATAAGGGCAAAGTGATGCAGCAGGTTATGCCCAAGCTCAAGGGCAAAGCCGACGGTAAAGTCATTAACGACGTGGTGACGGAGCTACTGGGGAAGTAGGGGGGTTCTAAAGACCTCGATAAATATCCCTACGGTTTCCAATCCGGACAATCGTAATCATTTTTTCATTATCATCAATAGAGAAGACTATTCTATAATCACCTTCTCTAATACGCCAGAGTTCTACCCCTCTAATCTTTTCTATACCTCTTGGCCTCGGATTTTGCTCTGTTTCTAGGAGAGCGGAAATAATCTTTAAGCGTTCTTGCGTTTGTATCTTTTCAAGGGATTTCTGAACACTACGGCGTAGTTCAACCTTATACACGCCGGGTATCCTTTTGCGTGTTGAGGTAGTCTCTCAAGGATATAGTGGCTTCTTTGTCACCGAGTACTGCCAGACCTTCACGGGCATCAATATCATCTTCCAGTTTTTCAATGATGGCTTCGGTCAGCCATTCCTTCATGGTCTTGCCCTGTAAAGCGGCCACAGCTTTAACGCGATTGCGTAGTCCAGGGTCGATATCTAGAAAGTACCTTGATCTGCTAGCTATATTCACCATTTAAACACCTCTGGCTATTAATATAGCCATTATAGCCTATATAGCCAAAAAATTTCAAGCCCCCACCGCCTTTTCCAATTCCCCCAACAACCTTTCCTCTTTCATCCCAGAATCGATTACTGACCATGGCAACTTGTGCACAGAGTCAAGTCGTCGGTTGACATAACTATCAACGTCCAGTCCGTGCTGCTCTACCGCTTTCTTCCAGGCGGAGAGGGATATTTCTTTCATCGCCACCAGCACCGGGGCTAATTTTTCATCGCCGCGGGAGAGCACACCCTGCACATGGCTCCAGGCGGGACTTTCCTCATTGAGCTTGATGCCCTGCAATGGCAAGTGGCTCCTTAAGATTCCCAGGCGGCGGTTCAGAACATCTTCCGGTGCCATCGGTAACCACTGGAAAGGCGTAGAAGCTTTGGGGACGAAGGGGGCGGCGTTAACGATGATGCGTATATTGCTGCGTTTACTTTCCAGTCGATTTTTTAAAGCCAGCGTAAGTTTAACGATTTCTTCAACATCATCATCGGTCTCGGTAGGAAGTCCAACGATAAAGTAAAGTTTAAGCTGGGTAAAGCGTTGTCCGGCAATCAGGTCGGCGACTCTTAAGATATCGTCTTCGGTGAGGCACTTGTTAATGACATCGCGCAGTCGTTGAGAACCGGCCTCGGGAGCCACGGTGATGGTCTGGAGTTTCCCTTTTGCCAGTTCATTGATGATGCTTTCGGAAAGTGTATCGATTCGCAGAGAGCTTATCGAAATTTCTGCGTTCATCTCGTTCAGAGCGGTGAGAATATCATCTATCTGGGGGTGGTCGGTAACAGTGGGACCTACCAGCCCGACGCGGCGGCGCGAGTGCAGTCCTTCCCACGCCTGCTTAACGATTTTCTCGGCAGAACGGAAACGCATGGGGGCATAAGCGCTATTGACCAGGCAGAAACGGCAGCCCCGCGCGCAACCCCGCTCTGTTTCGATGAGGTAGGAATCACCGAGCTCGGTGTCCTCGGTGAGGATTACCGACCGCGTGGCATAATCATCGAGATTTTTTGCCCACTGGCGTGCGACCGGGGTAGGAGAGGGGCAAAGAGGCACGTAAATTCCGGGTAATGTCGAAAGCTTCTGGAGCAGGGCGGAGCGTATCTCCCCTATATTGTCATAAAGCACCGGAAGCAGGGTGGGGACTACCGGTTCGGCTTCCCCGATGCAGAAGCCGTCAAAGAAAGGGGTGAGGGGCACAGGGTTGGCAGTCACACAGGGTCCGCCGGCGATTACCAAAGGGTAGCGGGAATCGCGTTCGGCGGAGTACAGCGGGATTCCAGTGGCTTTAAGAATGTTGATAGCATTAAAATAATCAAGCTCGTAAGAAATGGAAAAAGCCAGTACGGCGAAATCAGTCAATGGTCGGCTGGACTCGATAGCGGTAGGGGCATTTTTCTCCGTAGTATCAAGGAAGACCCTCTCACAAACTGTTTTTAAGTCGCTGTTTAAAAGGCTATAAACGGTATGAATCCCCAGGTTGGACATCCCGAGGTAATAAGTATTTGGATAGATGAGAGCTACAGGAAGTCGGCCGCCCCAGTCCTTGATGCACGTGCCTTGTTCTCGGGAAAGGCGGATGTTATGGCGGCCTTTCGACTCGATTTTGCGGCTCGTATACCTCATCGTTTATGTCTTTGTAGAGATGAATCCTTCCAGCAGTCTTTTAGGAACCGCGCATTGGCATCTATTACCATGTCCGCGGCGGATCTCAATTCTTGGGAAGTGCCACCCCTCCCGAACAAAACTACCTCGACATGCTTTCCATTGTCTTTGACGGCCTGAACGGCGCCAGCAAAATCGTTATCGCCTGCCACCAGGATGGCGACATCATAATTGCCTTTATAACTATGGGTTATCATGTCCGTGGCGAGCTGGACATCGGTGCCTTTTTCGTAGGGCGGTACGCTGGGCCAATTGGTATAGACCAATCGGCCGAGTCGCAACTCGGTATAAGGTATAGCTTTAATGCCGTTAAAGAAAGCCTGTTGCTGCTTATAAAGTTCCGGCTCCTGCTTCTGGCCTACTTTAGCATTGTAGTAATAAATCCTGATTAATTGGCGACGGCGTAATAATTTTTGACAGAACCTGCCCAGGTCAAGGTCCGTCCGGTTGAAATAATTTTTTAATGAATGGTAGAGATTGCTGCCATCGACAAATATCATTACCCTCTCCCCCATATCGCACCTCCTGAAAATATAATAAAAAATAAAGCGTAATACCTATATTATATCTTTTTTATGTTAATTTTGCGACTATCGATACCAAGCGGTTGCCCGAAGCTGAAAGCGAGTGTTATAATTGGCGGGTAAATTAACTGCTAAAAGAGTGCGGAGTTTGAGATGAAATTAACTAGAGAAGAAGTGCTGCACATTGCTCATCTGGCGCGGGTGGCTCTGACGGAAGAAGAAATTACCCGCATGAGCGAACAACTGTCCAACCTGCTGGAGCATTTCGAGGTATTGCAAAAAGTTGATACCGAAGGCGTCCCGCCGACCGCGCAATCGGTCAGTCTCCAGAGCGTGATGCGGGAAGATGAAGTAAAGCCATCGCTGCCGACGGACGATATCCTGGCTAACGCACCGCGGCGGGAGGGCGATTGCTTTAGGGTGAAGCCGGTTCTGGAATAGGTATTATCGAAGGAGGGCAAGATGGAATGTAAAAGATGGGTGGTAATAATACCAGTATTGGTGATTTTTCTTGTTTTTCCTTTCGGATGTGTGACGGAAGAAGCAAGCTTAACGGAGATAGAGATGAAGATAAGTTTACCCGAACCCGAGCATGATAGCGATACTTCATTAGAACAGGCATTATTGAATAGAAGGTCGGTAAGGAGTTTCAGTGGAGAAGCGATAACATTGCAGCAGTTAAGCCAGCTCCTCTGGGCGGGGCAGGGCATTACCGACCCCTCCGGCAAGAGGACAGCGCCATCGGCGGGGGGATTGTATCCGCTTAAGTTATACGTGGTCGCCGGCAGTGTGGAGGGATTAACGGCTGGTATCTATGAATACGAGCCGGAAATACACGCGTTAAAGAAAATAAAGGACGGTGACCAGCGGCAGTCTTTAAGTGAAGTTGCTTTAAATCAAAAATGGGTTGGACAGGGCGCTATAGATATCGTCATCACAGCCATTTATGAAATAACGACTGTAAAATACGGCGAGCGGGGCGTCAGATACGTCCATATGGAAGCGGGGCATGCCGCGCAGAATATCTGCCTTGAAGCCGTCGCTCTTAAGCTGGGCGCGGTAACCGTCGGCGCTTTTGATGATACCGGCGTACAAGAAGTCCTGGGACTGCCTGAAGATGAAATCCCGCTATATATAATACCGGCGGGCAATCCTATAGCTTGAGGAGGTCGAACTTGAATAGTATAACCGGTGGGGTAACGGTTCACGAGGCTCAC
>DAOUCO010000099.1:0-6844 GCA_034432135.1 Dehalococcoidales bacterium | reverse complement strand
TCTTCCCGCTTCAAATGTTAGCCTGGGGCGTCGGTATGATGGTGGGGATGGGCGGCTCATCTCTGATTTCAAGGTGTCTCGGTGCCCGTAGGATTGAGGACGCCGAACGTACTATTGGCAACGGCATCAGTCTTGGCATTATCCTGGCTGTCCTAGTGATGGTTTTAGTCCTGCCTTTTACTGATTTCTGGTTAAGACTTATCGGAGCTTCTGATGCCGTCCTGCCTTATGCCAGGCCCTACCTGATTATAATTTTAAGCGGCAATATCTTTAACGTTGTAGCTAACTCGCTGCTGAACTACTCCCGCGCTGAAGGCAATGCCAGGGTCGGCATGATTGCCATGATTATCGGCGCCATACTGAGCATCATCCTCGATGCCATCTTCATCATCTGGCTGAAAATGGGCGTAGCGGGAGCCGCCTGGGCAACGGTAATATCGCAGATTGTCTCGATGCTATATCTTTTTAGCTACTATTTTACCGGCAGTAGCTACCTGAAAATCCGTTTAAACAATTTACGCCTTGACTGGTCGATATTGAAGCAAATGCTTGCTATCGGCATCAGCTCGTTTGTGCAGACGGTAGCCAGCAGTATCTCCGCTATGTTCATGTTTAGAGCAGTGGTTGCCTACGGCGGCGATATTGGCGATATTTACGTTTCCGCCTTCGGCATTATCCAGCGCGTTATGATGTTCGCCACCATGCCGGCCATGGTCATCGGCCAGGGTGTGCAACCTATCCTCGGTTTTAACTACGGCGCCAGGCGCTTTACTCTTGCCTTGAAGGCTTTGAAATTAGCTACCGTTGCTTCCACGACTTTAAGCCTTATAGCATTCGCTATACTGTACTTTATCCCCGAACCGATTATTAAAATCTTCAATAACGACCCGGCTCTGGTCAGTGCCGGCATCCACGCTTCTCATCTGATTTTCTGGAGCATGCCCCTAATGGGTCTGGTCATGGTTGGCTCGACATCTTTCATGTCCATCGGTAAAGCTGTACAGGCGTTCATTACCGCTATCGCCAGGCCGGTGTTGTTTCTCATTCCCGCCGTGATGACGATGCCCCGTTTCTTCGGTCTTAACGGCGTTTTCCTTTCCTTCCCCACCTCCGATGCCCTGACCCTTATCCTGACGATAATACTCATCATCCCGGTTATCAAGGAGTTCCGGCGTAATGCCATCACGGAGAGCCAGACTATACACGGTTTTTACCGGAATCCGCCACCAGACAGCGTAACCCACCACGACCATAAGCCCGTATAGCTATTATGCAAAAGCAAAATTATAACCATAACGTGCTCGATACCCGCCACATAGGCCGGCTGCTGCTAAAAATGGCTGCCCCTATGTTTCTGGGGCAGATAGTCCAGGTCGGTTATAGCATAGTTGACACTATATTCATCGGCCATTATGTAGGCTCTTATGGCATCGCCACGCTATCTGTTGTTTTCCCTTTACAAATGTTGGCTATGGGCGTAGGGATGATGGTAGGAGTGGGCGGGGCATCTTTGATTTCCAGGCTGATTGGCAGTAACGAAAGGTCAGGGGCGGAACGCGCTCTGGGCAATAGTATGGCTGTGGGTATACTGCTGTCTATCGTATTTACGGCCATCATCTTGCCCAATGTCAACTACTGGATAAAGCTTATCGGCGTTTCAGATAACATATTTCCTTTCGCCCAGGAGTATCTCATCATCATCGTTAGCGGAACGATTTTTAATGTATTGATGACTGCTTTGATGATATTCACACGTTCCGAGGGCAATGCCCGCGTCAGTATGATTATCATGATTCTGGTGTACGGACTTAACATCGTTCTCGATGCCGTGTTCATCATCGCTCTAGGCATGGGTATGACGGGAGCCGCCCTGGCAACTGTAATATCACAGATAATCGCCACGATATATGGCTTGAGTTACTATATCACCGGCAGCAGCTACTTGAAACTGCGTATCAGTAACTTTTTACCAGACTTTAAAATCTTGAAATCGGTTTTCGCCATCGGTACTTCGCAATTTGCCCAGACTATAGCTATGACTTTCTCGGCGACGATTCTTATTAAGATGGCGTCCACCTATGGCGGCGATTTAGCTCTGGCGTCCTTCGGCATCATCCAGCGTATATTATATTTCTCGATGATGCCGGGCATGGTTATCGGGCAGGCGATGCAGCCGATACTGGGCTATAACTTTGGGGCTAAACGTTATCATCTGGCATTGAGAACAATTACTTTAGCCGGCATCGCGGCTACGGTCTTAAGCATCGTCCTGTTTGTTTTCCTTTATTTGGTTCCCGAACCAATCATCAGAGTTTTCACCAGCGACGAGCAGCTTATCAAAGAATGTGTTCACGTAGCCAGAATTGCCTTCATGGCGTTGCCCCTTGTCGGCCTCTTTAACGTGGGCCAGCTGGTCTTCCCGTCCATCGGTAAAGCAGCGCAGTCTTTTATCGTGGCTATCGCCCGACCGGCTGCTTTTTTATTGCCGCTGGTGATAATACTGCCGCAGTTCTTGGGACTTAATGGCGTCTGGGTGTCATTCCCCAGCGCCGATGTCCTATCGTTTTTACTCGTCGTTGTCCTGCTCATCCCTCTTATCAGGCAGTTCAGGAAAGCGTCCGCTGGAGAAGATGCCAACTTCCTAGTTGGACATTAACCTGATTATCGCTTAATATTAATTAATAAACCCGGTGATTATTCGCTAGATTTATTCAAATGTCCAAAAGCAAGTCCGTGGGAAAAATTGCAGCTAACGTTCTTGATTGGCTTTTAGAACCCGATGACGTCGGCGTAAGATACCTCACCCTGCGCGCTTTACGTGTTTTAAACACGGCCAAATAACTCAAGAAAGGTTTTTCATGGTTCGTCTCCCGAATTTCCCGCCGGAATATTATAAAAAATCCCTTGATACCCTGGAGACATCGCTGAAACTGGGTGCCTATGCCTCATGGAGAGTTTACGACCCCGGCCCTCAACATCATGTTGACGAGCGTTATGCTGCTCTGCCGACCCTGACCAAAAATGATATTCGCCAGCATTTTCCCCGTGGGTTCGTGCCGGCAGACAAAGACATCGAAGCCGGCTTGAAAAGCGGCGAAATTCACTATGTCAACACTAGCGGCTCCTCCGACGCTTTCCGGGTGACCAATATCTGGAATCAGGCGTGGTGGGACGCCTCGGAAAGGAATTCCTGGAAGCTTAATTCATATGCCTCGCAGTTTGCCACCGGAGACCACTTAGAAGCCATTCTCGGCAACGCGCGCAACGTGGGAACCATCTCGGATGAAGTCGACCTCCCATTTGAAAAAAGACGACTTTCCCGATTCCTCTACCTCAATGAAAAGACCGACCCCTCCCGCTGGACGCCAGCGATAATGGACAGGATGATTCGGGAACTGGAAATCTTCCAGCCGGCGGTTCTGGAAGCTAATCCTTCCTTATTAGCCAAACTTTGCCGCTATGCCGCAGCGGAAAAGAAAAAAGTATTTCAACCGGGGATAGTTACATTTACTTACGAATACCCTTCAAAGCTGCATTACCGGCAAATCCGGCGAGTTTTTCAGTCCCCCCTCGCCTCATCTTACGGCAGCACCGAGACGGGCTATGTCTTTATGCAGTGTGAAGCCGGCAAATTCCATCAAAATACCGGGTTCTGCCGCGTGGACTTCCAACCACTGAAACGCCAACTCGGCGGCTCCGATATCGGTAGAATGCTAGTAACCACCTTCGATAATCCCTGGTACTACATGCTCCGCTTCGATGTTGGCGATTTTGCCCGCCTTGATAAAAAACAGAGGTGCGCCTGCGGTAGAGAGTCCGGTTTTATCGTTGATGCGATTGAGGGGAGGTGGACTAATGCTACGCTTACCTGCGACGGCAGGCTGGTTACTCTCCGCCGCCTTGACGACGCTTTGAGTAACCTTAATAATATCGACGAATATCGCCTGGAACAGTCTGCCGTAGGTGTTTACACTCTATATCTTGTCAGCCAGCGGCAGGACAGGGATAATCTAAATCAAGAAGCCAGGAAAATATTGTATGATATTTATGGGAGAAAAGCGGATATTTCCATCATTTACTGTGATTTCCTTATGCCTGAAGATTCGGGTAAATATTGCCTGGCAAAAACACTTTTCCCGATGAATATCGCCGACTATTTAGATATATAATAAAAGGTTGGTTAATATGACGTCGCATAACAGACCGGTATTTCTTTTAGCCGGAGGGCGGCCCCATCGTGGCGAAAAACGGGACTCTTTAATAGAGGCGGTTTTCCGCGAATTCGGTTTTAAAGCGCCTACGGTAGCTTACAGCGGCACTGCCAGCGGCGACGACCGCGGCTTTTTCGGCTTCATCGCCTCCGAAATCGCCTCCGCCGGCGCCGATAAAGTCGTCCATGCCGTAATAGCGCCACCGGATGCCGACCTAAAAAAAGCGAAGTCGATTCTGGAGTCAGCAGATATCGTTTTTATCAGCGGCGGCGATGTAGAAGCCGGTATCGAAGTATTACGGGAAAAGAAAATGCTTGACTTCCTTGCCGAGCTCTACCGACAGGGCAAACCGTACTTCGGCACCTCCGCCGGCGCCATTATGCTGGCGGATAAATGGATACGCTGGCGCGACCCCGATGACGATAGCTCCGCCGAGCTTTTTCCGTGCCTGGGCTTCGCTCCCATCATCTGTGATACACATGATGAACAGGGAGGCTGGGAGGAGTTGCAGGCTGCTCTCAAGCTGGAAAAAGAAGGGGTTAAAGGCTACGGTCTGGCTTCCGGCTCGGCAATTAAAGTGACGCCCGGTGGGAAAGTAACTGTAGTGGGAGGCACCGTTCATCAATACATTCATCAAGGCGGTAAAGTAACCAGGATTAACGATATGACAGCTTCCGACCGATAGTTATCTTATAACAGGAATGCGGTGGTAGAAATAGTTCCTCTGGAATGCATGATAAAGGAAACTATCGAGAGGATAACGAAAATAACCACCAAAATGATGGTAAATTGAAAAAGGGTTTTTTCCAGGCCCCGCTTAGTTCTATAAACCGTATCCGCCTGTCCGAAGATGCCCCCCAGCCCGCCGCCCTTCACCTGCAGCAGCGTTAGTAATATTAAAGCTACCGCAACGATTATCTGCGCAATATATAAATAATTTTCCATTTCTTATTTCCCGCCGCTGCTGGATTAAACTTCAGCCAGTTTCTTTTTCAATACCTCGTTGACAACCTGCGGATTGGCCCTTCCCTTGCTTGCCTTCATCACCTGCCCGACCAGGAACTTTAGCGCCGCTTCCTTCCCGGCTTTATAGTCGGTAACAGGCTGTATATTTGATTTTATCACTTCCACGACTATTTTCTCAAGTTCGCCAGTATCGCTTATCTGGCTTAGACCGCGTTTTTTGATGATTTCAGCCGCGCTCTGGCCGGAGGCGAACATCTCTTCCAGCACAGATTTAGCCGTGGCGGCGTTTATCGTACCGTGCGAGTCTAATATAAGGGAGTATAGTTTCTCCGGACTGATTTTTTTTATGAACGTCTCGATATCTATGTTACCGGCATTGATAATATGGCTCACCTCGCCCAGCAGCCAGTTGCTCACCTCTTTCGCCTGCACTTCTTTACCAGTTTTTACGCATTCTTCAAAATAGTCGGCCATCGCTTTAGATTCGGTGAGTAAATCGGCGTCGTATTTCGGTAAACCGTATTGAGAAATAAACCTGTTCCGCCGGGCTTCCGGCATTTCGGGGAGTTTCTTGCGCACTTCCTCTACCCATTCTCGACTTATCACTACCGGAGGGAGGTCTGGCTCGGGGAAATAGCGGTAATCGTGGGCATATTCCTTGGTGCGCTGGGTTACTGTTTTACCTGCCGTTTCTATCCACCCCCGCGTCTCCTGGACGAGCTTTTTGCCTTCGGCAATGGCTTTACGCTGTCGCTTCGCCTCATATTCCATCGCTAGGTAGACTGCTTTAAAGCTGTTCAGGTTCTTCACTTCCACTTTGGGTCCGAACTCCGTTTTGCCCGCAGGCCGTACGCTGATATTGGCGTCGCAGCGGAAGGCGCCCTCCTCCATATTGCCCGTGGAAATGCCCAGGTACTGTAAAATACTGCGCAGTTTAATGAGGTACTGGCGCGCTTCCTCCGCAGAACGCAGGTCCGGCTCGCTAACGATTTCCATCAGCGGCACGCCGGAACGGTTAACATCCACCAGGCTGTACTCTTCGCCGCCTGGTCCGGTGCGGTGCAAAAGCTTGGCGACATCTTCCTCGAGGTGAATGTGGTTGATGCCAATTCTTTTCGTAACGCCATCCGCTTCAATATTTATATATCCCTTACCGCTGATAGGCGCATAGGCTTGTGAAATCTGGTAGCCTTTCATGAGGTCGGGGTAGGGGTAGTTCTTGCGGTCGAACCTGGTATATTCTGAAATGGGGCAGTTTAAAGCCAGGGCGGTCATCATGGTGTATTCAATCGCTTGCTTGTTAATGACGGGCAGGACGCCGGGCATTCCCAGGCAGACCGGGCAGACGTGAGTGTTGGGCGGCGCGTTAGCGTAGTCCGTGCTACAGCCGCAGTACATCTTGCTTTTGGTTAAAAGCTGGGCATGTACTTCCAGCCCGATGATAGTCTCATATTCCATAGCTAATCCAGCGTAAAAAAGGACATATCAAGTATAGCAACAAAGCTGTAACGTGGCAAGGAATATGGAGATAAGGTTGAAATATGTTATAATTTTTACGTCAGCTTGGGGCCGTAGTTCACTTGGGAGAACGTCTGCTTTGCACGCAGGAGGTAGGGGGTTCGAATCCCCCCGGCTCCACCAAACTTCGCTGCTTGGTGATTAACGCG
>DAOUCO010000098.1:0-13298 GCA_034432135.1 Dehalococcoidales bacterium | reverse complement strand
GAAGTATCGGCTTTAGCGGTTGGCTGCGGTGTTTCTAAAATGATAGCCTCGTAGTTGCAGGCATCTTTACAGGCGCCGCAGAGATTGCAACCTTCCTTCACCTGTATCTTATCGTCGATGAGGTCGATTAAACCGAAAGGACAGGCCGGAATACAATTGCCGCAAATAACGCATTTTTCAGGGTTGATTTTTATGCCCATATTTTTACTTCTTTTTCTTCTTCTTAGTTTGTTTTTCCGGCGTTATTGCCATCCAGTTGCATACTTCGATGCACTTACCGCAGGAGATACAGCCTTCATTAACGCGGCATTTCATATCGACTACTTCCAGTACGCCGACGGGGCAGACATAGATGCAGGCCCCGCAGCCAGTACATTTTAACGTATCGATTTTTACGCCCAACTTCCCCGAAATCCCCCTATTATCCCCCTTTTTTAAAAGGGGGAGGATGATAAAACTAAATCAAGTTAGCTGACTTAAGTTTTTCCAGCAGTTTGTCTACCTTCGCCGCAATATCGCCGGTCAGAATTTCCGCTTTAGTAATCCGCTGCGGGAAAAATATCTTCACGACCTGCGTCGAAGAGCCTGCCAGCCCTACCTCATTGGCGTCAGCTCCCAATTCTTTAATGCCCCAGGTGGTGATGGCGGCGCTTTTTGACTTCATAATACCCCTTAAAGAGGGGAGGCGGGGCACATTTATTTCTTTAGCGACGGTGATGACGGCGGGCAGAGTGGTCTCAATGACCTCGTGGCCTTCCTCGACCATACGGGAGACGCGCAGGTAGGTACCCTTTATCTCTTCAATTTTACTGACATAGGCGACAAAGGGGATATTTAACATTTCTGACATTTCAGGGGCTACCTGCCCGGTATCGCCGTCGATGGTCTGGCGACCGCAGATAATAAGGTCAATTTTCCCCAGTTTTAAGATAGCCTTCGCTAAAGTATTGGCGGTAGCCCACGTGTCGGCGCCGGCAAAAGCGCGGTCGGAAAGGAGAACAGCTTCATCGGCGCCTAAAGATACAGCCTCGCGGAGGGCGGCATCCGCTTGCGGGGGACCCATAGTGATGACAGTTACCTTGCCGCCGTGCTTCTCCTTGAGTCGGACGCCTTCCTCCAAAGCGTAAGTGTCAAAGGGGTTGATGATGTTTTCGATGCCCTGCCGAATGAGGGTGTTGGTCTGGGGGTCGATTTTTACATTGGTAGTGCCGGGCACCTGCTTGAGGCAGACGACGATGTTCATGCCGTGCGGGCCTTCCTTTTGCGCAGGTTCATGGCGATAGCGTTTCTCAAAATCTGGTTGGTACCCTCGTAAATCTGGAGGATTTTAGCATCGCGCATCATTTTCTCGACGGGATAGTCTTTCATATAGCCGGAGCCGCCGCAAATCTGGACGGCGTCGACCGTCACTTTCATGGCGGCGTCGGAAGCAAAGACCTTGGCGGCGGCAGATGGCTCGGTGAGGTCTTTAGCGCCGCTATCGACATAACGGGCGGCGGCATAGACTAAAGCGCGGGCGGCCTCGGTCTGGATAGCCATGTCCGCCAGCATCTGCTGGATAACGGGCATGGTAATCAGAGGCTGGTCGAACTGGACACGTTGCTCGGCGTAATCAACGGCGGCTTCTAAAGCCCCCTGGCAAAGCCCGACCGCCTGCGCCCCGATGCCGGGGCGGGACTTATCGAAGAGGCGCATCGCCTGGATAAAGCCGAGCCCTGGCTTACCGAGTAAATTCTCTTCCGGGACGAGGCAGTTGCGGAAAACCAGCTCGCGGGTTGCCGAAGCGCGGATGCCCATTTTCTTTTCCTTCTTGCCGAAGGTAAAGCCGGGCGTATCCTTTTCCACGATAATGGCGCTGGCGCCGCGCGCGCCTTTAGTTTTATCTGTTAAGGCAATGACGGTATAGATCGCCGCTTCGCCGCCATTGGTAATGAACTGCTTGGTGCCGTTGAGCAGGTAGCCCCCCGCCACCTTTTCCGCCGTGGTCTTAATGTTGGAGGCATCGGAGCCGGCGGTGGGTTCGGTAATGGCGAAAGCGCCCAGCTTCTTGCCGCTGGCAATATCCGGGAGGAAACGGCGCTTCTGCTCGTCGGTGCCGTACTCCATCAAAGTCATAACGCCTAAAGCGCTGGCGGCATAGGTGACGGCGATAGCGCTGCAGACGCGGGCCAGCTCTTCGGTAACAAGGCAGAGTTCGAGGCATTTGCCGCCTAGGCCATCATATTCCTCCGGCACGAAGACGCGAAACATGTCCGCGGCGGCAAGCTCCTTAACGATGTCCCAGGGGAACTCCTCTTTTTCATCCAGCGCGGCACGGACGGGGAGGATTCTTTCCTCGGCGATGCGGCGGGCGAGCGCTTTGATGGTCTTTTGCTGGTCGGTTAAAAAGTAGTCCAATTCTCACTCCTCCCTCAAGGAAAAATAAAAATCACCCTTTAATGTTTTTTGTATAAACGGGATATTAGCGAATCTAAAATATAAACTAAGATAAATTATAGGGAGTGGAGATGGGGGAGTCAAGGAGAGGAAGGAGTTATGTCATCTCCCGCAGCCTCTTTATCACCTCATCTACCGTTTCCTCGGCGGTGGAGGCACCGGAGGTGACGCCGATGTGTTTTTTGCCCTTAAGCCAGGCGGGCTTTATTTCGGCGGCGGTCTCGATGAGGCGGGTCTCCGTAACTTGAGAGCAAAGCTCGGCGAGGCGGTTGGTATTGGCGCTAGAGCGCCCGCCCACCACCAGCATCAGGTCGGAGCGTTTCGCCAGCTCCAGGGCTGCCGCCTGACGCTCGCGCAGGTCGTTACAGATGGTATCGATAATCTGGATTTCAGAGTTTTTTTTCGCAGCCAGTTTTTTAATTTTTTTTACGAATTCTGCAAAGCGGGCGGGCACCTGGGTGGTCTGTGAAAGAATACCAAGTCTACGTGGGGTGGGGTCTAATGCTGCTACGACTTTTTCATCGGTGGTGGCGATGCCCTTGCCTTTTGTCCAGCCTAAAATCCCTTTAACTTCCGGGTGGTCGGCGTCGCCGTAGACGATGACAAAAAAGCCGGACTCCGCTAACTTTTTTGCCGCGGATTGGGCACGGTGTACGTTAGGACAGGTGGTGCTTATGACCTCGCTATGACGGGCGCGGATTTTCTCCTCTAGGTCCGGGCTGACGCCGTGAGAGCTTGTAACTACCGCATCCCCCTTGATATCGTCGATGTTATTTACCACTTTAACGCCGATTTTAGCCAGCTTTTGCAGCACCTGTTGGTTATGGACGACCGCCCCGAGAGTTTCGATGCTTTCGCGCTCGCGGGCTAACTTTTCCAGGGTATCGATAGCGCGCCTGACCCCGAAGCAGAAGCCGGTTTTGCTAGCCTTTTCAATTTTCGGGCGTTTTTTCTCGGTCATAGACTCCCCGGTATTCTTTAGGTAAAAGCTCGGCGATTCTGTACATAATGTCTTCGCAGAACTGGTTGCGCTGCTCTTTAGTGGGCTTGCCGTTGCAGGGAGGAGGATAAAGGGGTTTGCCGATGGTAATGGTGATTTTAGGGCGGTGGAAGAAAGCCCATTTTAGATTGCGGATATATTGCGTTCCGGTAATGCCTACGGGAACCACGGGTACATTGTTGCGTAAAGCGAGCAGCGCCGCCCCGGGCAAAGCTTTTTTCATTTGCGAGCTCTTGCTCCGCTCGCCTTCCGGGAACATAATCAATGAAACACCGCTGGCCAGCCATGCTTCCGCCATCTTGAGAGCGTCTCTATCGATGGCATTGCGCTTGACTGGGAAAGCGCCGAAGTTCTCCACCCAGTAGCGCGACCATTTGCTTTGCCAGAGCTCCTCTTTAGCCATGAAGACGCACTTAAACGGAATGGCGGCAGCCATGACCGGCGGGTCGGCGATATGGAGGTGGTTGCAACAGACAATCACCGGCCGCTCTTTAGGGAGGTTCTCCCTGCCCCTGGTCACCCACCAGAAAAAAGGCGCCGCGAGGATACGGATTAATACCCTGCCGAAATAATAGACCCAGTGGATACGTGTTTGCATTTGGTAGTAATTATATATTGTGGGTGGAGATTAGACAAACGTGGAAAGTGTATTACATTTCTTTCAGTTTCTTTTTTATCTCCGGTATGGCGTCCGTGGCGGCTTGCTGACCGATTAAAATTGCCTCGCTGGCTTTTTGAAATTCCCCGGCGCCTATGTGCTTTAAATCCGGCTCGATGACGATGTCGGCGTTGGCTAAAGAGTTCCGTGCCACGACATAAGTGGTTATATAAATCGACTGCATCATAACATGAAAAATATTGGGCTCCTTGCGGGTCTTGACTTGTTTTTTATCGGCCTTGCTTGAGCGACCTGTCACCGGCGGGTTAACGTTAACAGCAATAACGAAATCGGCGCCCATCTGCTTGACGATATCCACCGGCACCGGCGTGGTGAGACCGCCATCGACGAGGTATCTATCGCCACGCCTGGCAACGGTAAAGATGCCGGGAACAGAAATGGTGGCGCGTAAAGCCTCCGGCACGGGACCTGTATTGATAACTACTTCCTCCCCGGTATCGATGTCCGTAGCGACGCAGGCAAACGGGATTTTAAGGTCGGCAAAGTTTATATTCCCGCCGATATAGTCAGCCAGCAATTTTTCAATTTTTTTTCCTTTGAAAAGGCCGCTCTTCAGGAAGGACAGGTCTAGGAGGGAAGCCAGTTTTTTCCAATCGATAGATAGCGCGTGTTTCTTAATTATTTCGCTATCACGGCAGGAGGCATAGACCGCCCCGACCATGGCTCCGGCGCTGGTGCCGGCAATCATATCAATGGGGATGCCTTCTCTTTCAAGTACGTCAATAACGCCGATATGAGCGAGGCCTCGCGCCGCCCCGCCGCTTAAAGCCAGGCCGACTTTCTTCCTAAAATTGGGTTTCATTCGAATTCTCCAGTATATTATTTAGACTAATTCTATCATAACACCCGATTTTTCCTCACCCTCTTACCACTTCTCGCTACGCACTCCCGCTTTTATTGTATAATAGTAGAACAGCAGTAATTTCACTTTATAAAGGAGTTTAAATGCCCAGAGGGTACATAGGAAAAATTTTATGCGTGAATCTTTCTACCGGGAAGATAATAGAAGAAGCGCTGGAAGAAAATATTTATCGTGATTTCATCGGGGGATACGGGGTCGGCGCGCGTATCCTGTACAGTCGGCAAAAGGGCGGCGTAGACCCGCTCGGACCAGATAATACGCTGGGCATTATGACGGGACCTCTCACTGGCACGCCGACTCCTCTGGGGTGCCGCTATGTAGTGATAGGGAAATCGCCGCTGACGGGCGGGTGGGGTGATGCCAATTGCGGGGGGTACTTCGGGCCGCACCTGAAATTCGCGGGTTATGACGGGGTGTTTTTCACCGGCATCGCTCCCAAGCCGGTTTATCTCTTTATAGACAACGGCAAAGCCGAATTAAAAAACGCTAGCCATCTCTGGGGTAAAAGCACTTACGAGACCGAAGATATTTTACAGATAGAACATGACAAAACAGCCGAGGTTATCAGCATCGGTCCAGCAGGAGAAAAGCTCTCTTTAATTTCCTGCATCATCACCAAAAGGGGGTCGGCGGCGGGGCGCTCGGGCCTGGGGGCGGTGATGGGCTCAAAAAAACTCAAAGCGGTGGTGGTGAAGGGTGAGGGTAAAGTTAGCATCGCCGATGTTGACGGCATAAACAGGTTAAGGAAAGAATATATCCCTAAAATTAACGAGAGTCCCGCCCGCAATGGACTGCATAATTTCGGCACCTGCTCCCATACCGATAGCTCCGCACATAGCGGGGATACGCCCGTGAAAAACTGGGGAGGTGTGGGTGTGGTGGAGCTTCCGGACGTGTCCGGCTTAAGCAAGGAGAATTTTAACGCCAATGTAACGAACCGACATGGCTGCTGGCACTGTCCGGTTGCCTGCCGGGGAAGTCTGAAAGAGGGGATGGGAGAGTATAAATATCCGGCAGGCACCAAGCGCACGGAATACGAGACCGCCGCCGCTTTCGGAGCGATGTGCCTGAATACCAATGCCGAAGCCATCACTATGGCAAACCACATCTGCAACTACTACGGTATAGATACGATTTCCGCCGGTACTGTCATCGCTTTTGCTATGGAGTGCTACGAGCACGGTATTATCACTAAAAAAGACACCGGAGGCATCGACCTGAAGTGGGGCAACCATAAAGCGATGATTACCATGCTTGAAAAAATAGTGAAGCGCGAGGGATTCGGGGACGTGCTGGCGGACGGGGTGAAAAAGGCGGCGGACAGAATTGGCAAAGGCGCCGGAGAGTTCGCCGTACATATCGGCGGGCAGGAGCTGGGACTGCACGACCCCAAAGGCGATTTCCCGGGGTTTGCCGGACAACCGACATCCGCCAAGTATGTGATGGACGCCGCGCCGGGACGCCATACCGGGGGTTTCGGTCCGTCGCATTTACCTTGGCTGGTGATTAACGCCGCCGGCCTCTGCCTGCACATCAACACCATGTTCAACGGCTTAAAATACGCTACGGATTTCCTGAAGGTCGTAACCGGATGGGACAGGTCGGAAGAGGAGATACTTAAGTGCGGGGCGCGCATCGGCATTATGCGGCATGTTTTTACCCTGCGCGAAGGCGATAATCCTCTCAACCGTAAAGTACACGGAAGAATTATCGGGCGACCGCCGCAGAAGGAAGGCCCACTGGCAGGCGTAACGACCAACCTTGAGGAACAGATATACCAGAACCTCGATGCGCTGGACTGGGACAGGGCAACTACCAAACCGAACCGCCAGAAGCTACTGGAATTAGGATTGAATGATATAGCGGAGGAACTCTGGCCGCTGTAGCCACCATCTACGCTAACATAAATAGTTTACAAGCGCTACGCATTTTATCATTAAGTTTTTCAGGATTGCGCCAACAAACGCTGAATTATACCTAACTGTTTGAAAAAAGTAAAAGTATCAGCGACATCCCAGTGTTCAGCGATTTTGCCGTCCTGCACGCGGAAAATGTCAACCACGTCATAATCCAATTTGTTGCCGGACGCCTGCTTGCCCAGCCATGCGCCGCCCGTATGCGTCCCGGTAGTGCGACTAAAAGCCATAACAGTATCACCCTCGGCAACCATTTTCTTAAGCGTATATTTAAAGTCCGGCAGCGCTTTGAAAATAACGTCAAAGAATTCTACGAATCCAGCTTTGCCCTGCGGGCAATCGGCATTATGTTGAATATAGTCGTCCCGCATATAAGTGTCCAATTTACTCATGTCGTGCCGGATAAAAACATCGTTATAGAACCTGGTTACGACTTCCTTGTTTTTACAGCTGATGTCTGCCATTTTAACCTCCGCTATAATTTAAAGACTATCAGCATTAGCTGATACTAAAGGCACCGTCGATGGCGAGACATTGACCGGTGACGAAACTCGCCTCATCCGAGCAGAAATACATCACGGCTTCCGCCATGTCTTCCGGGTTGGCGACGCGCTTTAGAGGAATCATGGTGGCAAATTCCTTCTTCACTTCAGGCCGCGCGCTGGTAAGATATTCAAACAGCAGAGTACCCTGCGTAGGACCGGGCATAATGGTATTTATTCGGACATTAAAAGCGGCGCCCTCCAGCGCAGCCGACTTGGTTAATGCATTAATGCCGGCTTTACTGGCACCGTAAGCGCAGAACCCGGGCGGCGGCTTAAGCGCGCCAATCGACGAGGTATTGACGATAGCACCGTATTTTTGCTTAATCATCTGCCGCATCTCGTATTTCAGGCAGAGGAAAACGCCCTTGAGATTGACATCGATGGTGCGGTCCCAGATTTCCTCCGGGCAGTCCACGATGTTCACGACAGGCACACGCTTGCCGTCAGGACCGATACCGGCATTATTGAAAGCGTAGTCCAGCCGCCCGTAAAGGCTAACGCACTTTTCAACCGCGGCTTCAACATCGGAGGCTTTGGAAACATCGCACTTAACGAAAGCGGCTTCGCCGCCGGCCTGTTTTATCAATTTAACGGTCTCCTCGCCGCCCTTTATATTAGAGTCGGTGCTGACGATTACTTTAGCTCCTTCGCGGGCGAAGACCTGCGCCGTAACCCGGCCGATTCCCGAAGCACCCCCGGTTACCAAAGCCACCCGACCGTAGAACTTTTTCTTCATGTTTTTCTCCTCATTTCTTAATATAAATATTCTTGAGCAAAGCAAGCATCAGGCTATTTAGTATATAATATCACGAAAGGGGAAAAATAACCGCATACCCCGGAGGTTAGAGATGTTGTTAAAAAATAAGGTAGCCATCGTCACCGGCGGAAGCAAGGGGATGGGTAGGGCTATCGCTCTGACGTTTGCGAAAGAGGGCTGCGACGTCGTCGTTACGAGTCGCCACATTAATGAAGCCAAGAAAGTAGCCCGGGAAGTTGAAAAGTTGGGACGCGAATCCCTCGGTTTAAAAGCCGATATTTCTAAAAACGCCGAGGTTAAAGACATGGTGGCGCAGACCATTAAGAAATTTAAGAAAATCGATATCCTGGTGAATAACGCTGGCGGAGTGGACGTTACCGGCGGCGATACCGATACCGCCACCGAGGCGGACTGGGACAGGATTATCGACATTAATCTAAAAGGCACGTTCTTGGTGACCATGGCGGTCGTCCCTTACATGAAAAAACAAAAATCTGGAAAAATCATCAACATCTCCTCGATGGGGGCGGTAAATCCGGCGGTCTCCGTGCTGCATTATCACGCCGCCAAGGCAGGCGTGCTGGGCTTGAGCACGAACCTGGCTTTTGAACTCGCCCCGTTTAATATTCATGTGAACACCATCGTCCCGGGGCCTATCGAGACGCCGTTTTGGGATTCTTTACAGCCGCCGGGGCCGAAACGGGATGCCTTTTTCAAAGCCCTTGCCGCCAAGGAAGTGCCGCTGGGACGCGTGGGCAAGCCAGAGGACATAGCCGGGCCGGCTTTGTTCCTGGCATCAACTATGTCCGATTATGTTACCGGACAGGTCATTTATGTGGCCGGCGGACAGCCGCTATTATCCCATGCGGCAACATTTCTATCATCGCAGGGGCAATAAGACCACCGGGAGGAAACGATGAAAAAACCGAGAGTCGTCAACAAGCGCATCGATGACGATTTATTGATGAAAAAACGGCGCGAAGAGCTTAATAAATGGCCGACCGGCAAGGAAGTGGACTTCGAAGAAGCGGTGGCTTACCAAAAAAGCCTGCCGGACAGCAAAATCTGGTGGAAAGTCATGGTCAAGCTGCGCGAGGAAGGCAGGATGAGCGTTTTCCCCCGCGCCGGCACACCCGTACTGGAAAAAATGATAGAGCTCTGTCAGGGGTTAAGAGAGTCGGGGGTGGTGCTTATCCCGGTGACTACCGATAGTTATACGCGACTGGGACAATATGAAAAAGTCGAGGGGATTTTACAGGAATGCAACCGTACTGGCAAGGCATTATTAAACGGCTACCCCATCATCAACCAGGGGGTTAAAAAGACGCGCAAGCTCGTAGAAAGCGTGGACGCCGCTTTCAGTCCCCGGGGCGCGGGCGGGGAAATCGCTATCGCCTCCGGACTAACGACATGGGAAGGAGGTTTGGAGTTCATCACCTGGGGCAGCTATTCCAAGAAGATGACCATCCGAGAGCTGGTCGAAAAGTGGCAGAACAGCACACGGCTGGCTGGCTGGTACGCCGAGCGGGGTGTAATCCTCTGTACCGACCTCCACGGGTGGCTGCCCGGTGCTCCCTTTCCCTTGAGCGTGAATATCGTCTGCCTGATTCTCCAGGCGCTCACGGCGGCGGAGCAGGGGCAGAAAGCGCTTTATCCGCTGGTGCATTGCATGGGCAATATGACACAGGATATGGCATGGATAAGGTTAGCCCCGCGACTTATCAGAGAATATCTGGATAAGTTCGGGTATAAGGACTGCATGATAACCGGTTGCTGTCCCGCTCAGACTCCCCTATTCCCCAATCCCATGGACATGGGCGGGGCTTTCGCCTATTTAAACTATATTGCTATGGTCGGCGCGCTTACCAGGTGCAACGCCGTGGATTTAAGGAGCATCGACGAGGCGGCGGGCGTCCCCACGAAAGACACCAATACCGTGAGTTACGGCTCCGCCAAGTGGATTTTCGACGTCATTAGAGAACAGAAGATAGAAATCGACGTTAAAGGCGTGGAAATCGAAGAGAAAATCACCGAAAAAGAAGTCAGGGCGATAATGGATAGGATTCTCGACCTCGGCGACGGCGATGTCGTCGACGGTACCATTAAAGCTGTGGAGTCGGGCGTACTCGATTCGCCATGGAGTCCCAATATCACCGTCAAGGATAAAGTGCTGGGGGTCAGGGACGCTCACGGCGCCTGCCGCTATTTAGAGTTCGGCAACCTGCCCTTCCCTAACGACATTAAAGATTTTCACCGGCAAAAAATTGCAGAGAGAGAAAAGTTGGAGGGGAAAAAGGCGGACTACCATACGGCAGTGCGGGACCTCTGGAGCTTGAGCAAAGGTAAAATCGTGGGACTGCCGCCTTATGATAAGTAGAAAGAAAAATCAAAAATCCAATCTTAAAAATTAAAAAAACAGATAAAATATAAAAAATGAACAATCTTTTTATTAAGTTAAGGGTAAAAAGAGGGAGTAGCCCGCCGAGAGGGGCGCCAGCCCCTCTCGCTTAAAACCCCCTCTCCAAACAAATTAACTTCGGGGTTACCCAGGCGAACCGTTTGGAGAGGGGAAAGGGGTGAGGAATAATATCCACCCGAGGCAAAAAGGAGTTGCCATGAAAAGAACACCGACAGTTATTACAGGCACCGTGGGCATGGATGCCCATGTTATCGGCACCAAAGTTTTATCCCGCGCCTTAAGAGAAGCCGGTTTTAAAGTGGTGGAACTTGGGATGCAGGTATCACCGGAGGAATTTATCAGCGTGGCGCAGGAAACCAGGGCGGACGCGATTTTAATGAGCTCGCTATACGGCATGGCGGAACTGGACTTAAAGGACTTCAACCAGAAACGGATGGAGGCGGGGCTGGGGGATGTTCTAATGTATATCGGCGGCAACTTAGTCATCGGTAGATACGACCCCAAAGAAATCGAACCAAAGTTTAAAGCGCTCGGCTTCGATAGAGTTTACCCTCCGGGGACAGAGCCGGAAATCGGCATTGAAGACTTAAAAAAGGACTTAAAAGCCCGGGGCAAAATGTAAAAGTGCGGTGTCGTTGTGAGGAGCGAAGCGACGTGGCAATCTCTAATTTAGTTTAAGCAAATGATTGAGATTCTCACGTCGTCCTTCTCCAGAAGGACTCCTCAGAATGTAAGGATAGATGATATATGGACGATATCAGGCTTTTTATCGATTTCGGGGGAGAAACAAAATCCCCCTTTAGTCCCCCTTTTACAAAGTGGGACAAACGAGAAACTTAAGAATAACAATGGATATGAATAATGACATCGTCTCCCTTTGAAAAAGGGAGAGCGAGAGGGATTTTAT
Source organism: Dehalococcoidales bacterium (assembly GCA_034432135.1). Taxonomy (GTDB): domain Bacteria; phylum Chloroflexota; class Dehalococcoidia; order Dehalococcoidales; family RBG-16-60-22; genus RBG-13-51-18. The sequence goes on along the minus strand of DAOUCO010000098.1, from coordinate 1,777 downwards.
TGGACGATATCAGGCTTTTTATCGATTTCGGGAGTACCTTTACCAAAGTGGTTGCCGTCGACCTTGATAAAGTCGAAGTAATCGCTACCTCACGCGTGCCTTCCACCGTGGAAATGGATATCACCATCGGTCTGGAAACAGCGCTTAAAGAAATCACCGCTAAAACAGGCATCACCAACCTCGATAAGAAAAGGTCGCTCGCCTGCTCCAGTGCCGCTGGCGGTTTAAGGATGGTCTGCGTCGGCTTCGTGCCGGAGCTAACGAGTAAAGCCGCCAACCTTGCCGCGCTGGGGGCGGGGGCTAAAGTGGTGGGGCTTTATTCATTTAAACTCACGAAGCAGGAAATCGAGGAGATTGAAAAAATTTCTCCCGATATTCTATTGCTTTCCGGCGGCACTGACGGCGGCGACGAAGCGACCATCATCCATAACGCAGATATACTGGCTAAAACTAGTAAAAAAATAAATAATATCATCGTCGCCGGTAATAAGGTAACCTACGACGCAATAAAAGCCGCCTTTGAAAAAAGCGGCAAGCGCGTTATCTATACGAAGAACGTCATGCCGGAAATCGGCGTGCTGGATACGGTACCGTGCAATAAAGAAATACGGGAAATATATATTAAAAACATCATTAAAGCCAAAGGCATCGCCCGCGCCCGGTCAATCGTGGGCGAGGTGATAATGCCGACGCCTTCCGCGGTGCTGGAAGCTGCTAAACTCCTTGCCGAAGGCTGTGAGAATGAGAAGGGCTACGGCGAGCTGATGGTCATCGACCCGGGCGGGGCGACGACCGATGTCCACTCTATAGCCGAGGGCATACCGACCTCCGGCGGCGTTACCATGGTCAATACCCTACCCGAGCCTTATGTCAAAAGGACGGTGGAAGGCAACCTCGGACTTAAATATAACATCGATAGTCTTAGCGAATTTGCTAAAGGCAAGAAACTCCCACCGCACTTTAAAGATATTTGCCAGGCTTTCCATGAAGGCAAACTGCCGCAAAGTCGGGAGGAGATTGACTGCCATCTAATGCTTTCGAGACTCGCTGTGTATGTGGCTGTCACCCAACACGTGGGGAGGCTGGAAAAAATCTATAGCCCCACCGGTGAAATGATGCTCCAACACGGTAAAGACCTGACCGGCATTAAGACTGTTATCGGGACGGGGGGCCCGATAATCTTCTCCGCCAGTCCAGAAGAAATCATGGCAGGAGCATTATTCCAGAAAGAAAACCCGCTTGTGCTCAAACCAAAAGAACCGCGATTGTATCTCGATGAGCACTACCTTCTTTTTGCCGTGGGGCTGTTAAGCCAGACGGAGCCTGAAAAGGCTCTATTACTTGCTAAAAAATGTTTAAAGCAAATATAGTATTAATTAACGTCATTATCGGGCTTGACCCGATAATCCAACCACCCCTTTTACCAGCCTCTGGATTCCCGCCTACGCGGGAATGACGATAACATAAGGTAAAAAATGTTAAACCACCTGCGGGCGCTGGACCTGACGGACGATAAAGGCTTCCTTTGCGGGAAGATGTTAGCCGACCTTGGTGTGAACGTAATTAAAATCGAAAAGCCGGGCGGCGACCCTTCGCGCAACATCGGGGGGTTCTGGGGCTGCGCAGCCGACCCCGAAAAAAGCCTTTACTGGTTCGCCTATAACTCCAATAAGAAAGGCATTACCCTTGATATAGAAAAAACTAAAGGCAGGGGAATCTTTAAAAAACTGGTCAAGACCGCCGATTTCGTTATCGAGTCGTTCCCGCCGGGCTATAT
>DAOUCO010000097.1:0-6855 GCA_034432135.1 Dehalococcoidales bacterium | reverse complement strand
AAAATTTTAGTCGTCGATGATGAACCAGCCCAGGTAAGGCTATTTGAACAGCTTCTTACTGCCCACGGATATTCTGTTATCAAAGCATACGGCGGGCGCGAAGCCGTACGCATTGTCCATCAAAATAAACCCGACCTTGTCTTACTGGATGTCATGATGCCGGAGTTGGATGGCTGGCAGACCTGTAGTCTAATACATGATTTATATGATATTCCCATTATCATGCTGACCGGCAAGCGCAATTCAGAAGAAGACATCGTGCGGGGACTTGAATGCGGCGCTGATGAATATCTTGCCAAGCCGGTGGGAAACCGCGAACTGCTCGCCAGGGTAAAATCGGTCCTGCGCCGTGCGGAAAAACCTTCGAAAAGCGAAAAGAAAAACACCCGGTTTGCTGATGGTCGTCTCACTATCGATGTACTGGAGCGTAAGGTCACTATCAATGGTGAGAAGCTCAAACTTACGCCGCGTGAATTCCGGTTGCTGGCGTTGCTCGTGGAGAATGCCGACCGTATCGTGTCTCATCAGCAGGTGCTGGAAAATGTCTGGGGATGGGAATATATCGACGATGTGGACTATGTGCGGATTTATATTTCCCACCTGCGTCAGAAAATTGAAACCGACCCGTCAAACCCCAAATATATTCTTACTGAGCCCGGCGTAGGTTATTACTTTAATACCAAGAGTTAAAACTAACCCTATTCTCCAAAATATCCTCATCAAAGCCGTGTTTCAATGTTTTTTATTTTGCTGTAATATTTATAAGCTGGTATAATCCTTGCAGATATTTAGCGACTTAATGGTGCTACAGCAATATGCCGATAAACATGGATGCTATCAAAGCTATGCCGTATTTCTCTGGCTTGAACGATTCCGTCCTGGCCTTGGTGAGTAGGCATTTCTTTGAGAAAAAAGCTGTACGCGGCGATATTATCGTTTTTGAAGGAGAGCCGGCGGACGCGCTTTATTTTGTCGCTACTGGCGTGGTGAAAGTCTTTAAGACCTCCGCCGATGGTAAAGAACAGATTCTGCGCATTATACGCCCCGGCGATTCCTTTAATGACGTCCCGGTTCTTACCGGCGGTGTTAATCTGGCCAGTGCGGCGGCGATGAATGTCACCGTTCTTAACGGCATCAAGAAAAAAGACCTTGAGGCCGTCTCCAAAGAGTACCCGCAGATAGCTTTAAATATCATTAAAGTGCTTTCGCAGCGTGTGCAGGAGATGGTCGAGCTGGTGGAAGACCTTTCCTTTCGCAATGTCAGCGGCCGTGTAGCTAAAATCCTGCTGGAGCACGTTGGCAGTGGCAATGGCGAAAGGCCCCGCTTAACACAGCAGGAGATGGCGGCGATGATTGGTACCGCTCGCGAGATGGTGGGTAGGTCTTTCCGGAACCTGGAAGAGGAAGGTGCCATCAGGATAGAGCGTAACCGCATCATTATCACCGATGAAGCAGTCCTGAAAAAAATCGCTGGCATTATAGAATGAGAGAAATGTCGCAGACATATTATTGAATTAGGTTTAAAAAATATAGATATGGAGACTTTACTTAATGGTAGAAAAAATGCCGATAATTGATGAAACTAAGTGCGATAGGTGTGGTTTATGCATCAGTATCTGCAAATGCGGCATTTTAGTAATGAAAGATAATGCCGTTAAAGTTGTCAGAGTAGAAAATTGCAGCCGTTGCACTCAATGGTGTAATATGTGCGAGCTTGTTTGTCCTAAAGGAGCCATCTCCTGTCCCTTTGAAATCGTCCTGGAAGATAATAGCAAATAGCTTTTATACGTAAATTTAGTGCTCTCTTTTCTTATTTTCCTCCTATATTACGCTTTTTCACGTTATTTTCATAAAATCTTAACAAAGCTACTCTATCCTTTATATAAGACAAAAGTCGCATACAGCTATCGTTATAGGTAATAAAATAGTTATAGTTAGTGAGGGGTCTGCGATGAGGCAAAAAACCAGGGAAAACGAAAAACTGCCGGAAAAGAAAGAAAAGGCAATATGCCATCACTACTGGATTATCGAGGTAGCTAACGGGCCGAGAAGCGTCGGTACCTGCAAGTATTGTGGTGAAACTAAGGAATTTCTTAACGCCTTTCCTACCTACACTCCTTTAAGAAAAAATAGTAATCCTCTAACGCTGCCCAGGTTACCCGCTGTGGAAATCGATGAGGAAGATAAGTCTTGAACAGGTGAGTGATGCGATGGATGTAAAAATATATACTACTCCCACTTGAGGCTATTGTTATCAAGCCAAGAGCTTTCTTGGCCAGCTTAGTGTTCCTTACAAAGAATACGATGTTTCCCGCGACAATGCGGCGGCTGACGAAATGGTTAAGCTGACCGGCCAGTTTGGCGTGCCGGTTATCGTTATCAATAATCAGCCTGTTGTTGGCTTTAACCGCGAACGGATTCGTGAGCTTCTGACTGCCGGTGATGCGTCACCGAAACCGCTGCGTTTCGGCTTAAAAATCGCCGATGCCGCTAAAATTGCCCCGCAAATGGGCGTAACTCCCGCCTCCGGCGCCATCATCGGGGAAATAATCCCCGGCCTTCTTGGCGAAAAAGCCGGACTTAAAGAGGGCGATATTATTACCAGCATCAACAATATTGCCATTCAAAGCGCGGCCGATATGGAAAGGACTTTAACCACCCTCCAGCCCGGCAATATCGTCACTATCCTCTTCCTCCGTGCTGGCGAGACCAGAAAGTCCGAGATTGTAACTTAATAACCTTTCATCAAGTCAACTAAGAGGGGCGCTACCCCCTTCCTTTTTTAATGTCATTGCGAGGAGTCCCGATGAAATCGGGACGACGTGGCAATTTCAATCATTAGATACAATTTATCATCGGGATTGCCACGTCCCTATATAATCGTGGTTCTCAATGATAACTCTTTCCCGCTTCCCATAGCTTCAACTCCCCATTTGTTGTAAGATATAAATGATATGTCTCTAAAGGTGAAACGACTCGCCGTGCTGGGCTCCACCGGCTCTATCGGGCGGCAGACTCTGGATGTCGTCAGAGCTACGCCTGAACGCTTTAGAGTTATTGGACTGGCCGCCGGCAGTAATCTTTCGCTGCTTTACGAACAAGTGGTGGAATTTAAACCGCAATTCATTTACTATAATGATTCTCCAGGCGCTAAAAAAAGTTTGCGTGACGAATTGGCTTCTTTAGGTAAATACCTCCCGCTTGAAAAAATGGCTGCCCTTAAAGACGTAGATTTGGTGGTTATTGCTACATCAGGCATAGCTGGATTGAGCGCTATCTTGTCTGCTGTAAAAGCTGGTAAGACTGTTGCCCTTGCCAATAAAGAATCTCTGGTCGCGGCTGGTGAAATCATTACTGCTGAAGCTGGGAAAAATAAAGCCCGTATAATACCTGTGGATAGCGAGCATAGCGCCATCTGGCAATGCCTTAGAGGCGAAAATCAAAAGCCCCGCCGCGTTATCTTAACCGCCTCTGGCGGTCCCTTCCTGAATTATTCACAAAAACAGATGGGGAAAATCACCGTCGCGCAGGCTTTAGCCCACCCCTCCTGGAAAATGGGTAAAAAGGTCACTATCGATTCCGCTACCCTGATGAATAAAGGTCTTGAGGTCATCGAAGCTCACTGGCTCTTCGGCGTTCCTATAAAAGACGTTAAAGTACTTATCCACCCTCAAAGTATCATCCATTCTATGGTGGAATTTAAAGATGGTTCGGTCAAGGCGCAGTTGAGTATGCCTGATATGCGCCTGCCCATCCAGTACGCTTTATCTTACCCTGACCGGCTGGATAATTCGTCTTTACCCCGCCTGGATTGGAACCATTTCCCTGACCTTGAGTTTCAAAAGCCGGATATGATTAAGTTTCCCTGTCTTCGCTTGGCGATAGAAGCTGGGAAAAAGGGCGGCACTTATCCCGCCGTCCTCTGCGCCGCCGACGAAGTGGCGGTCGACCTTTTCTTAGAGGAGAAAATAAGTTTTCTGGAAATCTCTCGCATTGTAAGCAAGGTGCTTGAAAAGCATCATTGTTTATCTTGTCCTTCGCTTAACGACATTCTGGCAGCGGATAAATGGGCGCGTAAAACAGCTTTAGAGATTGCCGGGGGTGGTCGTAAATGATACTTACCATCGTCATTGGCATTCTCGTCCTGGGCGCACTGATTCTCGCCCATGAGTTTGGACATTTTATCATGGCTAAAGCCACTCATTGCTACGTGGAAGAGTTCGGCATCGGCTTCCCGCCGCGTCTTTACGGTAAAAAAATAGGTGAAACGATATATTCCATAAATTGGATACCCTTCGGCGGCTTTAATAAAATCTCCGGCGAAGTCGACCCCTCCGCCCCGCGCGCCTTAGCCGCCCGCAAATACTGGGTACGGATATTGGTTATCAGCGGCGGTATTCTGATGAATCTACTCCTGCCCTTCCTGCTGATGTCGGTTGCCTACATGGTTCCCCACGATATTGTTCAAGGACAGGTGATGGTTCAGGAGGTGGCTGTTGGCTCTCCTGCAGAAATAGCCGGTATAGAAGTCGGCGATACCATCCTTAGTATCAATGGAAATACTATAAAAAGCGCTGGCGATATTTCCCGCCAGATTCAATTGAACCTGGGCGCCCGGATTTCTATGGAAATTATGCATGCCGATGCCACTACCGGAACAGTTTATGTTGTGCCTCGCTGGAAACCCCCGGCAGGGGAGGGTGCTATCGGTATTGTTTACCAGACGATGAACCCGACTATCATCTCTGAAAGTCTGCCTTTCTGGCAGGCCATTCCCCAGGGTGTTACTGATTGCTGGGAGACTCTTATTTTATATAAAAACGGGATAATCGGCATGATTATCGGCTCGGTGCCTTTCACACCGGCGGGACCGGTCGGTATTGTGCAGGTGGCTGGCGAGGTTGCCCAGGCAGGTGTCAGCCCGGTATTGGAACTCACGGCTTTCATCAGCATCGCCATCGCCATCACCCAGTTGATACCTTTCCCCGCGCTCGATGGCGGACGTCTGCTCTTTATCTTTATTGAATGGATAAGGCGCGGCAAGCGCGTTCCGCCCAGAGTCGAGACCTTCATTCACTCTATTGGCTTTATTGTCCTGCTGGCTTTAATGGTGCTGATAACCTATCAGGATATCGCACGTTGGGTAACGGGAGGGAGTATTATACCTTAAACGTTACTTTTCTCTCCCCTGGTGGGAGAGATTAAGTGAGGGGGAAATCGTTTGGGTAAGATGAAAAATAGAAATATTATGAACCCCCGGCGCATTAGTAAAGCGATTAAAATCGGCGACGTTACCGTCGGCGGCGGCGCGCCTATCGTCGTCCAGTCTATGACCAAGACCGATACCCGCGATGTCAAAGCCACTGTCCGCCAGATTAACCAGCTTGCCGAAGTCGGCTGTGAAATCGTGCGTCTTGCCGTCCCGGACGTTCAAGCCGCCCGTGCTTTAGTTGACATAAAGAAAAAAGTCAGGATTCCTGTCGTTGCCGATATCCACTTCGACTATCGCCTCGCCTTAATGGCTTTAGAAGCCGGTGTAGACGGACTCCGCCTTAATCCCGGCAACATCGGCGAGCCGGATAAGGTGAAAAAAGTGGCTTTAGCCGCTAAAGAGCATAGCGTGCCCATCCGTATTGGAATTAATGCCGGGAGTTTACCCAGGACTGGTAATCCGAAATTAAACATCGCCGAAAGAATGGTTGACGCCGCTTTAGAGCAGATACATTTGTTAGAAAGTCTAAACTTCGACCTTATCAAAGTCTCTTTAAAGGCATTCGATGTCCCCACCACCATCGCCGCTTATCAATCTATCGCCGATAAAATGCCTTATCCCCTCCATATCGGCATCACGGAGGCGGGATTGCCACGCACCGGCGTTATCCGTAGCGCTGTGGGCATCGGCACTTTGCTCTGGCTCGGCATCGGCGACACTATCCGCGTCTCTTTAACTGCCCCTCCCCGGGAAGAAGTCTTCGCCGCCTACGAAATTCTTAAAAGCCTCGACCTCCGCCGGCGTGGTCCTGTCCTCGTTACCTGTCCTACCTGTGGTCGCGCCGAGACGAACGTGGTAAAATTGGCGCAAGAGGTTGAAAAAAGGCTCTTAAAGATAAATAAGCCCATCAAGGTTGCCGTCATGGGCTGCGTGGTCAACGGCCCAGGCGAAGCTAAAGACGCCGATGTCGGCATCGCCTGTGGCAAAGGCAAAGGCGTTATCTTTAAACGAGGGGAAAAGGTGGCGGTGGTGGAGGAAAAAGACTTTCTTACGGCGTTAATTAAAGAGGTGGAGGAATTTTGATAACAAGAATGCTTTTCCTGTCATTCCCGCGCAGGCGGGAATCCAGAAGGTAAAAGGGGTAAGGTACATACAGATTAGTGAAGTCTAGTAAAAAGGAGTTTTATATGAAAAAGAACATATTGTTAGCCCTAGTAACACTTATTTTGCTGTTCTCTATCGTCTTCACCGGCTGCGCCGCCGACGGTGTCGCCCAGGAAAAGTATGACCAGGTTGTCGCCCAGCTGGCGGATGCTCAGTCTGCACTAACCCAGGCGCAAAACAACTTAAGTACGCTTCAATCTCAAAAATCCGCCGTCGACTCTGATTTGCAGGCCGCCCAGGCGCAAATCACCGACCTTCAACAACAGGTCGCCGACCTACAGCAACAGGTCGCCAAGTACGAATATACCGGCTTGACTAAGTCTCAAATAGCGGAAAAAATCGTTCAGAATTATCAAGCATCGCATCTTTATGAAGAAGATGTCTACGACTGTAATAACATGGCTTCAGATGTCTGGAATATGCTCAAGGCGCAGGGGATTAACGCGGTTATTGTCGTTGGCAGTATTGAACATTTGATT
>DAOUCO010000096.1:0-6447 GCA_034432135.1 Dehalococcoidales bacterium | reverse complement strand
TTCGCTGGTAATGGCATTAGCACTAATTCCTTGTAGCCAGCCATTAGCTAATACCAACATAGAGCCCAGAGCAGCTATCATTGACCAAGTCAGTGTATTTGAACCCAATACAGGCTTTGTCTCTGAAATATCTGCCGTGCTTGAGTCCGCAGGTTATAAAGTTGATGTGTGGCAGGGACGGGCAGTTACGGTTGACCTCTATCGCCAATTACCCCGATATGGCTATAAAATTATTGTGTTTCGAACTCATATGAGTTTTTACTATCTGGGAACGGATACTACTTTCATTAAAGGAACCGCGCTTTTTAGCGGCGAATCTTACTCTACTGCCAGATATATTCCTGACCAGCTGGACGATACTGTAATCAAGGCCAATATTGCCAAGGACTCACCCACCGTCTTTGCTGTAAATTCACAATTCATCACGGATACTATGGAAGGCAGATTTGATGATACGATAGTATTGATGATGGGCTGTAATAGTTACGAGCTTGATGATATGGCAAAGGCTTTTATACAAAAAGGAGCCTCAACATATGTAGGTTGGAACGGTGAAGTAACCTTAAACCATCTTGACCGGGCAACATTGAATCTTATAAATGATATATTTATGAATCACCTCTCTATAGAAACAGCGGTCACGCAGACTATAGTTACGATAGGTCCCGATCCATATCATAATGCTTTCTTAAGATACTATGCCGATAAAGAAAACCAGATTATGATGACAGCCGCAAGATAACCTGTATTCTGGTCATTTTACCTCCGTAAAAGGGATTCTCAATGTAGCAAGAAAGTTAAAAAGATACGTAAACAATATATGAATTATGTTTACAAAACGTTAACAAAAAGAATACAAAATGTTAGCCGAGTTCTGTCATTTTTACAATTTGGTAGCGGGGGCTGTACAAAAGACAGAACCTATTCTCTAACCTTTATGATTCGCTAATTACATAGTTAAAATCTCTTTAGTGGAGCCGAAGTATCAGTAGATATTTTCCATTTGTATGATAGCCTTGTTTTTTTGTTTTCTAGTACTTTGATGCCCCTATTTCCAGCCCGACTATTTAGTCCGCTTCGTCTGCTTTAGCGGTAAGCATAAGGATCGGGACATTTATCTCTTTACGGAGGATAGGCATACTTCGAAGCCATTTAGCTTGGGCAGCATAATGTCTAGGATAATACAGTCAGGGTTCTCTCCCCGTGCTACTTCCAATGCCTATTCACCATCCGTAGCTGTAATAACAACGTACCCTCTTTGTGGAGATTGTATTTAAGAGTCTCCAGTAGGTTGGCATCATCTTCCACGATCAATATCTTGCTACTCATATTACCCTAACTCCAGTAAAAGACCAAGAATAGAAGCTATCAAATCAGCCATCCATATCTAACGTTGCGGTTTCGGGTATCCCTAACATTGAAGTTATAAGCAATATTAATTTGGTTCTTAATATTCTGCGCCTACCGGAGAAAAATATCTATTTTTCATTTCTGAATTTTTATAAAACCAGCACGTTGGCGAACACCAACCAGGCTAAAAGAGATTTGGCTGACAGGCTCAATATTATGTATACCTTTTCTCCAAAGAGGTAATCCCGCCAGCGCCCTACTTGCTTGTACTGAAGAACCATATTGATGGCGAAGCAATTAAAAAAATAAAGAGGGAGACGATGATGCCGTATACAAAGCCGGGAGGAGAGGAGTTAACCCCTGGAGCAATGACATAGATGATAATTCCTATCCAGGGAATTATGCCGGCAAAACTTCCCATCCAGAACGGCAACCAGTTCGGTTTTCCCGGCTTTTCATATTTTTCCTGCAACGCTCCGAAAAGAATCATACATGCATTGATGCCGAAGATGGCCAGCAGAGCCGCAATATCGCTGATGCCGCATATCTGGGAGATCAGCACAATCATTATTGAAGAACTAAAGAAGTATTCTATCCATCGCCCGTAGTTTTTATTCTGGAGCAGGTTGCGCTTGTACTAGGGAAATATCCAAGGAGATGCGATTAATAAGAGTGCTAAAGCCGATATCGCCATGAATGCGAAAACGCCCCAGCCGGTCTGGATATCCCATACGTGATGGAGTGTGGCTGGGCTGCCGGGGGCCCCTTCCATGAATGTGGCTGTTACCGGTAGAGAGAATTTGTTTGTCAGTACTGCCATCAATACTGCCTGGGCTGCCAGAATAAGGCCGACGACGATGTTCCAGGTTCTTAATTTACCGAGTTTTTGTTCTATTGCTTGGTCGATGCCCATTTAATACCTCCTTCTATACAGCTGCTATCTTAATTTAAGTTTATAATTATTTTTCTTGCTTTTGACAGTCTGAACATAATCCGATTAATTTCAGGTATTGCCTTTTTACTTTAAACCCCCTCTTTTGGGCTATTCTAGTTTCCACGTCAAAGTCTATAGCCTCATCGAGATCAAAGATGTGGCCGCATTTTTCGCATACCAAATGGTGGTGGTTGCTGGTACTACCATCAAACCGGCTTGGACTGCCCGGTATCTCTAATTCTCTAATATCCCCTGCCTCTGCCAGTAGTTTTAAGTTACGATAAACCGTCCCCAGGCTGATATTCGGTATCTCTCGTCTTACCTGCTCATACACCCAGTCAGCGCGTGGATGAGATTTAGAATTCAAAACCACCTTCAGTATTGTATCTTTCTGTTTTGACCTTCTTGACATATCTCCTACTTTATAAATATAATAATAGTAACTATTACAATATTATTTATTATTACGGATTTAGTGGATAATGTCAAACACAATATTGAATGGAGGTGAAAGATGTCGAAAAATGATGGAATAAAAAAGAACCCAACTATTGTTGCTGGCAGAGGCACTACGATCCGGGACTGGTGGCCGAACCAGTTGCGTCTTAATATCCTGCACCAACATTCCTCTAAGTCTAACCCGATGGGTGAGGGTTTCAACTACGCTAAAGAATTTAAAAAGCTCGACTATTGGTCTTTAAAAAAGGACCTCCGTGAATTGATGACCAAATCGCAAGACTGGTGGCCGGCTGACTTCGGCCACTACGGGCCTCTTCTCATCCGCATGGCATGGCACAGTGCCGGCACCTACCGCATGGGCGACGGCCGCGGCGGCGCTGGTAGCGGCCAGCAGCGTTTTCCACCTCTCAACAGCTGGCCCGATAACGCGAATCTCGACAAGGCGCGCCGACTTCTCTGGCCGATCAAGCAGAAATATGGTAGGAAAATTTCCTGGGCCGACCTCATGATACTCGCAGGCAATGTCGCCCTGGAGTCGATGGGGTTCAAGACCTTCGGCTTCGCCGGTGGTCGTGAGGACGCCTGGGAGCCGGATGAGGTCTACTGGGGTTCTGAAACCACCTGGCTAGGCGGTGACAAACGATATTCAGGGGAGAGGGACCTCGAAAATCCGCTTGCTGCCGTGCAGATGGGCTTGATTTACGTTAATCCGGAAGGCCCGAACGGCAACCCTGACCCGCTTGCCGCTGCCAAGGATATCCGTGAGGTCTTCGCCCGTATGGCGATGAACGATGAGGAGACGGTGGCACTCATTGCGGGCGGCCACGCCTTCGGCAAGACCCATGGCGCTGGAGATCCGTCGCTGGTAGGTCCCGAGCCTGAAGCTGCGCCCATCGAGGAACAGGGCTTGGGCTGGAAGAGTAAATTTGGCACGGGAAAAGGCAATGACACGATTACCGGCGGACCGGAAATCATCTGGACAAATACGCCAACAAAATGGAGCAACAACTTCTTCAGGATTCTGTTTAGCTTTGAATGGGAACTGACGAAGAGCCCCGCCGGTGCGTACCAGTGGAAGCCAAAAGGCAATGCGGGCGCCGGCACTGTGCCGGACCCCCACGACCCATCCAAGCGTCGCGCACCAGGCATGCTGACTACCGATCTCGCCCTTAGGTTCGACCCCATCTACGAAAAGATTTCACGGCGCTTCTACGAGAATCCGGAACAGCTAGCAGATGCGTTTGCCCGGGCGTGGTTTAAGCTGACGCACCGTGATATGGGCCCGCGCACACGCTATCTCGGCCCGGAGGTTCCGATAGAAGAGCTCATCTGGCAAGACCCTATCCCTGCCGTCAATCACAAACTGATTAGTACGAAGGACATTGCCTCCCTCAAGAGCAAGATACTGGCTTCTGGCCTGTCTGTCTCGGAACTGGTTTCAACCGCGTGGGCGTCGGCTTCCACTTTCCGCGGTTCCGACAAGCGCGGCGGTGCGAACGGTGCCCGCATTCGTCTGGCGCCGCAGAAGGACTGGGAAGTCAACGAACCTGCCCGGCTGGCGAAAGTGCTGAAGACGTTGGAGGGCATACAGAGCACGTTCAACAAAGCGGCCTCTGGTGGCAAGAAAGTATCACTGGCGGACCTGATTGTTCTGGGCGGTTGTGCTGGCGTCGAGCAGGCGGCGAAAAATGCAGGTCATAACGTTACGGTGCCCTTCAACCCGGGACGCATGGACGCCTCGCAGGAGCAAACCGATATGGCATCCTTTTCCGTGCTCGAGCCGGTCGCGGACGGTTTCCGCAATTACCAGAAGACGCGCTACGCCGTATCGGCTGAAGAGTTGTTGGTCGATAAGGCACAATTGTTGACTTTGACGGCACCTGAAATGACGGTACTCGTTTGCGGCATGCGAGTCTTGAACGCTAACTTTAAAAAGTCCCGACACGGCGTCTTTACCAAGCGGCCAGAGACACTCAGCAATGACTTCTTCGTGAACTTGCTCGACATGGGCACGACATGGAAGGCGATATCGGACGCTGGAGATATTTTTGAAGGGCGTGATCGTACAACGGGTGAACTCAAATGGACCGGCACGCGTGTTGACCTCATCTTCGGTTCAAACTCACAGCTTCGGGCTATAGCAGAAGTCTATGCAAGTTCGGACGGGGAGAAGAAGTTTATCCATGACTTTATCGCAGCCTGGAACAAGGTGATGAACCTTGACCGCTTCGACCTTGCCAGATAGTATCATGAGCGTTTTCGCGGGCTTCTGAAAGTAACAAAAAGCTTTAGAGAACCAATGCTTTGTAGTTTTGGTATAGCAAGCTGTGAAAAATATAGAGCTTTTTACCCGATTTTTATTACGGGTAGCTATAAAGGATGATACGCTTGGAAAGCATTCCTCAAACCAAGTTAAGCAACAAATTTTGCACAGATGCATCTATCAGTATTGAAGGGGTTAACAAGAGCTTCGGTAAGCTGCAAGCGCTGGATCACATCAATCTGAAGGTAGAGCCGGGCATGGTTTTTGCCTTGCTGGGGCCTAATGGTTCAGGTAAAACGACACTGATTCGTATTCTAACAACCTTGCTACAGCCGGACTCCGGGAGTGCTTATGTCGCCGGTTATGATGTCGTGAGGGAAGCCCGTTCCGTGAGGTCAGTCATCGGGCTGGCTGGCCAGTATCCTGCCGTAGATGAAATCCTTACCGGCAAAGAGAACCTAGAAATGATCGGTCGGTTATATCACTTGGGTAAACCAGAAGCCAGGGCGCGGGCAAAAGAATTACTGAATCAGTTCGACCTTGCAGAAGCCGCGAACCGGCAGGTCAAAACATTTTCGGGCGGCATGCGGCGGCGCCTTGATCTGGCAGCAACACTGGTAGCTAAGCCATCTATTCTTTTTTTAGATGAACCGACAACCGGACTTGACCCACGTAGTCGTCTGGGGCTATGGGAAGTCATCGCCGCTCAAGCAAAAGACTGCAACACCGTTTTTTTAACTACGCAATACCTTGAAGAAGCTGATAAATTAGCCAATAAAATAGCTATTATCGATAAAGGGCGAATTCTACGTGAAGGGACCAATCGAGAATTAAAAGAATGCTGCGGCGGAGACACTCTGGTAAAAGTCAGGCTTGCTGACCGGCTTGAAATAACCAAAGCCATCGATGTTCTAAAAGATTTAGCCGGAGAGAAATTGGTAAGTTACCCTGACACCGGAGAGATCACAATACCTGCCATTAACGGACCATCTTTGATGCCTGAAATAGTCCGCCGTTTCGATGCCCGAAACATCATAATTGCCGAACTTGCCCTAAAACCGCCCACTCTGGATGATGTGTTCTTATCTATCACCGGGCATACGACGTTAGAAAACGCGAAGGTGAACCAGGACACTTTTATTAAAAACCGGAGTAAAAAATGAACACTAAAGCAGGTTCCAGCATTATAAATACCTTATCGGATATTGGAGTAATGACACGACGGAATATGCTAAGGTATATAAGGTTGCCGCAATTACTGGTTTTTAACGCATTATTGAATGTTGTGTTATTGTTGCTCTTCAATTACGTTTTTGGTGGGGCGATTCAAACTGGAGGTATGGCATATATTCAATACTTTTTACCGGGTTTCATGGTACAGACCGTGGTGTTTGGTTCTACGCAAACCAGCGTCGGTTTGGCTGAAGACTTGGCTAAAGGT
>DAOUCO010000095.1:0-8108 GCA_034432135.1 Dehalococcoidales bacterium | reverse complement strand
GTTTTCACCGGCGATGCCCGTGGTGGCGAAGCAGTCTTTATCCCCGTGTTCTTTAAGGAGGATTTCCCCCGCCTCATAAGCCCCTTTTCCCCA
The DNA here is from genome assembly GCA_034432135.1 of Dehalococcoidales bacterium. Classification (GTDB taxonomy): domain Bacteria; phylum Chloroflexota; class Dehalococcoidia; order Dehalococcoidales; family RBG-16-60-22; genus RBG-13-51-18. The sequence goes on along the minus strand of DAOUCO010000095.1, from coordinate 8,015 downwards.
AAGCATCGACGCGTCGTGCAGTTCAACTTTATCATCGCTTATCAGGAGATAAGTTGGCTTTGCCGCTCTGCTGTCAATGACGACGCCATCCCAGCCAGCTTTCTTAAGTTCCGGCGGAAAGAAGCCCCCCATGCTGCCGTAACAGTAACCCTCCGGGTAAGCCATCGGGGATTTGGCGACGACGCACAATCTGGCTGCCCCCTGCGCCCCACTTGCTAAGATGGGACCCGTCATGAAAATCAGCCGGTTTTCCGCATCGAAGGCTTTAACATCGGGCGTCACTTTTTCCCGGTAAAGCCGCGAGGCGATGCCCCTCCCCCCTAAGTATTTTTCAGCGTAGGGCTTGGTTTCAATATCGCTTATCTTTAGGTTGCTTAAATCTATGTGCAGAATTTTACCCATCCAGCCGTTCACGAAAATGACTCCTGAATAAAGTGTATCGGGGCTCCTGTTGCAGAATACAATTTGCCGCCTATTTATGTCGTCTGGTCCTGCGCCGGCATCCCCGGCATCTTACCGTCTACCAGCGGCACCACGCATATCAAGCGTAACATTTTATTCCCTACGTTTTTAAAACTGTGCAGTTCATTGGGCAATACGACCGCCGCATCGCCCTCTTTTAGGGGTATCTCTTTATTTCTGCTGATTAATACCCCCTTCCCCTCCAGGGTAAATACCTCATGCTCCCAGGGGTGGGTATGCAAAGGTGTCGCGCAATCTGGTTCTATCTCAAAAACGCGCATCACGAAGGTCGGCGCTTTCTCCGCCGGCCCCGCCACTACCCGCATCGTTACCCCCGGCGCCGCCGCTATGCCTTTTACCTGACGGTAGTTCTGTACTTTCATGGTTGCTCCTCAAATAGTATATACAGCCAATTATCGTTAACGCTTTGAATATTGTCAAGCAAAATATTGATACTAAATGGGAGTAAGTCGCGAGAGGGGGCGCAGCCCCCTCTCCTTAATCATCCCCCTCTCAAACAAATGAGCCATTGAGCTTTGAAGATAATCAAGTTTGAGAGGGGGACGCAAAGGGGTGAGTATTAACTGCCAATAAAAGCAATTAGTACTTAAAGCGTTTGACCATAATATATCTCTCTGTTATCCTGTTATTGTTTATTGACGTTTTTAAAAGTCAAAGGAGTCAAATCATGTTCGACTGGGATGTTATTATCATCGGCGGAGGCCCGGCGGGGCTTACCGCCGGACTTTACTTAAGTCGAGCGAACCGCCGCACCTTGCTTCTCGATAAAGAAACCGCCGGTGGCTATATCCGCAATATTGAGATGATCGAAAATTACCCCGGCTTTGCCGATGGAATTGCCGGCGCGAAGCTGGCTTCACAGATGGTGGAGCAGGCGACCAAATACGGACTTGAAATAGAAAACGCCGAAGCAATCGGCATCGAACTTTTTTCCGGCACGCGCTATGTCAACTGTTCCGGCGGACAGGGCTTTACCACCAATGTCATTATCATCGCTGGAGGCACTAAAAACAAAAAGCTTAATGTCCCCGGCGAGGCGGAGCTGGCGGGCAAAGGCGTTTTCGAGTGCGCCTTCTGCGACGGCGGCCACTATACCGGTAAAGTTGTCGCGGTCTGCGGCGGCGGCGATGCCGGCGTTACCGAAGCCCTATATATGTCTAAAATCGCCTCGAAAGTAATTCTCATCGAAGCTATGCCGCAGCTTACCGCCGCCGCCATTCTGCAGGATAGAATTAAAGCCAACAAAAAGATATCGGTCCGCCTCGGCACTAAAGTCGAGGCTATCACCGGCAAAAATAAAGTAGAAGCTATAGAGTTAAAAGCGGGTAAGAAAAAGGAAACACTTAAAGTGGACGGCGTTCTGGTGCACATCGGCACGGAACCCAATACCGACTACCTGGAAGGCATCGTGCCGCTGGATAAAAACGGGCAGGTCATCGTTAACGAGAAGATGGAAAGCAAAGTACCTTATATCTTCGCCGCCGGCGACATCAGGAGCGGCTCGCCCCGGCAGGTGGTGGCAGCGGTAGGAGACGGCGCTATCGCGGCTATTACCGCCGAAAGATTGATGCAAGAAAAGGCGTAAAGTTGAAACCCATACCGACGAAAGTCGGTATCCAGGTAGATTGGATTAGTGCCGTTTATACCTAGTTCAACCAAATCTATCTTACTGGATTCCGATTTACATCGGAATGGTTAGACACTACTAAAGGAAGAAGGGTAGGGTCGGGGTACTAAAACATATTTTCCGGGACTTTATATAGTTTTTTAGAGCGTTCCGCGCCGCACTTGGGGCATTTCTGGTAGTACCAGGACATCGGTGTTTTACATTGGGGACAGAGCCAGTGCTTTTCTTCCTGTTCGGCGTGTTTCTTAATGCCCACCTTATAAAGGCGGCGGAGATTATCTATCACCTCGGCGTGGTGGGGCATTTGCTTTACAAATTCATTAAGTTTCTCACATGGAAAGTCAGAGCAATCAGCTGAACATATAGTCTCTCCCGGCTTAAGCTTGCTACAGGACTTTATCTTACATTCCCTGCACCACGGGCTTAACCTTCCCCCGGCTAGACAGCCGTCGCATTCGAGGTCGGCTAAAGTAAACTTGCCTCCCTTCGAGTTAAACGCCTGTATCAGAGCCTCCTGTTTTGCCTTATTATTATCATGAACGGCGCGGTACATTTCACAGGCTCCGCAGTAAAGCCCGCAGGCTGCAATCAGGCTTTCTCGTTTCATACTAACCTCTAAGTATAATAAAACCATACCGACGGAAGTCGGTATCCAGGTTGTAGCTAGAAGATTATTTATGCGATTTGTTAAATATTTTTTGGTTTTGTAAATTCTCTTAAAAAATGCAAAAATTGACTTTCATTAAAAAATAAATAAGTTACCTATAGTCTTTAGATATGGTCTTTCCAAAGATTCTAATCTAAATAAATAGTCGTAAATTCTTTGTATTTTCTTCAAATTATCTTTGTTTCCTATAACTATGCCTATCGAACCAGAAACGCTGGCATTAATTAAACTACCTAATATATGTTTTGAAGAGCCACTGAACTCTATTTCTATACCAATAAAACACCTTGAAAATGAGTTCCACACGTCTTTAATTTTACATCCTGCTTCAAGTTTATCCTTGATCAACACTTTAATTAGGCGGTGGTTTTGCATAGATTTAGTGTTATCAACGCCACAATCCAAATCACCGTATGAATTGAATGGCTTTATTGCTACGTCATGACGTGGACCATATACTTCTTTATGGTTGGAAAAATGAGTATCGTATTTGTATGAATCCCATTCTTTTTCTACAAAGTTATTTCCAAAAATATTTTGAAGAAGTGGTAATAATTTCTTCTTGTAGTCTCGTTCATTCATATTATTTATTCGGTGTTAACAAATGTTATTTTCGGTACGCTTATTATATGCCCATAAAAACTGTTCAGCAAGCTTCAGTTAAGAGTTGGATTATCGTTAAAACAAGAAGGGAGGTTGTTTCAAGTATTTTCTGTAGCGTAATCCGCCAAACTCCACCTGTTCATGACTTAACATAACATATCGTCAATTTCCCTCTTTTTTAAAGAGGGATCAAGGGAGTTTTTGAAGTTAATTTTACATAACTCTAAAAACGACTAAATGAAGCTATTTAGCTTCGAGTCGTTTCCCTGAAAAAATATTTTGGTTTCTTATCGCTTAGGTTGCAGTCGCCTTCGGTTTTTCCGCTATCACCGGTATCGGTTCTTTAGGCACCTCCACCTTTTCCCCGCTCACCTTAACGATGGCGCTGAAGCGCGCCGGGCAGGCGTCCAGACAGGTACCGCATTTAACGCACTTCTCTTGGTCGATAACATGCACCATTCGCTTCCCCCCGACTATCGCTTCCGCCGGGCATTCCCTTGCGCAAATGCCGCACCCCTGGCATTTTTCCGGCAGGATATAATAATTTATTAATTTCGTGCAAACACGCGCCGGGCACCTCTTTTCCTCGATATGCGCTTTATATTCGTCTTTAAAATAGCGTAACGTCGTCAGCACGGGATTAGGCGCCGTTCCTCCCAGAGCGCATAGCGCCCCGGTCTTTATCTGGTTCGCTAATCTCTCCAGTAGGGGGATATCCTCTGTCCTGCCTTCGCCGCGGCAGATTCTTTCCAGGATATCGAGCATTTGCTTGGTGCCCACCCGGCACGGCACGCACTTACCGCAGGATTCTGCCTGGGTGAAGGAGAGGAAATAACGGGCGACATCGACCATACACGTATCCTCGTCCATAACCACCATGCCCCCCGACCCCATCATCGAACCCGCCGCGGTCAAAGATTCGTAATCAACCGACTGGTCGAGGTAGGTCTCCGGCAGGCAGCCGCCGGAAGGGCCTCCGGTCTGCACGGCTTTAAATTTCTTACCGCCGGGTATGCCTCCCCCGATTTCATAGATAATCTCGCGGAGTTTTATGCCCATCGGCACTTCGATAAGCCCGCTGTTAGCGATTTTGCCCGTCAGCGCGAAAACACATGTCCCTTTGCTTTTTTCCGTGCCGATGCCGGCATACCAGTCGGCGCCGCGCGTGATGATAACCGGCACCGTCGCCAGCGATTTTACATTATTGATAGTGGTCGGTTTGCCCCATAATCCAGAAGTTGCCGGGAAGGGAGGACGCGAACGTGGCATGCCCCGCTTGCCTTCGATAGATGCCATCAGCGCGGTCTCTTCGCCGCAGACAAAGGCTCCGGCACCCTCTTTAACGTGTATGTTAAAGCTGAAATTAGAGCCCAATATATTTTTACCCAGATAGCCAGCTTTTTCCGCTTGTTTCATGGCAAGGCGCACGCGTTTCACCACTAGCGGGTATTCCGCCCTGATATAGATATATCCCTCGGAAGCGCCAATGGCATAAGCCGCGATGGTCATTCCCTCAAGGACGGTATACGGGTCGCCCTCCATGGTGCTGCGGTCCATAAATGCTCCCGGGTCGCCTTCATCGGCGTTGCATATCATATACTTCTGCTCGCTCTTAACATCATGACAGAACTGCCATTTCTGGCCGGTGGAAAATCCCGCCCCGCCCCGCCCCCTTAAACCTGAACGCTTCAAGGTATCGATGACCTGCTCCGGCGTCATTTCTTTAAGCACCTTTTTCAATGCCTCATACCCGCCCCTGGCTATATAGTCCTCGATTCTCTCCGGATTAATGTGCCCGCAGTTGCGCAGTATAATACGCTGCTGCTTGCTGTAAAATTTTATGTCTTTATAATACGTTATTGCCTGACCGCTCACCGGGTCTTTATAGAAAAGCCGCTCGACTGGTTTGCCATCGCGTAAATGAGACGTTACTATTTCCGGCACATCGGCAAGGGTGACGTGTGTATAGAAAATCCCTTCCGGTTCGATGATGGCTACCGGTCCCTGCTCGCAGAAACCGTGACAGCCGGTGAAATCTATTTTAACGTTCTCCAGCCCCTGTTCTTTCACGACTTTAGTTAAGGCTTCGGTAATCTCGATTGATTTGCCGGAGACACAGCCGGTTCCCTGGCAGAGGAATACGGTATGCTGGTCTTTATTATCGGGCTTTGCTGATTTCACCTAAAACCTCCACGACTTTCTTGGGCGTCATCTTGCCATAAGTCTCACTATCTATCATCATCGTCGGTGCCAGGGCACAGGCGCCGATACAGGCGACTGTCTCCAGAGTGTATTCCAGGTCATCCGTCGTCTCGCCGGCTTTGATACCCAGTTGCTTTTCCATTTCCGCCAGTACTTTGCTCGCGCCGCGTACGTGGCAGGCTGTCCCCCGGCACATGCGGATAACCCTCTTACCCAGCGGCGTTAGCTTGAATTGAGCGTAAAAAGTAGCGACGCCGTAAACCGAGCTTTCCGGAATATGTAAAAATTTTGCGATTTCCCGTATAGCGGCTGCCGGCAGATAGCGGAATTTCCCCTGCGCTTCCTGTAAAATAGGGATGAGGTCCTGCCGCTCGCCGGAATAGTGTGAAAAAACGTCTTTTAATTTATCCTGCACATCGGCTTTGGTTAAGGTATCTTTAGCCAGAAGAGCCACCTCCAGTCTTTAATAGCCTCACAAGTTTCCAGGCTATGGTCTCGCATAATATCGTAATATCTTCGGTTGGCAGATAGTCTGTAATCGTGCTGTCGAACATGATGTTCCCATCGGGGGGAAATTCTTTATCCCCCCGCCACAGGACGATAGTCAATGGCACAAAAGGGAAAGCTTTTATGGTTACAGAAACATCCCCATAACCGGACCTTATCCCGCCCAGAACCGCCGCCGTTTTTATTAGTTTTTGCGGCTCGTCCTTGAAATTGCTTACGACGGGTTCTATGGCTCTCTTGAAGAATGTAGGATAGTAGTTGATGCCTTCCTGCAGTTCTTTATAGGTAATGAGGTTGCCGGATAATGGCGTGCCGGCGGCGCGTAAGAAATAATGTAATATCAGGATTTTATCCCTTATCGGCACAGCTTCGGTATCGTTAATAGTTTTAATCTCACAGCTGGGGATGTCTATCCTGTATGAACGGTTTAAATAGTCGATAATAACGGAATTTTCTGCCGGTAAATATCGGGTGCCGCTTTTACGGCACTGTTCTTTAAAGTCTTTAATTCCCGTTAATTGCTCGCTGGCGATTTTATAAGCCAGTTCGTACGCATATTCACGGACTGGCTGCGCCGGTAATGCAGGGTGCTTTTTCATCATTGACAATTTTATTTTAGGCTATCTATTTTTACACTTCCAGCCAGGAGTGGGAATAAAGCGATTCTCCCGTCAGGACCCTGACCGTCCGGGCGTAATTTTGCATCTCTTTAGGAAGTGAGGCAATGTCCGGTTTATCACCATCCATCATCTTATGCACCAGCTCAACGATATCCGGTCGCTGACCGCGGGCAATCGCCATCAGGTCTTTATCGAAAGCATCCACAATCGCCGAATATAGCCCGTAGCGCATCAGCATTATCATGTAGGTGCGGTTCAGCCAGCACCTTAAATCGTTCGGCGCACCGTTGGAGACGTTGGAAAGCCCCACTGTCGATTTACACCCCGGGGCGATTTCTCCCAGCATCGCCATGAATTCCACGCAGGCTTTAACCTGGTTGATTTCCACGGATACCGGGCTGGCGATGGGGTCTATCCATATCCTCTCGTTGGGAATGCCCGCCGCATTGGCTTTATAAACGAAATCTACAGTATGCATTGCCCTCTCATTAACATCGCGCGGCATACCGTCGTTGCTCCACAGCAAGCCTATAAGGTCGGCATTATATTTCTGCGCCATTTCCAGTCCCCGGTCGATGCGGCTGGACTGTAAAGAAACTGAATTTATCAGGGCCTTCCCTTTGCGCACTTTCAACCCGGCCTCCATGGCGTCCATGTTGGTCGTATCCAGTGAAAGCATTTTATCGGTGACGGACTGGACGGTTTCCACCACCCAGGCCATCAGTTCGTCGCCGCCTTTGCGCGCCGGGCCGATATTAAGGTCGATAAGGTCGATACCCGCTTCCGTTTCCGCTTTAGCCATCTGCTGGATTGGCACAGCATTCTTCTCTTTCAGCGCCGGCCCGAGCGTTTGCGATATTACGTTTAAATTCTCGCCGATGAGAATCATATTGCCTCCTTAAGGTTTCCAGGCTTTAAGGACGGGTGCAAGATTGGCGGCGTCTCTTGGTCCTACGATTATTTCCCAGCCTTTCATTTCTTCCTCCAGACCGCCGCTTTCCGCCGCGATATACCCAGGAATTATCAGCTTGCGGTGTTTTATTTTATCGGTGATGCCGCTTTTCAGTATCGCCGGCCCGATGATATCCGCGGAAAATTTGCCAGCCGCCCAGGAGGTCATCACGGAAAGCCCCTCGGTATCTTTGACATAAAGCCAGCTGGGTACCTTGCTGTTATCTATTTCCCCGGAGACTATAAAGTAGGTCAGCGAAAAGTTGGAAGTAACCATCAGCGGAGAATTTTCGTTGGGATTATTGATTTCATAAATGCCCTGTTTGGTCGCCAGCGGCCGCTGCGGGTCGGTGTA
>DAOUCO010000094.1:0-6641 GCA_034432135.1 Dehalococcoidales bacterium | reverse complement strand
GAAGCCAGGCGCTGTCTTACCTGCCGCTGCACGGCTGTTAGATACTAGAGCAGAATCAATCCCTCGATTACACTCGGGATAAACGGGGAGGGGATGTGAGACACATTCTGTCTCCCCTCCCCGAAGTATTTTTAGTCATTCTTTATCAGGGAGGTGTCTTATGGTCTGGCAAGAGGAATATAAGAAAAAGCTGGTAACGCCAGAGCAGGCTGTCAGTGTAATTAAGTCCGGCGACCGCGTTTGTTTTACACAGGGAAATGAACCGATGGCTCTCGGGCTTGCCCTGGCGGCAAGGCTGGGAGAGGTGGAAAATGTACTGCTTTCATTGCGTACGCCAGGCAGGGATTTCGGGTGGTACGACCCTGTTTTCGAGATGTCTTTCAAGATAGAGGTTGGTTTCCCTTTACCCATCGTCCGTCAGATTATCGCGGAAAGACGTTGCGACCTAGCTATCGGCGGACTAGGTTTCATTTTCACCGAAGAGGATAGAGGCCCCGCCGACGTGGTGATGGTCGAGGTTTCACCGCCGGATGACCACGGCTACTGTAGTTTCGGGGCATCAGTCTGGACAAAAAAGACGGAAATCCGCCGCGCCAAGATAGCGCTTGCCGAGGTCAATAAAAATCTTATTCGTACCTATGGCGATAATTACATTCATATTTCGGAAATCGACTATTTTGTAGAGCATACGCCTTCGGGGAAACAGCCGGGCGGCACCGATTTGCTAGGTAGAAAGAACGTAGAAGCCGGCGAAGCGGAAAAGGAAATAGCCAGATTAGTATCCACCCTCGTTAGAGACGGCGATACTTTACAGGTCGGCGTGGGCTCTACCAGCGAATGGTGTTGTGTACTCGGTACCTTCGATAATAAAGTCGACCTGGGCTGGCACTCCGAGACGACTCCCAGAGGCATCATACCGCTAATCAGGCAGGGAGTCATCACCGGAAAACACAAGACACTCAATCCTAATAAAGCGGTGGCTACGGCTTGCGGCGGCGGCTCGAAAGAAGATATGGACTGGGTGAACATGAACCCGGCTTTCGAACTGCATAGTGCCGAGTACTGCCTGGATGTACGGACTATCGCGGCGCATGATAACATGGTGGCTATTAACAGTGCTGTAAGCGTAGACTTTGCCGGACAGATTGCCGCGGAATCCATAGGTCCGAGGGTAATCAGCGGGGCGGGGGGGCAGACATCCTTCGCCGTGGGTGCTTTTCTTTCTAAAGGCGGGCGCTGTATCACTGTATTGACTTCTACTGCTGGCAGTGGCGATAAGAAAGTCTCACGCATTGTTCCCTTGCTGGCAGAAGGGACGATAGTCACCGTACCCCGTACCGTTAGCGATTATGTTGTTACAGAATACGGGATTGCCCACATCAAGGGGAAGACACAGCGGCAGCGGGCTTTAGACTTAATAGCGATAGCGCACCCAGACTTCCGCGCCGAGCTTAAGAAAGAAGCAGAAAAGCTTTACTGGCCCTAGACGTTAACCGGTAAAAAATGAAGGGGCGGCACTGGAAGCGCCGCCCCTTTTTTACTGTATATTTACCTTCGTGTGCTGACTTTAGCGCTGTAGCCAGCCTTTAATCAACGTGAGAGTAACTTCTATTTCTGTACCGCTACCCCTAATCAGTGTTAATTTAATGGTATCGCCCACGCTCTTAAATTCGGCAAGATAACTGAAAAGGTCCGCCCCATCTCTAATAGCTATTCCATCAACGGCAGTGATGATATCGTTCGCTTGCACGTCTCCCATACCCGAAGCCCTAAGGACGATAACCCCGAAAGCGCTATCCAAGCCCCTCGTGATAGCAGTTTCAGCAGTAAGGTCGTCCATTGACCATGTGCCAGGCAACATGGCATTGTCATAAGAACCGTTATCGATAATAGCATCAGCTACTCTCTTGACTTTATTTGAAGAGACAGCGTTTTTTATGCCTTCACCAGCAGTGTTGTTAGATTGCGCGATACCGACAACATGGCCTTTACTATCGAAGACTGGGCCACCGCTGTTGCCGGGGTTTTGGGCTGCATCGTATTGAATTAAATTGGCAACCCAGCCGACACCGCCGACATACACCATTTGTCTAATCCGGCTGATAATTCCATAGACCACAGTTTCAAAAATTCCTAAGGGATTACCAACCACGATGATAGGCTCTCCAGCGTCAAGAGCATTGGAGTCGGCTAAAGGCAGCGGTTTAAGATTCGATACTCCGCTTATTTTTATCACCGCGACATCACTATCCCTATCGCTACCGATGATGGTTGCCCTCTTGCAGGTACCATCATGTAAAATAACATCTAAATATGACTGACCATCAACGACATGCCAGCAGGTTACGATATTCGTTACACTCCCCTGCACGCTATAGATAAAGCCGGAGCCGCTACCGGAATCACCAACTATCCGACAGACACTGCCAATAACGTCATCATATACACGGCGGACGTTCATGGTAGACTCATTGTATTGTGCAGATAGAGAGGAAAGGTTATTATCCAAGCCAGCAACATCAGTATTTATTTTGTCAATAGCGGTTTGCACTGAACTAAACCTACTGGCAGTATCAGTCTTAAAGCTGGAGAGGTTAGAATCCAAACTAGTAATATCGCTCTGAACATCGGAGAATTGATTGACGGTATCGGTTTTAAAGTTATTAAGACTAGAATCTACCGATGAAATGTCACTTTTCACCGTGTTGAATTGGGTGGCGGTATTAGCTTTGAAGGCTAAAACATCACTATCTAGGGTCCCGATTTTACCATTGAGAACGAAGGCAAATGCCCCGGCACAGATACTGATAACGAAGAGAACAACGATTAGTGAGACAACTACCTTATTCATTAAACTACTCCCTTCTTATGTCTAATAAAAATTATGCTAATTGAAAAAGGTTGGGTTGTCAAACAATGTTGAAAATTAACTCTTTTTGTTGCTACAATACTAAAGCGTGCCGAGGTGGCGGAATGGCAGACGCGCTACGTTCAGGGCGTAGTGTTCGCAAGGGCGTGGGAGTTCAAATCTCCCCCTCGGCACCAGGCTGAAGAGTGCGCTTGTAGCTCAGTTGGATTAGAGCGGAGCCCTGCGGAGGCTCAGGTCGTGGGTTCGAGCCCCGCCAAGCGCGCCATCCGGGCGGTTAGCTCAGCCGGTTAGAGCACCTGCTTTACACGCAGGGGGTCAGAGGTTCGAGTCCTCTACCGCCCATTGTAGCTTCAATCCTCAAGGTTTGCCAACAAACTTCCTTAAAAAAGGGCACCTGCTTTCCCGAAAATGCACGCAATGTAGCACAAAGTCGTAGTGCTTCATCCCGCCAAGGCCTAGACTATCAGTGTAAGGGGTTTGAGGTAATGACCCTTCAAGATGCACTTATAGCCTACAAAACCTACGCCAAGGCGGAGGGCAAGAGCCCAAAGACAATCGCCTGGGTTGTCTCCAGCGTGGGCTATTTTGCTGATTTCCTGGGTACTGACAAGCAAGACATAGCCAGCATTACCGGTCATGACCTGCGTCGCTTCATTATCGCCCTCCAGGGTAAACAGAAATTCAGTAATCATCCCTACAATAAACCTCAGAAGGAAAAACTTTCGTCTCAATCCGTTGACACATATTGCCGCGGCATTAAAGCCTTCTTCAGCTTCCTGCACCGCGAAGGCTTTACACAGACTAACCCTATGGAAAAGGTGAAACTACCTAAACTGCCCGAGTTGCTGATTCCTACCTTGACTCAGAAAGAGGTCGAGAGGTTATTAGCTCAGCCGAACAAGCAGAGCAGCCAGAAGGGATTATAATAGGAGCGTCAGGGAGATGCATGGCCCTTAAAGTGTCTACTTTTTCAAAGTCTTGGTTTGTCCCATTTTCGCTGACGATATAAACCCATAAATGAAGCCCGACCCTGTATCAAAGACCAATCTGTTTAGCCGACAATACTGCAATTCAACTGATAAGATTCTACTAGCCTTTTTATGTTATGCAAGACACCATCTGGAATAGAAGGAATATCAGCGATTCGATAGGCAAGGTTCAGGCTATCATACCTTGCCTTCCCTAGATGATGTAATGGTAAAAGGTCTATACTTACCAGCGAAGATAAATCACGAGCGAACTCACAGGTAGCCCTGATATTCTCTTCTGAATCGTTGTAACCCGGGATTATGGGAACCCTGATATAGAGAGGAATATTTCTTTCGGAAATAGAACGAGCATTACTTAGAATAAGCCTATTAGAGACACCGGTGAATTTCCTGTGTTTTTCGCTATTTATATGCTTTATATCCCAGAGGAAAAAATCGATATAGGGTAAGACTTTCTCAATGTTTGTCCAAGGTACATGACCGCAGGTATCAACTCCAACATTGATGTTCTCTTTTTTAAATGCCCGAAGCAATTCCTGAGTGAATTCAGGATTCAACAAAGGTTCTCCTCCTGAGATTGTGACCCCGCCATGAGAGTGTTTGTAAATAATGGCGTCCTTTTTCACCTCTGTAAGCAGTTCTTCAATAGTCATTTCTCGTCCCAGGAGTTTTATAGCTTCTGTGTAGCAAACTTGAGCACATTTGCCGCAACCATTGCACGTGGCACGATTAATGCTTACCGTCTTATGCGTTAAGTTTATAGCATTCATTGGACAGACCGTGACGCACTGTTCACAGTGGATACATCTATCTGGGTAAAGAGCAATCTCAGCTTCGTCTTTTTGAGCTTCTGGCGTCGAACACCATAGGCAACGTAGCGGGCAGCCTTTAAACAGGATTAAGGTGCGTATTCCCGGGCCATTATGAATGGTCATTCTGTTAATGCTTAGAACGAGTCGTTTTGTGAAGGCGGTTTCTAAGTGTTTCGACAAGTCTTTTAATATTCCCTTTGTATCGTTTATCTTGACGTTAAATTTATTGGGATAATGTCTGCTGACATTGATGCCCCTTAGTTCTTAAAAGCGGAGGTTTTACCAGGACTGCTGCTCGGTTCGATTAATAATATCGAGCTGTTGCTCCTTAGTAAGCTCGCAAAAGTAGGCACAGTAGCTGGCCACCCTGACCAGCAGGTCCCGATAATTTTCTGGTTCTTTCATCGCTTTGCGAAGAAGCTTCGACGAAATCACGTTAAATTGTGTATGATATATTCCCAGTTCTTCAACGGCTCTGAGGAAGGATACGAAGTTGTTGAGATCGCGGTCAGTGGCTATAAGCTGATGACTTAGCCTCAGATTCAGGGGGCCACCCATGACAAACCGATGTGTTGGCAGTTTACTAACTGACTTGACTACAGCCGTGGGGCCATTCTTATCGATACCCGGAGACGGGGATATACAGTCAGCCAAGGGTCTTGGATAGATGCGTCCGTTGGGTAGGGCACCAGTCCAAGGGCCAAAGGTTACATTGTTCTGACCGATAATCCCAGCACCAATGTAAAAACCACCGTAGTACGGCAGTAGATTCTTCTGGGTATTAACCCAGTCCACGTTATCGTACCAGGTATTCATGACCCAGGACGCCCAGCTATCGGCAAAATCATTATCATTACCATATTTTGGTACGCCGTTAATACATAATTGGCGAAGATTTTCGTGGCCCTCCCAATTTGCCTTGATAGCCTCAAGAATTTGGGCCCATGTTACCTTTTTATCACGGTAGATTAGTTTGTCAATCACGGCTAGAGAGTCAGTGGTGTCAGCGAGACCGGCTAGATATATACCGTAGGTAGTGTACCAAGCACCACCCCGAACAAGGTCAAGCCCCTTCTGCAACGGGCCCTCCGAGAGCGAAGAACAAAATGGAGCCATCATCCTCTCAGCCTGTGTCTCCTTCACCAATTTTATGCCTTTGGCCATGTGCTTCATCCAATAAGACACCTGCTTTTTAAACGCCCGCCTCACTGCTGCCATTGATTTAAAATTCCTGGGATCACCGGTCAAGGGGCCTATCTGTCGGCCACAGAGGGCACACTTTCCGTCATTCAACGCTAGTTCAAGTATCTTGGGCAGAATGCAAACTCCTTCCCAGCTATGTTGCATGGTTATGTGGGGTAAACAAAGCTCTGTGCACCCCATTACCGCATACTGTCGCCAGTCTTCGATGGTCCTATCGGAATAGGCTCTAGCCATCATTTGAATAGCTTTCTGATCGCCAATAAATTTCGGCTTACCCCAGCCCAGACGGATGAGCTCTGTGGCTTTTTTAAGGTAATCATCAGGTATGCCTTCCCATATTCTCATGGCAAGTTCTGGCTGGGGCCGGGCTAATTGTTCCTCAGCCTCCAGACAGAGCATGGTAACTTTATTACAGGCGTCTCTACCTTCGTGGGTCTGGCCCCCGATGGTTATCGTCTGACTTAGCCCCTGTCCCGGCTGGTAACTAGCAACGTCATAGCTAAGGAGTATGGCCCACTCATTAAATTTTATCCAGAAACACTCCAGTAGCTCGAGAGCTGCGTCGTGGTCCATCATATTTTCGTCAATTACTGATTTCTTATAAAAGGGATACATATACTGGTCAAAGCGGCCTAGAGAGTTGGCAAGGTTGAAGACTTCGCAATGGATAAGAACGTGTGTCATCCAAACGGACTGTAAGGCTTCCCACCAGTCCCTAGCCGGATTTATCGGCACCCACTGGCAGACCTCTGCGATGTGCTCGAGTTC
>DAOUCO010000093.1:0-4552 GCA_034432135.1 Dehalococcoidales bacterium | reverse complement strand
CTCGAAGCGGTCGACCGGGCACTGGCCCTGTCGCGCGCCGGCGAGCCGCCGGTGAAAGTCCACGAGGCCGGCAAGGCAGCGATGGCCGAGGGGCTGATGGCGGTGCTATCGGAGCTGGGGGCGGTGGCGGTGTTTTAATGAAACCGAAGGACAGTCACTGGAAAAACGGATTTCTCTTTCCCAAAATTTATCAAGAAGCGGAGTCGATAGTTTTAACCTGCTGCCTTAAAACGCACCAGTTCGGCGGGCATTTCACGCTATCGCTAAAGTGCGCCGTGGGGATGGTGCCACCGGGTCTAGGTTTAGGGGAATACCCCTACATGAACGAACTGCACTCCTCACCCTACCAGCGCCAGATGATTGCCGAGATAAATACCGCTTTTTCCCCCGACATGATGTTGCTGGACGGGGTGGAGGCTTTCGTGGACGGAGGACCGCACATCGGGACGCGGAAAAAGGCTAACGTTATTTTAGGCGGCACCGACCGCGTGGCGATAGACGCCGTGGGGGTGGCGATACTGCGACAACTCGGCACAACGCCGGAGGTCAGCAAAGGCAAAATCTTTGAGCAAGACCAGATAAAGCGTGCGGCGGAGCTGGGGCTGGGCGTAAAGAGCGCCGAAGAGATAGAGATTGTGACGGGGGATAAGGAAAGCGAGGAGTATGCTAAGGAGATAAGGGGGATATTGGATAAAGGGTAATAAATTCAGTGTGCCCTTTTTCCTTTGCCTCCTCCCCCTAGGATTAAGGGAAGGGGGCATTTTTTCAAAGGAGCGTTAGCACCTTCTGATAAGACTTACTCCTTAATAAAACTATTATTCAATTTTCTTTAAGGTTAGATTCTGGCTGGCTAATTAATTTATAAATCCGCAGAGCATCTTACGTGGATTTTCTTGTATTACCTTTTTATAAAAATCCTCTCCTATTGACAAATAGATATATTAGTAGTATACTAAGAATTATTATTATTCTTAGGAGGTTTTTACAATGAAGTGCCACGGATGCGAAGGTAGAGGATGGGTAGATAGCCAATATAAAGGAGCGATGTTATGCCCTGTATGTCATGGGAGTGGTAAAGTTACTGATAACCAGAAAGAAGTTTCAATTACTTCTAATATATTGCCTACTGAGACACCTTCAATTAATAAAAATCCTTTGTTACTCCAACTTGAAAACTGGATTAAACATCAAAAAGACATTAAATTTGACCATTCCAATAAGACAATGAATACTTACAGGTTCATGAGTAAGACTAAAGGGCGCGTAAAGGGACTAGTTTGGGTATCGACTTACGGCGCAGGTAGAATATATTTATATAAAGATAATTATAGTCCAGTAGACCCTCAGAACAAGGTTAAATACCAAAAAGTATGGGGGAATTATCCACAGTTTGAAGTAGTTTCACAGGGAGATGTAGAATATGCTAAGAAATTAATATCTTATGCATTGAATAATTTCTAGAAAAGCCTAATTCTGCGTGGTTCAACTTGCAGGATAGACAAACTCCCAACCCATACCGGCGTAAGCCGGTATCCAGTTAACACAGCATCAGTATTAACTACGCCTAGATGCAGCAATCCCCAATCACTGGATTCCGTATCAAGTACGGAATGGTTAATGTATTTTTAAGATTTTCACCCTCACCCATACCTCTCCCATCGAGGGAGAGGAGAACGGGGATAAGGGGTTGGATTCCCAATCAAGTTGGGAATGACGAAACAGAGTTTTTGCCATTCAGCGTAAATTACGTTATAATCGTCTGAAATGTTGGCTAAAGTAATCAGCGGCGCTATCGTGGGGCTAGACGGCGCTTTAGTCGAAGTCGAAGTAGATATCCTGCCCGGCCTGCCCAAGGTCATCATCGTTGGCTTACCGGATACCGCGGTCGAGGAATCGAGCGAGCGTGTGCGTTCCGCCATCCGCAACTCCGGCGGCAAATTCCCACCGACAAGAGTCGTGGTGAACCTGGCGCCGGCCGACCTCAAGAAAGCCGGACCCGCCTACGATTTGCCTATCGCTATTGGTATTATGTTAAGTTCGGAGCAGTTTGAGGCTGATATTTCCAACACCATGTTCCTCGGCGAACTATCGCTGGACGGCACAGTGCGCCATACCAACGGCATTTTACCACTCGTCGCCCTCGCTAAAGACCAGGGTATCTCCAATGTTATCGTCCCCGAGGCTGATGCTAAAGAGGCGTCGCTGATAGAAGGTGTTAATATCATTCCCGTCGCCTCCCTAGCACAGCTCGTCAGCTATCTGCGCGGCGAAATGACTATCCCCCCTTATAAGAACGACGGCAACATCTCTACCGTTGCGCCGTTGATAAATTATACCAACCTCGCGGACATCAAGGGACAGGAACACGTTAAGCGCGCCCTGGAAGTGGCGGCGGCGGGGGGACACAACGTGATAATGTGTGGGCCGCCGGGCAGCGGCAAGACTTTACTGGCGCGCGCCCTGCCCTCCATTATGCCTCCCATGACCAACGAAGAAGCGTTAGAAGTAACCAAGATTTACAGCGTCAGCGGCTTGCTGCCAGCGGACACGCCGATGATAAAACAACGCCCCTTCCGCGCCCCCCACTATACAATATCCAACGCAGGGCTGGTAGGCGGGGGACACTGGCCCAAACCAGGCGAAATCAGCTTGAGTCACAAGGGAGTTTTATTTCTCGATGAGCTGCCGGAGTTCGGGCACTCTCTACTGGAAGTGCTGCGCCAGCCATTAGAAGATAAGGTAGTTACCATCAGCCGGGCACAGGGGAGAGTCACCTTTCCTTCCAGTTTTATGCTAGTGGGGGCGATGAACCCCTGTCCCTGCGGCTATTACGGCGACCCCTTCCGTAAATGCACCTGCCCGCAGAGTATCGTCTCACGCTACCAAAGACGTATCAGCGGGCCGTTTATCGACAGGGTAGATATATTCGTCGAAGTGCCACATATCGACTACGAAAAGCTGACGGACAAACGTATGGGCGAGACGTCGGAGAAGGTGCAAGCGCGCGTTACCGCCGCCCGGGAAAGACAACTAAAGCGTTTTAGCGGCACCAGACTGACCAGCAACGCCGAAATGACGCCGAGTGAAATTAGAGAATTCTGCCATGTCGAAGACTCCGCCCAGAGCCTGCTAAAAGCGGCGATGAAACAGCTTTACCTCTCCGCCCGCGCCTTCCACCGCATTCTTAAGCTGGCGCTGACCATCGCCGACCTAGAAAGCTGTGATACGATTAAAGCCCACCACGTCGCTGAGGCTGTGCAATATAGACCAAGAAGGACGGAATGAGGGAGAGGGAAAAAACTTAAAAATCTAAACTCAAATATCAAAAACACAAATAAAAAATTAAAACTGACCCCTCTTCTTCTTATCCCTCTCCCCGCCGGTAGGGAGAGGGAAGATGGAGAAGCAATGATTGAAAATCCCTGAAATTAGAATCATGGACGAGTATCTTAAAAATAACAAAGAATTATGGAACGAAGTCACGCCACTACATGAAAAATCGGCGTTTTACGACGTAGAAGGTTTTAAAGCCGGTAAATGTACACTTTTACCCCTTGAACTTGAAGAAATGGGCGATGTTTAGGGGAAATCTCTGCTTCACCTGCAATGTCACTTCGGGCTTGATTCTTTATCCTGGGCAAGGCTGGGGGCTAAAGTAACCGGGGTGGATTTTTCCGACGAAGCTATCAAACTTGCGCAAAAATTAAGTAAAGAAACGGGTATTAAAGCCAATTTTATTGAGTCGGATATCTACGCTCTGCCGGAAGTCCTAAAAGATGAGTTCGATATTGTGTTTACTTCTTATGGTGTGCTTGCCTGGCTGCCGGACCTTGATAAATGGGGAGAAATCATTACTCACTTTTTAAAATCCGGCGGCTTCTTCTATATAGCCGAGATACATCCCATATCATACGTAATAGACAATAAATCCGATAAAGAATTAAAAATAGTGGATCAATATTTTGCTAAAAATGAACCAGAGCGATATGAAGGTGGTAGTGATTACGCCTCCAGTTTTACTCATAATCTAGTTTCGTACGAGTGGCGGTATCCACTAAGCAAAGTGATTACTGCGTTATCCCAGGCTGGTCTGCGTATTGAGTATCTTCATGAATTCCCGTTTTGCTGCATCCGCGAACGTCCTGATATGTTTCAGGATAAAGACGGCTGGTGGCACCTGAAAGGCGATAAAATACCATTGACTTTCTCTATCAAAGCTAGCAAGCCTCCATGTTAAAATTGACACTCACCTTGAAATGATTATAAAATCAGATTAAAGATAGATTTCCTACCTTCATCATTACAATCCATATTTCAAACAGAAAGGAAATAATTATGGCGCAATCAAAATACGGCAAATATATTTGCACGGAATTTAAAAATGGCATTCCACTACCACCCTATCGCGAATGGGAAAGAGAAATGCTCGGGGACGATCTGTGGGACGGCTATCACCGCGGTTTGCAACACGTGGTCTGGACGGACGCTAAGGTCATTCCCGGGGCTTTTTATTCCGAGATGGTCTGGCAATGGCCCGGGACTTACCCCAACC
>DAOUCO010000092.1:0-4072 GCA_034432135.1 Dehalococcoidales bacterium | reverse complement strand
GGTATCGGCGAACGTAACGCTGGAAGAACCGTCGGGCGTGGAGATTATCAAAGTAAAGACGGCGGCGGAGATGAAAAAGGCGGTGGTGGGGGCGGTAAAGAAGGCGGACGTTTTACTGATGGCGGCGGCGGTGGCGGATTACCAGCCGGAGGTCGTAGCCAAATCCAAGATTAAGAAGGAACAAAAACAAGACCTGACTTTAAAGCTGGTAAAGACGCCGGATATTTTAAGCGAGGTCAAAGGGAAATTTATTAAAGTGGGGTTTGCGGCGGAGAGCGAAAATATAGTAGCCAACGCACAAAAGAAGCTGGTGGAGAAAAAGCTGGACATGATTGTAGCGAACGATATCACTAAAGCGGACAGCGGTTTTGATGCGGACACAAACCGCATCATCATTATAGATAAAAAGGGCAAAGCCGAAGAGCTGCCTTTAATGAGCAAGCGGGAGGCGGCGGAGAGGATACTGGACAGGGTGAAGAGGATAAGTAACAAGTAACAAAAGTCAAGTAACAAGGAAGTGACAAGGGGATAAAGGGGACGGCGGGGAAGAAAAAATGAAAATACGGCCCTACAAATCAGGGGATGAAAAAGCTGTCATCGAACTATGGAGGAAATGTAATTTAGTACGGCCGCAAAATGACCCAAAGAAAGATATACAAAGAAAGCTAAAGGTTAACCCGGAGCTGTTTTTAGTGGGGGTGGAAGGAAGTAAAGTGATAGCAACGGCGATGGGGGGATATGAGGGGCATAGGGGGTGGGTCAATTATCTTGGAGTAGACCCCACCCATAGACACAAGGGAGTGGGGCGGAAAATAATGGAGGCAATAGAAGAAAAACTGCTGGCGATGGGTTGCCCGAAACTTAATTTATGCGTGCTTGCTAATAACACCGCCGCGATGAAGTTTTATGAGAAAATAGGATTTATCAAGGACGATTGTGTATTAATGGGGAAAAGGCTGATAGAAGATTAAATATCAAAAATTAATGTTGTCATACCTGCGAAAGCAGGTATCCAGAAGAATAAGTGAATCAGTATTATGTTTATATTCTTGCCAGTAAAAGGAACGGGACTCTTTACATAGGCGTTACTAACGACTTAATCAGGAGAGTTGCCGAACATAAAAGCGGACAGGTCGAAGGGTTTACGAAAGAGTATAATGTAAAACAATTGGTGTTTTACGAGGATACCAGTGATATCGATGCGGCTTTAAACCGTGAAAAACAACTTAAGAAATGGAAACGAGCCTGGAAACTTAGGTTAATTGAAGAGAGTAATCCAGAATGGAGGGACTTGTATCAGGATATAATAGGAGAATAAAGGGGAACTGGATTCCTGCCTGCGCAGGAATGACAAGGGGGAAAAGGGGACTGGATTCCTGCCGGAGTTTACCCCGTACCCCGATACGGGGCAGGAATGACACGAGAGCGAGGAGCGGTAAGGAACTGGATTCCTGCCGGAGTTTACCCCGTACTCCGCTACGGGGCAGGAATGACATTTTAGTAGAAAGAGAATGCTATGACTGATACACCTGAAAAACATGCAGAAATGCCGAAGGCTTACGAGCCGGGGAAAGCGGAGGGGAAGTGGTATAAATTCTGGATGGAGAAGGGCTATTTCACGCCGAAGATAGATAAAAAGAAAAAGCCTTTCGTGATTATAATGCCGCCGCCGAACCTGACCGGCTCGCTGCACGTGGGGCAAGCGCTGACGGCGGCGCTGGAAGATATAATGATACGCTGGCACCGCATGAAAGGCGAGCCGACATTATGGCTGCCGGGGGCAGACCATGCGGCCATCGCGGCGCAGGTGGTGGTAGAGAGGGAACTGGCTAAAGAAGGCACCGACCGGCACAAGCTGGGACGGGAAAAATTCCTGGAGAGGATGCACCAGTGGGTGGCGGAGGTCTGGAAAATCCAAAAACAGCAGCATATGAGGCTGGGCACCTCCTGTGACTGGACGCGGGAACGCTACACCATGGATGAACAATCGAGCCGAGCAGTGCGGGCGGCTTTCGTTCGGCTCTATAAGAAAGGGCTGATATACCGCGGGGAGCGGATAATCAACTGGTGCCCGCGGTGCAGTACGGCGCTATCCGAACTGGAGGTAGAACATAAAGACGTCAACGGGCACCTGTGGTACGTAAAATACCCGATTGTGGGAGAAAATCCCTCGGTTTCGCCCGGGATAAAGGACAAATATATAACCGTCGCCACGACGCGCCCCGAAACGATACTGGGGGATACGGCGGTGGCGGTCAACCCTAAAGACAAGAGATACAAGGGGATGGTGGGCAAGAAAGTCATTTTACCTGCCGTAAACCGCGAGATACCGATAGTTGCCGATGAAGCGGTAAGCACGGAATTCGGGACGGGGGCGGTAAAGATAACGCCGGCGCACGACCCGGTGGACTTTGAGGTGGCACAAAGGCAGAAACTACCCCTGGTAAACATACTTAATGATGACGCGACGATGAACGAAAACGCGGGGCCGTACAAAGGCATGGACAGGTACGAATGCCGCAAAGCCATCATCGCCGACCTGGAAAAAGCCGGGCAGCTGGAAAAAACCGAAGAGTACGTTCACGCCGTAGGACATTGCGACCGTTGCCACACCATTGTCGAACCGATTGCCAGCAAACAATGGTTCGTGAAAATAAAGCCTTTAGCCAAACCAGCGACCGAGGTTGTGAAAAAAGGAAAGATTAAAATCCTGCCGGAACGTTTCACTAAAGAATTCCTTAACTGGATGAACAACATTCATGACTGGTGCATCAGCCGGCAACTGTGGTGGGGACACCGCATACCGATATGGTACTGCAAAGACTGCGACGGACTGACGGTAGCGGCAGATACGCCGACAGTTTGCGCCGAATGCGGGTCGAAGCAGATAGAGCAGGACCCGGACACGCTGGATACATGGTTCAGCTCCGGGCTATGGCCGCACTCGACGCTGGGCTGGCCGGACGACACGGAAGACTTAAAGTATTTTTACCCGACGTCCGTGCTGGAGACCGCCTACGATATCCTCTTTTTCTGGGTCGCCAGGATGATAATGCTGGGCATCGAAGACACGGGTAAAATACCCTTCCATACCGTCTATTTACACGGGCTGATAAGGGACGACATCGGCGACAAGATAAGCAAGTCCAAAGGCAACGTAGTCGACCCGCTGGACTTAGTGGATAAATACGGCACGGACGCTACGAGATTCGCGCTAACGACCGGCACATCGCCGGGCAACGACTCGAGGATATCAATCGAAAAAATGGAAGCGAGTCGCAACTTCGCCAATAAACTCTGGAACGCCGCGCGCTTCGTCATCAGGAGCCTAGAGGCAGGCACCAATGTCACTAACGAGATAGAGCAGGAAAAACTAAAGACGGAAGACAGGTGGATACTATCCCGTCTGAACAGGACAATCGGCGAGGTCACCAGACTTTTAAACGAATATCAGTTCGGGGAAGCACAAAGGCAGATACACGACTTTTTGTGGGGGGAATACTGCGACTGGTATATCGAGCTAGCCAAGATAAGGCTTCAGGCTAAAGATAATTCGCCATTACCGGTGCTGGTGCACGTGTTGGAAAAATCCCTGCGGCTGCTGCATCCATTCATGCCGTTCATCACCGAGGAACTGTGGCAGCATTTGAGGAAATATATAAAACAGCCTGCGGTTGAATCGATAATGATCGCCGAGTACCCGGAGGTAGATGGAAGCCTCTTAGACACCCAGGCCGAGAAAGAAATAGAGTCGATTTCCGAGATAATACGGTCGATACGCAACGCACGCGCCCAATATAAAGTTGAAAGCACCAGATGGGTGGAATCAAAGATATACACGGAACAGGCGACAGTCTCCCAATATGCCGAAGCAATAAAAACGCTGGCGAGGACTAATCCTATTACATTCTTAAAGGGGGAAGCCGTGGAAAAGGCGGGGGATAATGTGCTAGTGATACCGCTGACACAGGCGACGGTAGCAATTCCCATGGCCATCATGTTCGATATGGAGGCGGAGAGAAAAAGAATAGAGAAGGACATGGAACAGACGCAAGCCGAGGTAAACCGCCTC
>DAOUCO010000091.1:0-3285 GCA_034432135.1 Dehalococcoidales bacterium | reverse complement strand
CGGTGTACTGCGACTTATGCAGCAAGGCAAAGGCTTTGGCGGCCTCCATCAGACCTTTATCTGTCCATAGAGTGCTCCCCATTTTCTCCGTCAGCTGGCGATACTCCTCGTCGATGAAGATGCCGGTCTGGCAGAGATAGGGCTCGTAAACATTTTTATCAAGTTCTGCATCTTTAATCTGTTCGCCGACTCGCTTGCCTTTAAAATAGTTCACAATAAAGCTGCGGGCTAACTGTGTGGTGATTCTTTCGGCATGGGAACCAACATCAGGGAAATCCTCGCCCTGCTTGAGTAGCCCCGCTTTAGTGCACCACCTTCTTAAGTACGGGCCCATGTAGGTCTCTTCCAGTTGTCGGTCGAAAAGGTCGTTGGAAACCGAGATGCTGGTATTGGATATCAAAGCCAGTTCCGTCCTCTGTTCTTTAGAAAGGCAGAAATATACACGGAAACCGTGATACCTAGATACCTTTTTCTCAGTATAAGCATCTATGATAGCGCGCGAGCGGTGCTGTCCTCCCCAGATTTTCAGCGGCTTATTTGGTAAATATGATGTGATATATTCGGCGATAAGGTCGTTAAACTCACGCTCGTTATTGGCATCGGCTTTCATGCGAAGGAAGGTATTATGCGTAAAGAGGATTTCCCGGTTGTCACGGAACGTTTCGCCACTCTCCGGGTCAAGCCGGGCATCCAGGCTGATAACCTCGGTCATGGTCTTGCCTGTAATGGCGCAGCGGATATAATAGCTTTTCTTTACACCATCTTGAAAAACATAGATGGGTAAATTTCTTGCTTTTTCCAGCGTATCGATACTATCGAGGAATTTCCGGATAGTCTTTTCAACCTCGTTATTTTTAGGAGCGCTTTTATTAAATATTATTTCCACTTATCTTTACCCTCCTTTATCATCACAATTAAACTCTCGTGTAATTTTACACCCCTGTAAAATGAGAGGCAATATATAATAATGGATTTATAAGGTATCTTTATTCTACTTTAAAACCGTTATAATCTGGCTTTATACCCGGTTTTTTTAAAAAATAGTTATAAAATACTATCTTTTATTGCTTGTAGCTATTGACAAATACGCTCAAGTTTGCTACTCTGCTAGGCAAGGGTAACATAGGAGGTGCAAGATGCAGGCTTATTGCATGAAATGCAGGAAGAAAGTTGAGATGAGGAATCCCAAGGCAGTAACTCTCAAGAACAAGAGACCAGCAACGCAAGGCACCTGCCCCAACTGCGGCACGAAAGTATTCCGCATCGGTAAGTAGTAATTATTTAAGTTACAGCCTAACAATATCAAGTAGAAACAGTCGGACTTATTATAGCTGACGTCGACTTATAAGATATTATATTATCGATAAGTGGGTTTAAAGTTATAATAAGTCCGTCTGTCAAATTTAGTTGTTAATGCAAAAAGGGCATTAATATATAAATGCTTTGTTTGATATTTATGTGAGTTTATCTTTTCCGCTTCCAGATCGTGCCCTGTGGAGTGTCTTCCAGCCCAATGCCGATTTCGCTTAAGCTGTTGCGTATTTCGTCGGCAAGCTGGAACTGCCTGGCTTTCCTCAACTCTTTGCGGATAGATAATAACAAAGCCATTATGCCGTCGACATCATCGGGGATAGCACTAGCGCTGACACCGGCAGCCTTAGACTTATCATAAATGGATTTCGCCAGCTTTTTCAGTTGAGCTACATCAAGCGGCGGCTCTTCCTTTTCCTTAAAAGTAAGGCCCAGAATCTCTCCTAACTCCTTAAGCGTTTCCCGACCTTTGGCGGCATTCATCCCCTCTTCCTCTGCCCGGTTGATGTCCCGTGCCAGGTCGAAGAGCGCCGCCAGCGCCTGCGGCGTATTAAAGTCATCGTCCATTGCTTCGATAAATCGCTGACGGTATGGTGTTGGATCAAGGACTTTACCCTTTCCAACTTTAATTTCCTTTAAAGCCACGCGCGCTAGTCTTTCCGCGCCTGCCTGCGCCGCTTCGATAGCCTCCTCGGTATAGGTCAAGGGGCTGCGGTAATAAGAGCTTAAAATAAAAATACGGATGCCGTCGGCGCTGTATTTTTTCAGAGCGTCCCGTATGGTTATCAGGTTACCCAGGCTCTTGCTCATCTTGTCGGCGCCCATCTGGAGCAGTCCGTTATGCATCCAGTATTTAACAAACGGCTTTTTGCCGGTGAGGCTTTCGCTCTGCGCGATTTCGTTTTCGTGGTGGGGGAAAATTAAGTCCTGGCCCCCGCCGTGGATATCTATCTGCTCACCGAGGTACTTTATGGACATGGCACTGCACTCGATATGCCACCCCGGTCGCCCTTTACCCCAAGGGCTGTCCCACATCGGTTCGCCCGGTTTCGCTGCCTTCCAGAGCACGAAGTCCATCGGGTCTTCTTTACCTTCTCCCACCTCCACCCTTGCCCCGGCCATCATCTGCTCTAGACTGCGCTTTGACAGTTTACCGTAGTCGGAAAGTTTCCTGACCCTGAAATAGACATTGCCCCCCGACGCGTAGGCGTAGCCTTTGTCTATCAAACCCTGCGTCGTGGCGATTATTTCCGGTACAGTCTCTGTAGCTTTGGGGGTAAAGTGCGGTCTTAGGTTATTGAGCGAATCCATGTCCTCGAAGTGCCTGGCGGTGTACTTTTCCGTCAGTTCTTTGACCGTAATGCCCAGCCGGTTGGCGTGGTTGATGATATTGTCTTCGACGTCGGTAACATTCTCCACGTGTTTCACTTTATAGCCGCGGAATTCGAGGTAGCGTCGGACGACGTCAAAGATGATATAGCTCATACCGTGCCCGATGTGTGAATCGGAATAAGGATTGATGCCACAGACGTACATCGTTACCACATCACCACGCGGTTTAAAATCCGTTTTCTTGCCGGTTAAAGTATCGGTAATTTTCATACTATTTACTTTCTATGAGTGCCACTGCATAAGCCGCGATGCCTTCTCCACGCCCGATGAACCCCAGCCCGTTATTAGTACTGGCTTTAACACTGACCTTGTTAATATTAATTCCCAGCAACCGGCTTAGGTTCTGCCGCATACTATCGATATGCTCACGGAGATGCGGTTGCTCTGCTACTACCGTAACATCAATATTTACTACCTGATAACCCGCTTCTTTCAATTTTTCCATCACTTTATTGAGCATTACCAGGCTGGAGATGTCTTTATATTCCGCCTGCCCCGGCGGGAAATGTAATCCTATATCGCCCAGCGCCGCCGCCCCCAGTAATGCGTCCATAATAGCGTGAGTTAGAACGTCCGCATCGC
>DAOUCO010000090.1:0-16038 GCA_034432135.1 Dehalococcoidales bacterium | reverse complement strand
GCTTCCGCTTCCCGGAGCACGGCGATGATCTGTTCCTCGGTGTACTGTCTGGCTTTCATGAGTCCTCCTGGTTTCTTTATTATACCGGAAGACTCTAAGTCATGGTGTAGCTGTTTTCGGGGGAAAGGTCAGTTTCCCCTAATCCATCCCGATGTAAGCATGCCCCGTATTCGATACGGGGTCGGGATACAGTTGTTACCGGTATTCACCGGTCTCCGGTTTCCACCGGAATGGTTTATATCGCTTCCTCTTGATACTACCCACCCTCTTTGGCGGAGGGGGGAAACCAAGCGAGAAAAGTTAAAACTTCGGTCTGATTTCCTCCGGGATTTTCATCTCGGTGCCAGACTTAATGTCGACGTAGTTCTCGAACTTAGAGTGGTCGACGGTCATCGTTAAATACCCCAGCTCCTCCCCGTCTTTAAGCACCACGCCGTCCTTGCTCCCGTCCGGCTTGAAGGTAAAGATTACCTGATATCCCTCATAATCAATGGCGTCGGCGACTACTGTGCCGCCGATAGCCCGACCCTGCTCGTCGAACTCGGTAAGATTAATGTCCACAGAAAACTCAACATCGCCGACTTCCGGAATATTTGATGTTACGATACCCTCACCGGTCTGCGGCCCGTATTCAGGGGGCTGACCAGCGCCGGGAATGCTGAAATCTCGGTGTTCATATACCGTCCCGCTGATGCTGCCCGTCATTTCCGCCACGATTTCCATGCGCGCCAGAGCGTCCCCCGGCGTAGCTTCCTGGTTGGCGAACCACCCGTGCTGATTGGAATTCTTAAAAGCGTTCAGCACGATCTGCGGCGCCCCTGAGGCTTTGAGTCGCTCGTAATATAAATCCGCTATCTGTGTTTCTATTTCCGAGGCGGCGTTCCATAACTGGTAGTCCCACAGCGATTCCGCGGGTTCACGTAAATCGCCAAGTTTATCCCATAATAGCTCGTTCCAGCCTTCCGCCGTGGCTAGTCGAGTATCGCCCATCTGAACCATATCCTCGATAATTGCCAGGAGGCTGTTCGCTTCGTCCTGCGCTGCGGTAACGTATTCGGCGGGGACGGTTTCTAATGCTTTCTCAATCAGCAATTCTGGAGTAACCTCTTCACCATCTTCGGTCACGAAGGTAACTTCGGGCTGGGCGGCGGCCGGACACGCGCCCGCCGGTGCTGGTATCGCTCCACCGGGCGGCAGCTTATCTTTAAATTCCTGTGGAATATTATCTATACTTCCCATTGCTCTCATGCCATTCTTTGATTTCGTAGTTTTTACCTGAAAGGTCGCCATCGCCATTGCGCCGTCATCGTAATATTTCTGGACTGCTTCCAGTTCATATAATAAACCTACCATCTTTATCGCCACATTGGCATTGGCGTTGATGTTAACGGCTGGTGTAGTTGTTGACGGAGTAGTCGTTGGGGCTGTAGTTGTTGGCGGCGGTGTGACTGGCGTTGTTGTTGCCTGTGTAGTTGTCGTGGGGGTTTGCGTCGCCGACGTTGTCGTCGTTGTTCCATTCCCACAGGCAGTCAGTAATGCAAGAAGCACAGCTCCTGAGAGAATAAAAAACAATATTTTCTTTAACATGTTCCCTCCTCTCCCTGGATATTACTTTTGATATTAAGTTCTTTTTGATAATTTTATATCTTATCTAAGAACGAAGCAATAATAGGTACCAATTATACCTCTTATTTCCTTTTTTGACGCCCACTCTCCCCGATGTTATTATCTCTTAGAGGATTCTTATGCAGCGTTTGCGTATCAGGTTCAGCCGCGGCGAGGAGCTTAAATATATCTCCCACCTCGATTTAATGCGTCTATGGCAACGGGCTTTCAACCGCGCCGGTATCGCCCTGGCTTATTCCGAGGGCTTTAACCCCCACCCCCGCATTTCCCTGGCGCTGCCTTTAGCCCTCGGCGTTACCAGCGAAGCTGAACTGATGGATATCGTGCTGGAAAAATTTATGTCCCCCCACTCTTTTACCGCCGCCGTTACCCGCCAGCTACCGCACGGCATTGCCATCAGCGGCGTCTTCAATACCCCGCTTAATCTCCCTTCTTTACAATCGCAGGTCCGCCAGGCAGAATACGTAGTCGCTATCGCTACGGATAAAGATAAAAGCGAAATTGAATCTGCTATAAATTCTCTGCTGGATAAAACAAGCCTACCCTGGCAACACCAGCGCGACACCGGGCCCCATAAATATGACCTGCGTCACCTTATCGACGACCTCTGGCTCATCGACTGGCGTAAGGGCTCCTGCAACATCGGTATGCAACTGCGCTGCGATAGCACCGGCACAGGCCGCCCGGAGCAGGTCGCCGCCGCTTTAGGCTTCACCCAGTACCCCGAAGCGATACACAGGAGTAGATTAATACTTCAAACTAACTAGACACTAGTTCTAAAGAAGGCGAAAATTGCAGATAGAAGCTGGAAAAACCTCCTCTCTGGAACAAAAAGTACTGTCATACATCCGTGAAAAGAAAACCATCTCGCCGGGCGAAAACTTGGTCGTGGCTGTTTCCGGCGGGCCCGATTCCGTCTGCCTGCTGCACATACTCTCGGAACTACGTCAAGAGCTCGGTATTAGCTTGCATATTGCCCACCTCAATCACCAGCTACGCGGTAAAGAGTCCGAAGCTGACGCTAAATATGTGGCTGGTCTGGCTAAAAGACTCTCCCTGCCCGTCACGATAACCTCCCGTGATGCAAAGCTTTATCAAAAGAAACATCGCCTCTCCCTGGAAGAAGCCGCCCGCGAAATCCGTTACGACTTTCTGGCTGATGTCGCTAAAAAGGTCGGGGCGCTTAAAGTAGCCGTCGGCCATACCTCCAGCGACCATATTGAAACGCTACTGATGCACATTATCCGCGGCAGCGGCACCAGAGGACTGCGCGGCTTAACGCCCGTCAGTAAATTAAACATCTCCGGCGGCAGCCTTACCGTTATCCGTCCTCTCTTATGCTTGAGCCGTGAGGATACAGTTGCCTACTGCCGTTCTCTTAAGCTCAAGCCCCGTCTCGATACCTCCAATCTAACTACGGAGCCGCTGCGCAATAAAGTACGACACCGCCTCCTCCCCGAACTTCAGAAATATAATCCGCAAATAACTCAAGCCTTGCTCCATTTATCCCGCACCTCCGCTGACGACTTTGATTTTATCGAAACGCAGGCGCGCCGGCTGATGAAAGACGTTATCTCCACTGCGAAAAACTCGGCCGTCATCAAAAAGAAAGACTTTCTCGCCCTGTCTCCTGCCCTACAACGTCAGCTGTTGCGCCTTTCTATCGAGTCGCTCCTGGGCAGCCTTAAAGATATTGAAGCCGGTCATATCGAGGATATCATTGAAGCCTTAGGCAAACCCGCCGGAAAAGTTATCGGCTTGCCCTTCGGCATTAATTTCACCGTCGAATATGATAGGTACGTTTTAGCGACCGATTCCTCATGGCTTTGCCCCTTTCCCGCCCTAGAAAGGGAAACAACTTTAAAAATACCGGGTAAAACAATTTTTTCAAACTGGCAAGTAAATGCCGAATTTATTACGCCATCTGCATTTAAAGCAAGGAACAATAAAACTGACGACTTTTCTGCTTGTTTTGACTTTGCTACGGTCGGCAGGAAACTTTCCGTCCGCCATCGCTTACCCGGCGACCGCTTTCAGCCGCTGGGCATGGCGCAACCTAAAAAACTCAATATCTTTATGATTGACGCCCGGATTCCCCAGGCCTGGCGCCCCCGTATTCCTATCGTCTGTTCGGGCGATAAAATCTTGTGGGTTGTCGGCTTCCGCATCGATGAGCGCTTTAAAGTCCGACCGGACACGAAAAAAATACTGCGGCTGGAGTTCAAGAGGGTTTAGAGTATCCGCTTCAACCTCGGATTCGGCGTGATGCCCGGAGTTCGCCCCCGCTTGGCAATCGGCTTACCCTCTACCTCGTGCAGGTCGGCGGTAAAATCTATCGGCTTTGCCCCGCTGATATAGCTCCCCACCCCGTACCCGTCCACCGGCGCTCCATTTTTCCTAAAATCTTTAATTTTTTCCGGGTCGAATCCTCCACTTACGAAGATGCCTGCTTTCTTATATCCCGCCATATCGAGTTGCGACCTGACTCTCTTTACCAGCTCAACTGTTACTCCTCCCAGTTCTTTAGGTGTATCCAGCCGCACTGCGTTTAATTTTTCCCCCAGCGCTTTAGCCACCCGCAGGCTCTCTTCTGCCTCATCCATAAAGGTATCCACCAGTGAGACGCGCGGTACCTCCGGCGGCATGTGCTTATCGAAAAGCATAGTAGCTTTAACCGTATCCCCCACCACCAGAATCAGGGCATGGGGCATCGTACCGGAAGCCTCGACCCCCGCCAGCCTTGCGCCAATGATGCTGGAACAGCCTTTACAACCCCCCACCATTGCCGCATAGTCCATCACCCCTGCTACCGAAGGATGCACATGCCTCGCTCCGAAGCTGATGACCGGTATACCACCAGCCGCCTCGACGCATTCACGCGCCGCCGTCGCCCAGCCGCTGCAATGGGCTAAAATCCCTATTATCGACGTCTCGTAAATGCCGTAGCTCCGATAACGTGCCGTAATGCGCAGCACCACCTCTTTCGCGGATATCGTCTCGCCTTCGCCTAAAGCCCATACCTCCCGTTTGTTTGTCGGTAATACCTCGTCCAGCAGCGCCTTCACTTCCTCCATGCCGCAGAGTATGCCCGCCCGGCTCCCGAAGACCTCCATCGTGGCTTCAGGATTGATACCTTCCTTCTTTAATATTTCTATTGTGCGCATGAAGTAGATATCGGCGGTATCCCCGGAAAGCACTTCCCTGGATGGTTTAAACTTAGGTGCTGGCATGGTTCACCTCCTGAATAAGCCTCGCCCCGAGCACCTTTTCCATATGCTCCAGAGCAAAGCTATGGGCTGCCTCATCCGGCGATGCCACACAGTTTAACGGTATCTCTACTTCATAATCGCGATTTCGGGCGTCGGCGACAGTGTGCATGACGCAGATGTTGGTCAGCACTCCGCAGACGATTAACTTACCCGGCTTTAGCTTCTTCAGCCTCTTTTCGAGGTCAGTGCCGTAAAAGGCGCTGTAACGTTTTTTCTTAATGATTTCACCGGGGTATTTAGACAATTCTGGGATTATTTCCGCTTCTTTCGTCCCGGCGATGCAGTGCGGCGGGAACATCTTAAATTCCAGGTCGTCCTCGTCGTGATTATCGCAGACAAAGAATATTTTAGAACCTCTGGATATTTCTCTTTCCAGCAGCCGTTGAATATGCGAAATAATCTGCCCCACTTTAGCTCCGCCATACAGCGGATACCCCTCCTCCAAGAACCCCCGCAACATATCGATTACCAGTACCGCATCAGCCATAGCTCCCCCCTTTACGCCACTTTGTCCTGTCTGTACCCCTCCCCGTCGATAATCACCCGCGCTACACCCTTCTGCTTTACCACCTCCCCCACCACCCTCGCCTCCGGCAGGGCTTTAGTCAACTTTTTAACCTTCTCCGGCGCGCATATCACCGTCATGCCTATGCCCATGTTGAAAACGCGGTACATTTCCGCCGCGTCAACGTTGCCCTTTTTCTGCAAAAGCTTGAAAATTGGCGGCACTTGCCACTTTTTACTCTCCAGCCGTGCCGCCAGTCCCTTCGGTAAAGTGCGCGGAATATTAGCCACTAGCCCCCCGCCCGTGATGTGCGCCAGCCCCTTGATGTCTTTCACCAGCGATTTAAGCTGATTGTAATAGCAGATGTGCGTCGCCATCAGCGCCTCGCCAACCGTTGTTCCCAGTTCCGCGTAGCGCTTATTTAAAGCCTCCACCGTCTCCCCGAAGACCTTGCGCGCCAGCGAATACCCATTGGTATGCAGTCCGTTGGAAGGCAAAGCCAGTATCGCGTCTCCGGCAATAATATCCCCACCTATCATTATCCTGTCTTTCTCTATCACCCCCACCACGAACCCCACCAGGTCGAAGTCATCTCCGTGATAGACGCCCGGCATCTCCGCCGTCTCCCCGCCGATTAAGGCACAGCCGACCTCTTTACAGGCCGCCGCCAGCCCCCTGCCGATGGCCTCCAGCTTTTCCGGCACCACCTTCCCCACCGCTATATAGTCGAGAAAAAATATCGGCTCCGCCCCGCAGGTGAAAATATCGTTGACGCAGTGGTTGACGATGTCTGCGCCGACCGTATCGAATTTATTGAGCGCGGAAGCTACCTTTAGCTTTGTCCCCACCCCGTCCACGCTCGAAACGATGACCGGGTTTTTGTAGCCCTTCATCTCGTAAAGCCCCCCGAAAAACCCCACCCCGCTTAATACTTCGGGACGGAGGGTAGCCTTCGCGTACTTGCCTATTTTTGCGATTGCTTTCGACTTCAGGTCGATATCCACGCCGGCGGAAGCATAGGTCTGTTTCATCACGTCACCTCCTGCGCAACCAAAACCTTCAGGCCGAGCCTTTTTGTCGAGACCTTACGCCTTAGATTAGCAGATATTTTCCAAAGCGTGCAAATTAAATATTGCATCATTTCCCGTTTTACTTTAGAATGGAATACGTTAAGGTTCATCCTGAAGGGCGACGTGGCCAAGTGGCAAGGCGGGGGTCTGCAAAACCCCTATTCACCGGTTCGAATCCGGTCGTCGCCTCCAGATTCTTTAAATAAAAAAGGCCGTCGTTTTTCGACAGCCTTAATCCTCAACCCTTTTCCTCCCTACCATAACACCGGTTCCAGCTCGTCCTCGTAAACCACTATTTCCTTCTTTTCCCTGCCAACGCGTACGTTATAGATAAAAAAAGTCTGCCCCGTAGGGGGCGTCATATAATAATAATTAGAAATCTCACCCACCTGCCCGGCATACTGGTTAACGGCATACTCGCGGCTCGTTGTACCTTTTTCGTCAACGGGCTTGATGATAACTTTTTGCCCTTTTACGAATCTGGGCTTAACCTCATTTTGTTTCATTGCTATTTGCGCATAATAATACTAAATTACGCTTTTGTCAATACTTTCTTAAAAATTTTTATTAAAATTCTTAAATACCTTGACACCCTCTGTATAACCGCCTACAATATGGCTAACATAATTAATTTCCTTAAAATAATAGCTAAATCACCTGTATTTAAGGAGGTGAAATATAAGGGAAATTCTTAAACCGGAATTCCCCGGGAATATTTTAAGACAGGAGGTGAAAAAACCTTTTTGAAATTCACAATTAAACCAGATTTCGCTACTATATTCTTCAGCGTCGTCATCTTGATTATGGTTTTCTTACCCTGGAGACCGCTTGACGGGCTCACCGAGAACGGTTTTCGAAACTGGGGTTTATTAACATTTATCATGAGCATTCTTGGTATTGGGATATCCTTTGTCGCCGTACCGAGATTCAGGTCTTTAGGTACTATTCTTATCGGAGTACTGGCAATAATCGGCATAGCGGTGTACTGGTCGCGCCTCAAAGGAATAATGCCAGGCTATGGTATCATCATCGCTATGATAGCTTCGCTGGGTTTAATAGCCGCTGGCTACCTGGAATACCGTAAGTTGGAGCAGCCTGCCAAACCCGGTCAACCATCTCCACCTTCTCCACCGCCACAATAATTGATTTACTTTAATAATAGCAGGTTAGCCACTAAGACGACTGTAATTAAGAAAGACGCAAGTTTATTATGTGACTGTTTTTATTTGAATAAAAAATAATTTTAGGAGGAATAAGTTGGACATTAAATTTAGTTCGAAACCTTACTTACCCACTTTGGTAATTAGTGTTGTCCTTTTCATTATGGTATTTTTACCCTGGGCTAGTGTGAGTGGTTTTGGTATTACTATTTCTGCCAACGGTACCGAACATGGGGGTGGTATCCTCACATTGATTATGAGCATTATCGGTGCTGGAGTCTCATTTCTTTCTAACCAGAAATATCGTACATATAGCACCATCGGGGTCGGTATTCTGGCTATAATCGGCGTTGCTATCGCTTGGGCAGATTTAGGAGGTGCCTCTGTTGGCGCCGGCCTCATTATAGCTTTGATTGCTTCATTAGCCTTGATAGCTATGGGCTACTGGGACTATCGTAAATTGAGTCAACCTTCCAAACCTACTCAACCGCCGCCAGCTAGCCCTCCAGCACCCCCTCCACCGCCTCCGCAACAATAGATATTCATCAATTTAGATAATCCTTATACACGGCAAGCAGCATAAAAAGGCTTCCTTGCCGTGTATTGTTTTTAAAGCGCTCTGCTGTACCCTTGACACCCCACCCTCCGCCACCTAAAATTACTGTATACGCCGGGATGGCGGAAGTGGCAGACGCAGCGGACTTAAAATCCGCCGGAGCAATCCTTGTGGGTTCGAGTCCCTCTCCCGGCACTGGAAAAATAAAAATATGTCATGGTTAATCATTATTATTAGCTATCTACTCGGCTCCCTTCCGACGTCCTATATCGTCGGCCGCCTTACTGTCGGACGTGATATCCGCCGCATGGGTGATGAAAACGCCGGCGCCGCCAACGCCTACCGCGAACTTGGCCCTAAGGCTGGCATTTTCGTCGGCGTTATTGACGCTGTTAAGGGTTCGGCGGTAATACTCATCGCCCAGGCAGCCAGCATGTCCCAGCCGATTGTCCTGCTTGCCGGCTTAGCTGCCGTTATCGGCCACAATTGGCCTGTTTTTCTCGGCTTCCGGGGCGGCCGCGGCGTCAGCACCACCCTCGGCATACTATATGTCCTGGTTACTATTCCCATGCTGATACTCACTCTCCCCACCTTATTGATTCTTATTCTCAAACGCAATGTCACGCCCTCTATGGCTTTCCTTTTTATCACCCTACCCCTCGTCGATTGGTTCTTTAAGATACCGACTGTTTATATCCTTTACGGCATTGCCCTGCCTGCGCTCGTCGGCATCACTACTTACTTCCGCACCCGACCTAAAGCGTTAAAACAGGCGTAAAAATCTCTTTCTTTATCACAAGGAGCGCCATTGACTAAAAAATCCGCCAAAGGTTTAGTGCAAATCTTCACCGGCGAAGGTAAGGGCAAGACCACCGCCGCTTTAGGGACGGTTCTCCGCGCCGCCGGCCACGGCCTTAAAACCTCCATCATTTTCTTCATTAAAGGCCATTCCTCCCAGGGGGAATATAAAGCTCTCGCCGCCCTCCCCAACGTTAAAATAGCCAGCTTTGGTTTACGCCAGTTTATCTATAAAAATAACGCTATCAATCCGGCGGAAAAAGCCCAGGCTCAAGCCGCCCTCGCCACCGCCCGCGAGGATATTACCTGCGGCAAGTTCGACCTTGTTATCCTCGATGAAATCAACGTCGCTGTCTATTTCCAGCTACTCGGAGTAGATGAAGTCCTGCAACTCATTAAAGATAAGCCGCCCCACGTCGAACTTATCCTCACCGGCCGTAATGCTCCTGAAAAGCTGATTGAGATAGCCGACCTCGTTACCGAGATGAGGAAAATTAAACACCCCTTTGATAAAGGCGTCAAAGCTAGAAAAGGCATCGAGTTTTAACCTGATGAAAAGACTTCTGCTGGCAACCAATAACAAAGGCAAGCTCCGCGAATATCGTTATCTGCTTAAAGGCATCCCCTATGAAATCGTTACCCCCGCCGATTGCGGTATCACTACCAATGTGGCAGAGGTCGGCACCACTTTTGAGGAAAATGCCACTCTAAAAGCCACTACCATGGCATCGATAAGCTGCCTGCTTACTCTGGCTGACGACTCCGGTCTTGAAGTCGAGGCTCTCGGCGGCAAGCCAGGTCCCCGTTCAAGTCGCTTTGCCGGTGAAAACGCCACCGATGCCGAGAATATTGCCCTTTTGCTGGCAAAGTTAAAGAACGTCCCGGAAATACACCGCCTCGCCCAGTTCCGCTGCGTTATCGCCATCGCCGAACCCGGCGGCCGTGTCGAGCTTTGTACCGGCTCCTGCCAGGGCATTATCGTCAGCGAACCCCGCGGTACCCGCGGCTTCGGCTACGACCCTGTTTTTCTTGTGCCGGAGTTAGGTAAAACCATGGCGGAGCTTACTCTAGGCGAGAAAAACCGCATCAGCCACCGGGCGCAGGCCGCCCTTAAAGCTAAAGAATTATTGTTGAACTGGGAACCTTTCCAGTAAAATATCGTATAATACAACTCAAAACAAATATAAAGAAAGAAGGCATACCATGCAAATCGTTCGAACAGATAAAGGCTATGTATCGGGAACGCTAATCGGCGAACCAGGTAAAGAGGTTACTATCTTTCGTGGTATTCCTTACGCCGCTCCTCCGGTAGGAAACCTGCGCTGGAAACCGCCCCAGCCTGCCGCGCCGTGGGAAGGAATTCGGGAATGCACGCAATACAGCGCAATATCCCCGCAGCCTTCACTACCCGGAATGTCTTCGCCTTTTCCTTTAAGTGAAGATTGCCTATATTTGAATGTCGTTACCCCTGCCCGGAAAGCTAATGAAAAACTCCCGGTGATGGTCTGGATGCACGGCGGCGGATACTCCATGGGATGCGGTAATGACAAAATCTGGAACCAGCATCGGTTGCCGCAATATGGCGTCGTGGTTGTCTCTTTAACTCACCGGCTCGGCCCAATTGGCTTGGTAGCCCACCCCAGTCTTTCTGAAGAATCCCCCAACGGTGTCTCCGGGAATTACCTGTTCCTTGACCTCATCGCTTCGTTACAATGGATACAGAAAAATATAGCAGCTTTCGGTGGTGACCCCAACAACGTTACTATCTTTGGCGAGTCCGGCGGCGGGGCGAAAGTCTCTATCATGATGGCTTCACCACTCG
The DNA here is from genome assembly GCA_034432135.1 of Dehalococcoidales bacterium. GTDB lineage: Bacteria > Chloroflexota > Dehalococcoidia > Dehalococcoidales > RBG-16-60-22 > RBG-13-51-18. The sequence goes on along the minus strand of DAOUCO010000090.1, from coordinate 5,232 downwards.
CCAAGGGCCTGTTCCATCGGGCTATATGTGAAAGCGGTACCGCCACGGCTATACTTACCGGCATACCGGCGGCGGATATTGAAAACAATGGTAAAACTCTATTCGAAAAACTGGGAGTTAAAACACTCGAAGAAGCCCGGAAAACTCCATGGGAAAAAATCCTTGAAGCAAGTCAGGTAATGGAAGGCCCCCGTGGCCCTGATGTACGTACCTTTGTTCCTGCCTGGGATGCCTGCATAGACGGCTGGCTTTTACCGGATAGCCCCGACCGCATCTTTAAGTCTGGCAATATAAACGCCGTCCCGCTTATCGTAATGTCTACCCTGGGCGAACTGACCGGGCCCGGGCCTTTAGTTATGCCTTTCATTATTCCGCGCTATATTGAAATGATTGAAGCCGTGAAAAAACACAGATGCAAGGGGTATGCCTGCATCTTCGACCAGGTGCCAGCCAACTGGAGAAAAGAAGGGTGCGTTTCCGCCCATTCCATGGAACTGACTTATGTCTTCGGCGACTGGGATAATTCCTCCGGCTGGTGGCAGAGCATCGGCATGCTGGCTAAAATGTCTGGCGCCAAGACGGACCAACCGGCTCTGGACGCCGCTGATAGAAAAATCTCCGAGGCGATCATGGGATATTGGACTGGCTTCGCTAAAACCGGGAAGCCGCAGCATAAGGGCCTGCCAGAATGGCCGGAATATACCCGAACAACCGACCAGTATATGTATTTTAACCTGAAGCCTGAAGTGCGCACCGGCTATTCCAGGTTGGAGCATCCGGTTTAGCTTTATAAACTACCAATATTAATATTAAATACTTATAAGCGTACGAATTTTCAAGGTTTAATTTTTTAAAAAATCTTCCATCTTAAACGGCTTACCGTGCCCGGGATAGACTGTCTTTATATTAAGAGCCTTGAGTCTTTCAATACTGTCGTCCATCTCTGCCTCGTCGTCGACAAGCGTGTTCTTTTCCGGCTTACCGCTGTTCGTTAAAAGGTCGCCGCAGAAAAAGTCTCCCTCTTTAGTCAATATGCCTATCGACCCTGCACTATGCCCCGGAAGATGAATTATCTTCGCCTCAATCCCATAGATGGTCAATTCACCCTCGTTTTCTAAATGAATATCTGGTTTACAACTACGGAAAACCAGCCATTTAAACAGTTTCAACGTCATCCTGAAAGCCATCCCCTGCCGCGTTTTACGGGTAGAAAGCATATCGCCCCGCTCCACCGCCCCATCTTCCCTTTTATGCACAATTACCTTAGCACCGTATTCCTTCTGTAGGTAAGCCGCATTCCCCGTATGGTCCCAGTCCCCATGTGTTATAATAACCAGCTTTAAGCCTCCCTTCCCACATCCCGCCCTTTTTAAAGCCCTTTTAATTGCCCCCTTCTGCCACACAACCCCCGCATCCACCATAAAGAAACCGCTATCTGTTCTCACCAGGTAACAATTAGCAATTTTGTTGGCTATAGTTATAACATCGTACGCCATATCTTAACTCCCCAACTCACTTTGCCGCACCATTCTAACCGCTTTCCCTTTTATTATCAACCTCCCTTTTCCTCTCGTTAAAACCATACCGTCGAAAGACGGTATCTAGGCAGTCGAAGTTAGTGCCATCTACATCCAAATAGACCAACCCCATCTCACTGGATTCCGGTTTTCACCGGAATGGTTTAATAAGAATTCCCCAACCTTTTACTTTTTATATGTGTTTTTGACCTTTGAGATTTGATTTTTAATTTTACGGGAAAGGAAGTCTCCCTTTGTAAAAGGGAGAGACAGAGGGATTTTCCCCTCTCCCCCTTTTCCTGTATAATACTCATTAGAAAGGTAACATAATGACCGGTCTTTCCGATTCTTTCCAGCGCCCTATCAACTACCTCCGCATCTCCGTCACGGATAGGTGCAACCTCCGCTGCATCTACTGCATGCCGGCGGAAGGCATTTCCCTCATGTCCCATTACGATATCCTTAGCTACGAGGAAATCTACACCCTCGTTAAAGCCGCCGCCGAGCTTGGCATCAACCGCGTCCGGCTCACTGGCGGTGAGCCCTTAGTCCGGGCGGGACTCCCCGAGCTGGTACGTATGCTCGCCGGTATCGATGCCATTAAAGACCTCTCGTTAACCACTAACGGCACCCTCCTGGCGCAATATGCCGCCGACCTCAAGGATGCCGGCCTTATTCGTGTCAACATCAGCCTGGATACTCTCAAGCCGGAACGCTTCCGCCGGATTACCCGCTGCGGCGAACTTAAAGATACTCTAGATGGCATCGAGGCGGCTAAAAAATTTGACCTCACGCCTGTTAAAATCAATATGGTCGTCATGGCTGGCATTAACGACGATGAAATTATCGATTTCGCCCGCAAGACTATCGATGATGACTGGAATGTCCGTTTCATCGAATACATGCCTGTCAACGGTGAAGATATCAATGTAAACCGACTCGTTTCCGTTAAAGAAATGAAAAAACGCCTCGAATCTCTGGGAGCTCTGGAGCCTTTTAAAATCGATAAAGGCAATGGCCCCGCCAGGTATTACCGTTTCCCCGGCGCCAAAGGCACCGTCGGCTTTATCACTCCCGTCACCGAGCATTTTTGCTACGCTTGCAATCGGCTCCGCCTCACCGCCGACGGTAAACTCCGCCTCTGCCTTCTCCGCGAGGATGAAATCGACCTCCGCGAGCCTCTGCGCAGCGGTGCTTCTATTCAGGAACTTAAAGACTTAATCGTTAAAGCCACCGCCGCCAAGCCTAAAGGCCATCTCCTCGCCGAAGGCACTACCCATAAGGGACGTCCCTTCTCCCAGGTGGGAGGATAAGAATATTTAACATAACACTAAAAACGACTCGCCGAAGCTATTTAGCTTTGAGTCGTTTCCTGGGAAAAAATGTATATGGCTAAAAAAAAGCTGACCCATATAGATAAAACCGGCCGACCCCGTATGGTGGATGTCTCTACCAAGGGGGATACTCTCCGCATCGCCGTCGCTAAAGGCCTGGTCAGGATGCAGCCCTCTACCTTTAAAGCCATAAAACGCGGCAGCACCGCCAAGGGTGATGTCCTCTCTACGGCACAGCTGGCTGGCATCATGGCTGCCAAAAAAACCCCCGACCTTAACCCCCTCTGCCACCCTGTCCTCATCAGTAACGTATCTGTGGAGTTTACTCCTGACGAGTCCGCCAGTACCATCGAAATTACTGCCACCGTATCAAGCACCGGTAAGACCGGCGTCGAAATGGAGGCGCTTACTGCCGTCTCTGTTACCGCCCTGGCTATATACGATATGGTCAAAGCCATCGACCGGGGCATGAAAATAGAGAATATCCGCCTTGTCAGCAAAAGCGGCGGTAAAAGCGGCACGATAAAGCTTGAATAGAACCGAATAATGTTGTATACTAATCCACCACAGCTAATTTTTGGGGGTGCGTCATGAAACTTACTTGTCTTCAAGAAAATCTCAATCGCGGTCTTAGCATCGTTGGTAGAGCGGTAGCCACACGGACGACCCTGCCCATTACACAAAACGTCCTCCTCGCCACCGATGACGGCCGCCTTAAACTCGTCGCTACTAATCTGGAAATGGCTATCATTTGCTGGATTGGCGCTAAAATAGAGGAGGAGGGCTCTATTACCGTGCCCGCACGCTTGCTTACGGAATTTGTCAGCTCCCTCCCCAGCGATAATATTGCTATCAACCTCTCGCCCCAAACCAAGACCCTAGGACTTAAATGCGCCCGTTTCGAAGCTCGTATCAGCGGCGTTGATGCTAAAGAGTTTCCCCCCATCCCCAGCGTCGATGAGGGTATTAAAACCGAAGTTGAGATTGAAGCCTTGCGCCAGGCGATTAATCAGGTAGTTTTCGCTGCCGCCACCGAAGAATCCCGTCCGGTATTGACTGGCGTCTGCACCCAGTTCGAAGGCAATACACTGACATTCGCCGCGGCTGATGGTTTCAGACTGGCTGTCTTTAAGATGCCTATCAAAACCAAGGCAAGTCAGAAGGTAGAGGTTATCATTCCTGCCCGTACTTTAGCCGAGTTGAACCGCCTTATCGGCGATGATGAAGAGAAAATCAGCGTTACCCTCAACCCCAATAAGAGCCAGATTCTTTTCCGCCTGAAGAACACGGAGCTTGTTTCCCAACTGGTACAGGGCACTTTCCCCAACTATGCCCAGCTTATACCCAAGAGCTATAATACGCGTGTGATTGTCAACGTAGCCGAGTTCCTGCGGGCGACTAAGACCGCATCGATTTTTGCGCGTGATGGCAGCGGTATTGTCCGCCTCGTCATTACGCCGGGTAGTGAATCGAGTCCCGGCAAGCTGGCTGTTTCCGCCCGCTCGGAAGAAATCGGCGATGACGTTGGTGAAATCGATGCCACGGTAGAAGGTGCCGACGCCAAGATAGCCTTTAACGGCAAATACCTTACCGATGTCTTGAGCGTCCTCCGCGAATCCCAGGTAGCTTTAGAGACCACCAATCCCTCCAGCCCCGGTCTTATCCGCCCCGTGGGCACGGATAATTATACCCACGTCGTCATGCCGATGTTCGTCCAGTGGTAATAAAAAACGTAAGAGAAATATCGAGGGGGAGTCAGATAACTCCCCCTTTTGTATGTTTACTAAATATTCTTTATTACTATTAGTCAAACGTAGACTAATATGCTGATATGTTCTATAATATGCCAATAGGCAAACCTGAAGATACGCTAAAGGGGGGTGGTTACTATCCCTAAGAAAATATTAATAATCGAGGATGACCCCAGTTTCTCCAGGGCCATTACCCACATTCTAGAAAAGGAAAGCTATGACGTGATTTCCGCTACCAACGGCATGGCAGGCTTGAGAATGGCTAAGAGTGAAAACCCCGACCTCCTCATACTTGATGTTATGCTCCCCGGCTTAGATGGCTTTGAAATCTGCAATCGTCTACGTCAAGACCCGCTAACGGAAAAGTTACCCATAATAATGTTATCTGCCAAGGGACAGGAGATCGATAAAACCACGGGACTGAAGGTCGGCGCCAGTGAATACCTAACAAAGCCGATAGACCGGACGCTTCTGTTAGAAAAGATAAATTCTCTGCTGAATTGACCTTTCCCCCGAAAACAGCTACACCATGACTTAGAGTCTTCCGGTATAATAAAGAAACCAGGAGGACTCATGAAAGCCAGACAGTACACCGAGGAACAGATCATCGCCGTGCTCCGGGAAGCGGAA
>DAOUCO010000089.1:0-3331 GCA_034432135.1 Dehalococcoidales bacterium | reverse complement strand
CCCTGGGTCTTTCCATGGTATAAAAGCAATCTACTCCAGAATCGTAACTACGGGCGCTGGATAGAATACTTCTTCAGTTCTTCGATTATGATAGTGCTGATTTCTCAAATATGCGGCATCAGCGATATTGCTGCCCTGCTGGCTATCTTTGGCATCAATGCTTGCATGATACTTTTCGGGGCATTACAGGAGAAATATGAAAAACCCGGCAAGCCAAGCTGGATACCATTCTGGTTCGGCAGCTTTGCCGGTATTATCCCGTGGATAGCGATATTAATCTATGTCATTGCGCCAGGCATAAATGTATCGCCGCCCGGTTTTGTCTACGGTATCATCGTTTCTCTATTTATCTTCTTCAACTGCTTTGCTATAAACATGGTATTACAGTACAAGAAGATTGGGCCCTGGCGCGATTACCTGTATGGTGAAAAGGTATATATTATCTTAAGTCTCACCGCTAAAGCATTGCTTGCCTGGCAGGTATTTGCCAATGTGCTTGTATTGAAATAAATACTTAGGGTCGTAGCGTTATCAAAGAATGTTACAATGGGTATAATCTTTTAATAAGAAGGAGTTCGACTCTCTGCCGTCTCCTCACAGCGACAAAGACGGGGCGTTTTTGACTTATTAACAATATGTATTATTGATTAATCCAAATGCGGAGTTTTTACAGCATTTATCATTAAAAAGCATCATTATTCTATGAATATTATGTGCGTTGCGCATGCTTATTTGACTTTTTTATTCTATTTTGGTAATTTTTATATTGGAAATATTTTAGTAAGGAGCAGCTTTTATGAGATGGGGTATGGTGATTAATCTGGTAAAATGCACGCGTTGCCACGCCTGTATTGCTGCTTGCCGGATTGAGCATTTTTTACCGTTAGGGATGACCTGGCCGCGCTTGATAGCTTGGGAAACAGATGTTCCTGGAGAAGAGTTAACAACCATCCCCGTCCGCTGCAATCAATGTAAAGAAGCCCCCTGCGTCGAAGTATGCCCTGCCGAAGCTACCAAGAAAAGGCCGGACGGCATTGTCTACGTCGATAATAATATCTGCGTCGGCTGCCGTTATTGTATTATTGCTTGCCCTTACCAGAACCGTACTTTCTTCTCCCGTGATAAAGACCCCGGATACTTCCCGGGTTATGCGCGGACGCGCTTTGAGAAGGCTGGACGTAAGCTTTATCCGCATGTTGCCGGAACAACCGAAAAATGTGATTTCTGCATGGAAAGAATCGATGCGGGAATGGCCAAAGGGCTAATCCCGGGCAAAGACCGCGAAGCTACACCAGCCTGTGTTAATACCTGCCAGGCGAGGGCTTTGACCTTCGGTGACCTTGATAACCCCGCTTCCGAAGTATCCAGGCTGATTAAAGAGAGAAACGGATTTCAACTTCATCCTGAGTACGGAACTGAGCCCTCGGTTTATTATATCGACGGCAAGATAGGTAACGCGCCTTCTAATATCGCTCCGCGGGAAGAACAGACTGCCTCGCACATGCAGCACTTGAGCACCATGGAAGCCAGGGCGAGGCAAATTTTCGGGAAAAAGTAAGGAGGGTCAACAATGTCCCGGATGGCAACACGCCAGTGGATGATCACCCATGAGTGGATGGTCAAACCGATGCACCAGAGGGAGTGGATAGAGAGACGCGGCATTATGATATGGATTGCTGAGACCTTTACCAGCCTGGGCGCGGGATTGTACCTTGTCTCTCTTTTTATAAATAGCTGGTGGGGACTGCTCGTGGGCTGGCTGATTATCATGTTCCTGAAACTCCCCATCCATATAGCCTACTTCGGCAAGCCCTGGCGGTTTTACCGGACATTTCCGCCTTTTTCCAACGCCTGGAAGACTTCATGGTTCGCCCGCGGTATCCTGTTTTCTATCTTCTTCGGTACTTTTGCCTTCATTCAAATCGTATTTGGTCAACCGGACCTTGCCAAACTCATTGGTCATGCGATAGCTGACCCGGTCTATTATACTTTCGGCGTGCTGGCGGGACTTAATGCACTGGGAGTCGGCATCTACGGTGGCTTCATCATGAACTATGTCAAAGGCATTCCCTTCTGGAATCAGGGGCTTTTACCCATTGTTTTCATACTGGCAGGTATCGCCGATGGCTTTGGTTTGATAATGGCGGTCGGCTTGGCAGGCGGTGATGCCAGTATAATCTGGGCGGAAATGGGCAGTCGCTACCTGCTGTTAATCAATATACTGTTAATCGTTACGTATTTAATAAGCGCCGGATACACTTCGGCGATTGCTAAGCTTTCAATTCGAGAGCTACTCGTAGGGCCGACGGCTTATATGTTCTGGGGCGGACTGGTTATTCTGGGCTTGGCGATTCCGGCGGCGGTATCAATAGTCGGCCTTTTAGAAGGAGGGGAGGCTTCTACCGTTCTGTTAATTATCGCGATTGCCTCGCACACGCTTGGCGCCTTTGCCCTTAAATATTGTCTTTTAAAAGTTGGAATTTACCGGCCTTTATTGCCGAAAGTTGCTCCATATTGAAGCTTTGGTTTATGCAAGATTATCAGTTCTGATTGAATTTATGGAGAGGGATTTTTAATATTTTGTTTTGGAGTATAAGATGGCTGAAAAGAAAATTATCAAAACAACCTGTAAGAGCTGTCACGGCGGTTGTGGCGTATTAGTCGAGGTGACTGACGGAATAATTACTCACATCGAAGGCAATCCGGATTCAACGACACGCGGGACGATGTGCGCCAAGGGTTTATCCAGCATTCAGCATATCGATAACCCTTACCGCATTATGCATCCTTATAAAAGGGCGGGGGAAAAAGGCGAGGGGAAATGGAAACAGATAAGCTGGGATGAAGCGCTGGACACGATTGCCGCTAAAATAAAAGAAGCCAGTGAAAAATACGGTCCCTGGACGGTGGCTACTTCGCAGGGAACGGGGAGGGGCTATAACCGTTATACCCACCGTTTTTCCCGCTCGATGGGTTCAGCAAACGTCATTTCGCCAGGCTATATCTGTCATAGCCCGCGTATCGGCCTATATGGCTTGATTACCGGTTATGGCAGGCTCTATTGCGATTATCATGGGTGGGGTGGGGTTTTCCCCAAAACGCAAATATCTTGGGCCAAGCAACTCGAAATCAGCAGCGCCGATTCAGAAATGTGCTACTGGTATATGAAGTCACTGGACTATTGTAAAAATCTGATAATCATCGACCCGCGGGCGACTGCTTATACCTCGCGGGCGACACTCTGGCTGCAGCCGCGACCGGGCACGGATGCCGCTCTCGCGCTGGGTATGATTAACATCATTTGCCAGGAAGGCCTCTGGGATAAAGAGTT
>DAOUCO010000088.1:0-20802 GCA_034432135.1 Dehalococcoidales bacterium | reverse complement strand
CGCCATATTATCAATGCTATTGTCAATACACACGAGCACCTTACCCCGACGGCCATCTATCAGAGAGTCCATCGTAAGCATCCGTCTGTAGGGCTGGTAACGATTTATCGTACTATTGAAATTCTTGAACAGCTCGACCTTATCTGTGAGATGCATGTCGGTGGCAGTTGTCGCAGTTACTTAATGCGCCGCCCCTCCGAACATCACCACCACCTCATTTGCTCCGATTGCGGTAAAGTTGTCGATTTTACTAATTGTGACCTTGGCGAGTTAGAAAAGCGTCTCGTAAAAGAGACTAGATTTAAAATCGAGGGACACCTCCTTGAGTTTGTGGGAAAGTGCCGCGAATGTAATAAACGGGCGGGTGACTAAATGAGGGATATATGTTAAAACGTATCGGTATCGAGTTGTTGCATCATATCCCCTTTACCGCGGCCGGGGCTGTTATTGGCATCGGTGCCATGGCTCTGGTTACTATTCTTAATACGCCGATGAACGTTTCCGAGGTGCTTTTTTACACGTTTCATCCTCTTCATGTAGTATTCAGTGCTTTGGTTACCACCGCTATCTACTGTAGACAGGGAAAACATAAGCTCTGGCTGGTAATAATTGTTGGTTACGTAGGCTCTGTGGGTGTGGCCACGCTTAGCGATGCTATCATTCCTTATTTAGAAGGTAAGAGCTTACAGATTGCTATGGAATTTCACTTGCCCTTTGCCTCTTCCGAAATAATGCCGTATTTTAATGTTCCTCACTGGGTAATCGTCAATTCAGCTGCACTAATCGGCATAATCATCGGCTACTTCAAACCGAATACTAAAATGCCTCATATGATACATGTTCTAATAAGTACCTGGGCTTCGCTGTTCGGTTTTACCGCCTTCGGGACGGCAGACTGGCTGCCCCTGCTACCTATCATCTTCGTTTTCCTCTTTCTGGCTGTCTGGATACCCTGCTGTTTCAGCGATATCGTTTTTCCTCTGCTTTGGGTAAAAACAGAGCTGGACAGGGCGCACAGCCATTGAGAAATAGAACGTCGTCCTTTATACTTACAGCAAGATGAGACTTTTATTTAGTATCCTGATAATAATTACGGTTTTGGCGGTATTCATCCTGCCGATTAGCTGCCATACCCCGGCTGCAGTTGATGATAATCTGAAGAAAGCCGCCATCATCGACCAGCTTTATATACGCGAGTCCAATCCCGAGCTCATCGCGCAGGTAACCGGAGTTCTTGAGTCGTACGGTTTTAAGGTTGATGTCTGGCAGGGAGTTGATATCAGCGTCGATTTTTATCGCAAGCTACCGTCGCTCGGTTATAAATTAATTCTTTTAAGGGTCCATTCCGGGTTACTGGTCTCTCTGGAAGGCGACAAGGTGATAACGCTGGATACTACTTATCTTTTTACGGCGGAAAACTATACCACGACACGATATATCACCGACCAGCTTACGGATAAGGTCTCTAATGCTGTAATGGGAGAAAATACACCGCTGGTTTTCGCCGTTAACTCCGAGTTTATCAGAGATGCCGAGGGTCAGTTCAATCACACTGTCGTTCTGGCAATGGGGTGTGAGAGTTATAAATACGATGATATGCCGGCGGTTTTTATACAAAAAGGAGCCTCGGTCTACATCGGCTGGAACGATGTCGTCAGCCTGGAACATGCCGATAGGGTCATATTAAGTCTCATAAAAAATCTCTGCACAGCGAACTTAAGTGTGTCGCAGAGTACTTCTTCAACTATGAAAGAAACGGGCGCTGACCCATATTTCGGTTCTTATCTGAGATATTATCCGCTGGAAAGTGGCGATAAAACAGTAGAAGAACTCATTCAGGGGCATTAAAGTGGCTGAAGTTTATTATAATATCCCCGCGGAAAAAGTCCTGCAGGAATTTGCATCCTCGCGCCGCGGGCTAACGTCTGCCGAGGCTAGCAGTCGTTTATTACGCTACGGGCCGAACCTTTTAAAGGGGAAGAAAAAGACACCGCTCGTGGTGGTTTTTCTCCAGCAATTTCTTAGCCCCTTGATTTACGTGTTGCTAATCGCCGCTATCGTATCGATTATCGCTGGTCATATCACGGATGCCTTGGTAGTATTCGTCGTGTTGCTCATTAACGCGGTCATCGGTTTCTTGCAGGAAACGCGGGCAGAAAAAGCCATGGAAGCTCTAATCAAGATGGCGGCTCCGAAGGCAAGCGTCAGGCGCGATGGCGTAGCGAAAGATATCGCCGCACATGATATCGTGCCCGGTGATATTTTACTCCTGGAAATGGGTGATAAAGTGCCGGCGGACGCCAGACTAATCGAAGCGTCTAACCTTAAAATAAGCGAAGCGGTCCTCACCGGTGAATCGGTTCCGGTTGATAAACATACCGGGTTGCTATCTGGAGAATTGTCCCTCCCCGACCGCAAAAACATGGTTTTTTCGGGAACGACTGTTGCCTACGGCAGGGCGACTGCCGTGGTCGTCCAGACAGGCATGAATACGGAGATGGGTAAAATCGCCATCAGTATCCAGGAAGTTAAGCAGGAAAAGACTCCTCTGCAAAAAAGCATCGGGAAGCTAAGCCGTTATTTAATCATTCTTTTCCTCGGCATATGTGCCCTGCTGGTAATTATCGGACTGCTCAAAGGCATGGCATGGCTGGATGTATTTCTATTGGCGGTAGCTGCCGCTGTTTCTGCTATACCTGAAGGTCTACCTGCTGTGGTGACCGTAGTCTTGGCGATCGGCATGAGGATGATGGCGCACCGTAATGCTATCATCCGCAAACTGGTTGCAGTGGAGACGCTGGGTGCGGCTACCGTTATCTGCTCGGATAAAACCGGGACTTTGACCTTGAACCAGATGACCGTTCGCCGCATGTATGTCGATGGCAACTGGATAGATGTTACCGGTGAAGGCTATTTCATAGAAGGCGATTTCTCCGTCGATGGTCGCAAACTGGATGCTAAATCACAGCCGGCTATAGACCTGCATCTCCGCATCGGCGTTCTCTGCAATGATGCCACGATAAGCGTGGAAGAAAAGAGCTGTTGCAGCATCTTCGGCGACCCCACAGAAGCCGCCCTTGTTGTAGCCGCTGCCAAAGCAGGAATTAGCCGCGAGAAACTTGATATGGATTACCCCCGCGTCGATGAGATTCCTTTCCAGAGCGAAAAACTTTATATGGCTACTCTGCACCCCGGCAATGGCGGGCACGTAGCCTACGTTAAAGGCGCCCCGGAAAAGCTCCTTTCATTAAGTAAATCTCTGCTTCACGGGAAAGAGGTAAAAACACTCGGTCAGGCGGAAAAACAAACTATCATTCAAGCCGTCGACGCCATGGCTAAAAATGCCATGAGGGTCATCGCTACCGCCTATGTCGACCTGCCTGGAGAGCTGGCCGACCTTGAGGAAGAACATCTAAAGGGCAACCTGGTTTTTGTGGGACTATCCGGCATGGAAGACCCGCCCCGGGAAGAAGCCAGACGTGCCATCCGCCTTTGCCGGCAGGCAGGCATTAAGGTCGTCATGATTACCGGAGATAATAAAGGTACCGCGGAATCGATTGCCCGCCAGCTTGAACTGCCGGAAGGTGGGGCTATTACTGGTCAGGAATTGGCGGAAATGGACGATACCGGGCTTGCCCGTAAGGTAGAAAACATCTCCGTCTTTGCCCGTATTGAACCGATACAAAAGCTGAGAATAGTCAACGCGTTAAAAAGCCGCGGGCATGTCGTCGCTATGACCGGTGATGGCGTTAACGATGCCCCGGCCTTAAAAGCGGCTAATATCGGCATCGCTATGGGCATTACCGGCACCGATGTTGCCAAAGAAGCCAGTGATATGACCCTGGCTGACGATAATTTTGCCTCGATTGTCGCAGCCGTCGACGAGGGACGAGTAATTTTCAATAGATTACGTAATGTCATCTTCTATCTGTTAAGTAGTAACCTGGGACAACTACTGGCGCTTTTAATGTCTGTTTTATTTTTAGGACAAGCACCCTTGTTGCCGGTACAGATTTTATGGAACAACATGGTCACAGATACTGCTGTGGGGATACCTCTTGGATTAGAACCTAAATTGGGAAATGAACTCAAACAACCACCCCGCCACCCGAAGGTCGGTATTCTTTTTCCTGGATTGTTGCTGCGTGTTGTATTTTTAGCACTAATTATGGGTATTGGTATATTTCTAATATTCGACCTAATGTATCAGAGAGTAGGTCTTGATGAAGCTCGCACTGTGACTTTTGCCAGTATGGTGACTTTCGCTTGGTTCCGTGCATTCAATGCCCGTTCTGATGAATATAATATCTTTAAGCTCGGCATCTTTAAAAACCGATGGTTGATTTTGTCAATATTGGTAGCAATTTTACTGCAACTCGCCGTGATTTATCTACCGCCTTTACAACAAGCTTTCCATACAGTATCACTGGGTATCTATGAATGGGGTATTGTGCTTCTCGCTGGCGGCAGCCTGTTCGCTATTGAAGAGTTGCGTAAAACATTCTTCCCCAGACTCTTCAGCCGCGGCAAATGGCAACCTGATTCTATTAGGGTAAGGCGAAAAATTAAGAAATAAAACAAGCAGGAATCCGGAAGCTATTGTGTTTTATCTGAATTCCCGCTTGCCTTTTCTTCTGGTAAAATATTCCGGCTTTATTTAGTTTTTACTTCAATTTTCTTTGTTTCGGAGCCCTGTGTCTTTGGCATTCTCACTTCCAGGAGGCCTTTCTTCAGGGTAGCATTGATTTTCTCGGCATCTACGCGGGCCGGGAGTGTAATGTAGCGTACGTACTGTCCGTAACTCCGCTCGCGGGCGTAGTAAGTGCCTTCCTTGACCTCTTCATCTTTTTCCTTCTGCGCCTTTATCGTGAGCAAATCGCCGTCAAGCCTGATATCGAGGTCCTTCTTCTTGATGCCCGGTAGTTCCGCTTTTACTACCAGTTCCTTGCCCTCTTCGTAGATATCTACCTTGGGGGTAAGGTTCGTGTCAAAAACCGAATTAACCATTTCCTCGACATCGGTAAGCAGGGTAAAAGGATGGAGGAACGGTCGCAGGGCAAATACTCCGTTAGGGCTCCTTTTAACTAAATTAACCATATTAACCTCCTTTATCTTAATAATATTTTGTTAAGTTTATTTTATATATTTTGTTAATAATATTATATAATTTTTGTCACATTTTGTCAATATTTAGTCTTTTTCTTTATGCCTTAATTAAAAACTTTATTATCATTGCCCCGTTTTATTTGGCTACGCAGATATAATATAATTTAAGTATTATTTATATGCGCTGATGATAGAGGATTATTTTGACCCAACCAGGTAAAACATACTTTTACTTCGCTTACGCCAGCAATTTAAACAAGAAGCAGATGTTGGAGCGATGCCCGGACAGCCGTCCTAGATTTACCGCCACCCTGCCTAATTATAAGCGAGTCTTTACCGGCTGGTCCCGACAGTGGCATGGTGGTACGGCAACGTTAAAGCCATTCCGCGGTGAAAAAGTCCACGGCGCTATCTATGAGGTCGGTGAAGCCTGCCTGAAACAGCTTGATAAACACGAGGTCGGTTATATGCGCATGAATGTCACCGTCTTTGACGAAGACAATCAGCCCCATCAGGCGGTTACCTACATTAAGTCGGGACAAATGGAGGAATCCCTCCCCTCTAAAGAATATGCGGCCATAATCAAGCAGGGCTATCGTGATTGGGGTATAGGCTAGCTCTTGTTTCATTTAAATATACTCGTGATTATGCTATATTATGGTTGATTAGTTCGGGAGAATTTAAGGGAGTTAATAATGGCTTTGAAGAAATATGACGTTAAAGATATTTCACTTGCCGGGACCGGCAGACAGCGTATCGACTGGGCTTACCGCGAGATGCCGGTCCTGCATTTGATACGCCAGAGGTTTGCCGCAGAAAAGCCTTTAAAGGGTGTGCGCATTTCCGGCTGCCTCCATATTACCACGGAAACAGCCAATCTGGGATTGGCCTTAAAAGACGGTGGCGCTGCTCTTGTTCTCTGCGCCTCCAATCCCCTCTCCACCCAGGACGATGTGGCGGCGGCTTTGGTGGAATACGGTATTCCTGTCTTCGCTATCAAGGGTGAGGACGATAAAACGTATTATCGGCATATTAACTCGGCGCTGGAACATAAGCCTAATCTCACTATAGATGATGGCGCTGACCTTGTTACCACGCTTCATACCAAACGAAAAGAACTTCTGGAAAATGTTATCGGTGGTAGCGAGGAGACCACCACCGGCGTCATTCGGTTGCGCTCCATGCATAAAGCTGGTCAGCTTAAATATCCCCTTATAGCCGTTAATGATGCTGATACCAAGCACCTCTTCGATAACCGCTACGGCACTGGTCAGAGCACTATCGACGGTATTACCCGCGCCACCAATATCCTCTGGGCGGGGAAGAAGGTGGTGGTCTGCGGCTACGGCTGGACCGGCCGCGGTGTTGCCATGCGGGCTAAGGGGCTGGGGGCGCACGTTATCGTTACCGAGGTTGAACCTGTCCGCGCTCTGGAAGCGGTTATGGAGGGCTTTCAGGTAATGCCGCTGATGGAAGCCGCTAAAATCGGCGATATCTTTGTTACCGTTACCGGCGATAAAGCTGTTATCGATAAGCAGTATTTTCAGGTGATGAAGGACGGCGCTATTATGGCTAATAGCGGCCATTTTGACGTGGAAATCAATATCCCCGCGCTGGAAAAGTTAAGTAAAAGCAGGCGTACTATCCGGACCAATGTTGAAGAGTTTACCCTAAAAAACGGCCGTAAACTTTACCTGCTGGGCGAAGGGCGGCTTATCAACCTGGCGGCGGCGGAGGGCCACCCAGCTAGCGTTATGGATATGTCCTTCGCCAACCAGGCATTATGCATGGAATACCTCGTTAAAAACAAGGGCAAACTTAAAATCAAAGTGCACTCTGTGCCGGAGGAAATCGATAAAGAGGTCGCTCGCCTGAAGCTGCAGGCGATGGGCATCGCCATCGATACCCTAACCGCTGTCCAGCGTAAATATTTATCAAGCTGGGAAAAGGGGACATAAAAGTGATGTTCCTCTCCCTCAATGGGAGAGGTTAGGAGAGGGTGAAATAAAAGAACTCTCCCTCATTATGGCACTAACGGAGGAAATAAATGTCGAACAACTTTTCTACCTCGCCAAAATACCTGTTTACCTCGGAGTCGGTTACCGAAGGCCACCCGGATAAAATCTGCGACCAGGTCGCAGACGCCATTCTGGATAAGATTATGGCGGAAGACCCTGATGGTCGGGTAGCTTGTGAGGTGGCTACCACTACTGGACTGGTTATTGTTCTAGGTGAAATTACTACCACATGTTATGTTGATGTGCCGGATATTGTGAAAAATGTGGTAAAAGATATCGGCTATATCAAACCCGAATATGGTTTTGATTTCGAATCTGTAGGTGTGATGTCCTCCATTAAAGAGCAGTCGAAGGATATCGATATGGGTGTGAGTAAATCGATTGAGGCTAAGGAGACGAAGAAAGTCGATAGACTTGATAAAATCGGTGCTGGCGACCAGGGCATGATGGTCGGCTTTGCCTGCAATGAAACGCCCGAACTTATGCCTCTGACTGCCTCTCTTGCTCAAAAACTGTGCCGCCGCCTGGCCGAGGTTCGTAAAAACGGCATTTTGCCTTACCTCCGCCCCGATGGCAAGTCCCAGGTGACGGTAGAATACCGCAGAGGCGTCCCCAAGCGCGTCGATAGCGTCGTTATCGGTGCCCAGCACGACCCTGACGTCACGCATGATAAAATTGAAAAAGATATTATCAAACACGTTATTAAAGCCGTCATTCCGGCGAAATACATCGATAAAGAAACTAAATACTATGTAAACGCTACCGGACGTTTCGTCATCGGTGGGCCTGTCTCCGATACCGGGTGCACGGGACGCAAGATAATCGTGGATACCTACGGCGGCGTCGCCAGGCATGGCGGCGGCTCCTTCTCCGGCAAAGACCCTACCAAGGTCGACCGCTCCGCCTCTTACATGGCGCGCTATATCGCCAAGAATGTCGTTGCCGCTGGACTTGCCGACCGTATAGAAATCCAGGTCGCTTACGTCATCGGTAAAGCCAATCCGCTCTCCGTCTCCATCGAGACCTTCGATACGGAAAAGGTAACTTCGCAAAAAATATTAAATCTCATTAACAAGCACTTCGACTTACGCCCCGGCGCTATTATCGAGTACTTTAAACTGCGCCGTCCCATCTACCGCCAGACCGCCGCTTACGGTCATTTTGGCCGCCCGGATTTAGACCTCCCCTGGGAAAAGACGGATAAAGCGGCCATTTTAAGGAAAGAAGGACTGGGGAAATAGGTTATTTAAGAGGGGCGCAGCTCCTCTTTTATATCTTCCCTTTCTCTACTAGCGGAGAGAGGGAATTAAAGGGGGGTGAGGTTTTAAAAAGCCTTGCCTAATAATAACAAGAGGTATTTTAATATGACAACCCAACCAACGGAAGATGAAATTTACCAGAAAGCAAAAAAAAGAGTCGAAGAAAAGAAAGGCTTTTACGCCCATCTTTGCGTTTATCTGGCTTTTAACACTCTCATCGTTGTTATCTGGCTGATTACCAGCTATGGAGCTTTCCCCTGGTTTGTCTTTCCGGTCGGGGGGTGGGGTGTCGTCGTATTATTGCACTGCTTGTTTGTTTTCGTGTTCCATAAAGATGCCCTCTGGGAAAAGACCGCCGTAGAAAGAGAAGCGGAGAAAATAAGGAAAAAGGTACAGGGTAATAGTCAATAAATCCATCCGCACAGGGGGTGAGATAAATCGTTAAAGCTAACCCCATCAAGTTTGGCACTGACGGCTGGCGCGCTGTTATCGACGAGGACTTTACCTTTGAGAACGTCCGCTACTGTGCACAGGGCGTCGCCGAATATCTTATAAAGGCTAAACTGGCTCCCCGTGGTATCGTCATCGGCTATGACACCCGCCGTAAATCCGATGAATTTGCCGCCGTCGCCGCCGAGGTGCTGGCTGGTAACGGCATAAAGGTCTACCTTGCCGCAACCGTTACTCCTACGCCCGTTTTAAGCTATAGCGTCCTGACGAAAAAGGCCGCCGGCGCGATCATCATTACCGCCAGCCATAATCCCCCCGAGTGGAATGGTTTTAAATACAAGGACGAAAACGGCTGGAGCGCCTCCGACAAAGTCACCTCTAAGATAGTCGCCTTAATTTCAAAATCTTTTAATTCTGGTAAAGTTAAACGACTTCCTCTGGCGGACGCTAAAAAAAGGGGTCTGGTAGTTATATCCGACCTTGCTCCAGATTATTTTACGCAGATAAACCGACTCGTCGATATCGAAAGTCTGAAAAATACCAACCTCAAGGTGGTTATCGACCCCATGTACGGGGCAGGCGACGGCTATCTTAAGAGGGTTTTATCCGGCGGTACCACGCAGTTGTTTGAAATACATGGCGAGCCCAATCCGCTTTTCCCCGGCATCCATCCGGAGCCGATTCTCCCTCATTTAAAAGAGCTAGCGGCTAGCGTGATAAAAAATAAGGCTGATGTCGGTCTCGCCACTGATGGCGATGCCGACCGCATGGGTGTCATCGACGAAAAGGGAAATTTCATCAACCAGCTTCAGGTGTTCGCCTTACTCTGTCTCTACCTGCTGGAAGTGCGCGGCGAGCGCGGACCGATTATCAAGACCCTCACCACCACCTACATGGCTTACCGCCTCGGAGAGATATTTGGTGTGCCCGTGCTTGAAACGGCGGTGGGCTTTAAATATGTTTCTCCTTTAATGAGGTCGGAAAATGCCATCATCGGCGGGGAGGAAAGCGGCGGCTACGGCTTCCGCGGTCATGTCCTTGAACGCGATGGCATACTATCAAATCTCTTTTTCCTCGACTTCATGGTAAAAACAGGGAAAAGTCCTTCCGCGTTGCTCGACTATCTTTTCAGCAGGGTAGGTCCACACTATTATAATCGTATTGACATAAAGTTCCCCGAGGCGGAGCGAAAGGTGATTATAGGACGTGTACGGAATAATCCGCCGGCGTCAATCGATAACGTAAAAGTTGTGAAATTGGATACTACCGACGGCTTTAAATTCGTTCTTGCAGATAACTCCTGGCTGCTTATAAGATTCTCCGGCACCGAGCCTCTCCTGCGTATTTACACCGAGACCGATTCACCGGCGCGCGTGGAGCGCCTGCTGGCAATAGGCAAGAAAATCGCTGGGGTATAAAAAGGATAGTATATGGCTTATATCAATCTTGACGATTTAAAAACGTATCCAAAACTCGACACCGAAGGAATGCTGGCTCGCATAAAAGAACTCCCCGTGCAGTCTCAAAAGGCGTGGCAGGTGGCTAAAAACCTTAAGCTGCCGGAAAATTTTAAGGACGTTAATAAAGTTGTTGTCCTGGGCATGGGTGGCTCGGCTATCGGCGGCGACTTAATCAGGACGCTGCTGCAGGCGGAAATGAAAATCCCCGTTATCGTCCACCGTGATTACGATTTGCCCGCTTTCGTCGATGAAAAAACGCTGCTCATTGCCTCCAGCTATTCCGGCAATACTGAAGAAACGCTGTCCGGCTTTGAGGTGGCTTTAAATACGGGCGCTAAAAAGATCGCTATCACTACCGGCGGTAAGCTGGGAGACATGGCTAAGGAAAATAATATCCCCATCTTTAAGATTGAATATAAAGCCCAGCCCCGCGCCGCCCTAGGCTATAGTTTTTTCCCTATTTTAGGCGTTTTCCAGAAACTCGGCTTCATTAAAGACAAAACGGCGGACGTTGCGGAGACGGTACAAGTGCTGGAAAAACTCTCGGCAAAGCTCGATGAAAAGTCGCCGGTAAAGTCCAATCCCGCCAAACAGCTGGCGCAAAAACTCCATGGTAAACTTATAGTGGTCTACGGCGCCGGTATTAATGCCGAGGTAGCGCATCGCTGGAAGACCCAGCTTAATGAGAACAGTAAGGCCTGGACTTTTTACGAGGTTTTCCCGGAATTAAACCATAACGCCATTGTCGGCTATAGCCTGCCGAAAGTAATAGCGTCGAAAACCAGAGTGGTATTATTGCGCTCCCCTTCCTTTAGCGCACGCATCAAACTCCGCTATGACGTTACCTGCGAGCTCTTAAAGAAATCTGGCGTGGCTTATGATTTCGTAGATGGGGAGGGGAAAAGCCCACTGGCTCAAATGGTAAGCCTAGTATCTTTCGGCGACTATGTTAGCTATTACCTTGCAATTCTTTATAAAGTCGACCCCTCGCCTATAAAGTTCGTTAATTATCTTAAGGATAGGCTGGCAAAAGGGTAGGGGAAAAAGAACTGGAAGCCCTGAAAAACAAGACTTCCAGTTTTTAAATAATCTTTCTTCAGTTTTTTGTTAACGTTTAGTATACTGCGGCGCTTTGCGGGCTCTTCTCAAGCCGGGTTTCTTCCGCTCTTTAGCGCGGGCGTCCCGTGTCAGCAGCCCGTTCTGGCGCAGGATAGGCTTAAAACGCTCGTCGGCACGTACCAGAGCGCGGGAAATACCGTGTGCGATAGCGTCGCTCTGTCCGGTAACGCCGCCGCCCGATACCTTGATGACGGCATTGTACTTACCGTTGCTTTCGGTAGCGATAAACGGCTGGATGATAACCCGCTGGTGCTCCAGGGAGGGGAAACGCTCTTCTAGAGGTTTGCCGTCGATGATAATGGCACCGTTCCCTGCCATCAGCTTTACCTGCGCCACCGCCGTCTTCCGTCGGCCCGTCCCGTGAAAATAGCTGTGTTTATCCATGTCTATCCAATCCCTTTACTTTGATTTCTTTGTTTTCTTAGGTTTTTCGGTTTTTTCCTTCTCTGGCTTAGGCATATTAGGGTATGTCGGTCCGGCATAGACCTTGAGTTTACGGTTCATCCTAGCGCCCAATCGTGTGTGAGGGAGCATTCCTTTAACAGCGTATTCGATGGCTCTGGTGGGGAATTGTTCCATAAGTCTGCCCAGGGTAATGCTCTTGAGACCGCCGGGATAGTTGGAATGCCGGTAGTAGATTTTTTGCTCAGCTTTTTTACCGGTAATGCGCACTTTTTCGGCATTGATAACCACCACAAAATCACCGGTATCCTGGGTAGGAGTGTAGATAGGCTTATGCTTTCCCATCAGCAGCCTGGCTATCTGGCTGGAAAGCCTGCCCAGGTTTTTATCGGTAGCGTCGATTATGTGACGCTCCCGCTTGATATCGGTCGGTTTGGCGCTATAAGTTTTCATCGTGTTTCTCCATTGAAGGGTATAGAATAATTGACCCGCATCAGGCACAGGCCGTCAGCCGGCGCGGTTGGACCAGCCAGCCCGGGCGTCTTGGCCTGAACCATATTCTTAAATTCATCTACTGTCATCTTACCCTGTGCTACCTTGATTAATGAACCTATCATATTGCGTACCTGATGGGGCAGAAAAGAATTGGCGCTAATATCAAAAATAACCATGTCCCCATCACGTGTTATTTCCGCTTTAAATACGTCCCGGACTGTTCTTTTTTGCCGGGCAGTCTCAGCGCTGGAAATGAAAGAAGCGAAATCGTGTCGCCCTCGGAGAGCCTGGCACGCCTGTTGCATCGCCTTGGTATCCAGCTTGCCGGCAACCCGCCAGGAAAACCGCTGCTTTAGCGGAGAGCGGGTCGGGCTATTAAGTATATAGTATCGGTATTCCCGACTCACCGCACGGCGTCTCACATCAAAGTCTTTTTCAGCTTTATAAGCCTCTTTCACGGCTATATCCGGCGGGAGGTAATAGTTTAGCCCGTCGATAAACGATTTAAGAGGAAGTTTGGCTTTCGTGTCAAAGCCGATTACCTGCCCTCGGGCGTGGACGCCGGCATCGGTCCTGCCAGCTATTTTTATTCTTATCCTTTCTCCTGTAAGTTTTTTTAAAGCTTTTTCTATCTCTCCCTGAACCGTCGGTGGATTTATCTGCGATTGGGAGCCGTGATAATTGGTGCCGTCATATTCGATTATTAATATTATCCTGGTGCCAGTTTCCGCTTCTGCAGCCATGTTATCACCGGACCGCTCCTTCACCCGGAGTATTATTTTACCAACTCCAGTTGCACCATGGGTGCGTTATCGCCCAGTCTCGGTTCTAATTTAGTCATGCGGGTATAGCCGCCGGTGCGTTCTTGATATCGCGGGCCGAGCACGGAAAACACCTTCTCGGTAACTTTTTTATCCGTAATAAACATAAGTGCCTGGCGGTAGGAGTGAAGACCGCTTTTCTTACCTAGAGTTATCATCTTTTCCGCCATGCCGCGTACTTCCTTGGCTTTAGCCTCGGTGGTGATGATTTTTTCGTGTCTTAGCAGTTCGGTAACCAGGTTACGGTACAGCGCTTTGCGGTGCCCGGAAGCGCGGTTTAAACTCCTGCCTTTTATGTTATGCCTCATCTTTGCGGTTCTCCGAATAAAGTTATTATCTATTTATTTAGTTTCGTCAGTGTCCTTTTCCTTCTTCTTTTTGCCTCTCGTTTTCGGCTTGGTTTCTTCTTTTTTCTCCTCTTCTTTCTCTTCAGTCTTTGGGGTCAGCGATAGCCCTATAGATGAGAGGCGGTCCTCAATTTCCTGATAGGATTTCTGACCGAAGTTGCGTAATTTAAGCAGCTCTTTAGGGCCCTTGGCGATGAGTTCGCCGACGGTGGTAATGTTGCTGCGTCTCAAGCAGTTCATTGTGCGCACGGAGAGGTCCAATTGTTCTACGGGCATATTATATTTCTCATCGGGAATAGCCATACGGATAGCCCGCTCCTCGGCTTTCATTTGAGAAATCTTGACGTATTCAAAGAAGGGCGTCAGTTGTTGTATTAAAATTTCGGCGGCGCGGCTGATGGCGTCTACCGGCAGCATCGTACCATCCGTCCAGACGTCGATGACTAACCTCTCGCGGCTCGTCTCCCGCCCGAGATGAGTCGGTTCTACGGTATAATTTACTTTCCTTATAGGGGTGAAAAGAGCATCTACCGGTATCGTACCTACAGGCATATTATCTGTCGATTCGGCTGCCCGGAATCCCGTCCCTAGCTCTACATCCATCTCTACGTATAGTTTAGCTTTAGCGTTGTTGAGGGTAATCAGACATAAATCCGGATTTGTGATTTCAAAATCGGTCGATGGTTTAATATCGGAGGCGTAAATGCGACCTTCGCCCTCTTTTTCCAGGATTAATGTGCCGCCGTGGTCGGATAAAGGCTTCAACCTGATTTCTTTAACGTTGAGAAGGAATTCCATGACGTCTTCTTTAGCGTTAGGGATAACCGTGAACTCATGCTGCACGCCGTCTATTCTTACTTGAGTTACAGCTGCCCCGGGTAGATAGCCGAGTAATACGCGGCGTAGCGAATTGCCCAGGGTTATGCCAAACCCTTTTTCCAGCGGTTCGGCGACGAATCGCCCGTAATTTTCTTTCTGTTCGGTACATTCAATTTTAGGGACTAATAGTCCAGCCAATGAATTACCTCCTTTGCGTTACACTACCGTGAATAGTACTCGATAACTGCTTTGCCGTCGAACCTGGCATCGACCTGGTCCGGTGTGGGTAGCGTTATCACCTGTCCGACCATGTTTTGCTTGTCCAGGCTCAACCAGCTTGAAATATCCTTAGCTTCGATAGATTCTGCCAGTATTTTATAATATTCGGTCTTCTTGCTGCCTTCCCGCCAGCCGATAGTATCGCCTTCTTTAACGAGAGTGGATGGGATATTGACTTTCCTACCGTTTAACATGATGTGACCGTGCTGCACGAGCTGGCGCGCCTGCGAGCGTGAGTCCGCAAATCCCAGGCGATATACCACGTTATCGAGCCGCCTTTCCAGCAGCACCAGGAGGTTATCGCCGGTGATGCCGGCCTGTTTTTCGGCTAGCTGGAAAATCTTCTTAAACTGCCTTTCAAGTATGCCGTAGGTGTAGCGCGCTTTCTGTTTTTCACGAAGCTGCAGACCGCGGTCGGAGAATCTGCGCCGCCTTCGCCCGGCTGCCTGTCCCGGTGGTTTCGGTCGCTTATCGATGGCGCATTTGGGCGTAAAGCACCTGGCTCCTTTTAAGAAGAGCTTTTCTCCGTTCCGCCGACATAAACGGCATATTGGTTCTGTATATCTTGCCATATTTTCCCCTTTTATACTCTTCGCCGCTTTGGAGGGCGGCAGCCGGCATGCGGTATAGGTGTAATGTCCTTAATTCCTGTAATATATAGCCCCGACCCCTGAAGTGAGCGTATCGCTGCCTCGCGGCCGCTGCCCGGACCTTTAACCAATACCTCTACCTGGCGTAGACCGTGGACCATTGCCTTACGCGCCGCGTCGCGGGCAGCCATTTGGGCGGCATAAGGTGTGCCTTTACGCGAACCTTTGAATCCGGCCGTCCCCGAGCTTCCCCAGGCCAGCGCGTTCCCCTCCGGGTCGGTAAGAGTAACGATAGTGTTGTTAAAGCTGGATTGTATATAAGCCCTGCCGGTGGGTATCGCTTTGCGTTCCCGCTTTCTGGATTTAGTTTTTCGCTTTTGTGCCACCCTGTCCTCCTTGTTCCTTTATAGTCAAAATTATTTCTTCGTTGCGCCGCGCTTCTGGCCCCGTCCGGCTACGGTCTTGCGCTGACCGCGCTTGGTACGGGCATTGGTTCGTGTCCTCTGTCCTCTGGCTGGCAGCCCGTGACGGTGTCTCAAGCCGCGGTAGCTGCCGATTTCCATAAGGCGCTTAATATTAAAGTTTATCTCTTTTCTTAATTCGCCCTCAACACGGTATTGCTTATCGATGATTTCCCGGAGTTTATTTACTTCGGCCTCGGTCAGGTCTTTAACTCTGGTCTCCGGAGCGATTCCTGCCTGGGCTAAAATTTTCTGGCTGTTATTCGGGCCAATTCCGTATATATACTGCAGTGAGACCCATGCCTGCTTGTTGACCGGTATATCTACTCCTGCGACACGTGGCATTTACTCCCTCCTTATTAACCCTGCCTCTGCTTATGTTTGGGGTTTTCGCAGATTATTCTGATAACCCCGCGCCGTTTCACGACTTTGCATTTTTCACATCGTCTTTTAACTGAAGCTTTTACTTTCATTTTTCTAACCTTTTTTATTTTAACCGATAGGTGATTCTACCACGTTTCAGGTCGTATGGCGATAGCTCAATTAATACCTTATCACCGGGCAGAACCCTGATATAATGCATTCTTATTTTACCCGAAATATGGGCAAGTACTTCATGCTTGTTCGGGAGCTCCACGCGGAACATGGCATTGGGTAGAGCCTCAATCACCGTGCCTTCAACTTCTATGGCTTCTTTTTTAGTCATACCACCCCCCGGTCAACACCTCCGGTTCAGTATCATCAACAACGATAGTATGTTCAAAGTGCGCCGAAAGGCTACCGTCGGCCGTCAGCACTGTCCACTGGTCATCGGCGATGCGGGTATGCCAGTCGCCGATATTCAACATCGGTTCTAGAGCAAGCGTCATGCCTTTTTTCAAAACGGGTCCCGTACCCGCCGGCAATCCATAAGGTGGTTCTGTAGAATTTGGAATCTGCGGTTCTTCATGCATCTTTCGACCTATCCCATGACCTGTGTACTCCCGCACCAGCGAATAGCCGTTGGACTCGGCATATCCCTGGATAGCCGCGCATACATCGCCCAGGTTTGCGCCGGCGCAGGCAGCGGCAATTCCTTTTTTTAGAGTGCCTTTGGTGGTCTCGATAAGGCGCATAGCCTCCGGACTCACCCTACCCACCGGCACAGTTACGGCGGCATCGCCGTGGAAGCCGTGATACAACGCGCCGAAATCAAGCGAAACGATGTCGCCTTCTTTTAAAACCCTGTCGCCGGGTATCCCGTGTACTATCTCATCATTTACGGAGACGCAAATAGTGGCCGGATAACCCCGATATCCTTTAAAAGAGGACTCGGCGCCTCGCTTTTTCAGTTCCTTCTCGGCTATAATATCCATTTCCTTCGTTTTCATTCCCGGTTTTATTTGCTCGGTGATTATTTTTAATATCTCGGCAACAATCCTGCCTGATCGCCGCATGATTTCAATTTCTTTCTCTGACTTTATTTCAATGCCCATTGATTAATATCTCTTTAGCCTAAGGCTTTTAATATTCTCTGGTTTACTTCGGCTTCGTTACCTTCGCCATTTATCTCTAGCAATTTCCCCTCCCGCCCGTAATATTCTATCAGCGGTGAGGTCTCCTTGAAATATACCTTTAGTCGCTTTTTCACCGTTGCCGGTTTATCGTCGTCACGCTGGTATAATGTACCACCGCAGCGGTCACACCTGCCGGCAACCTTAGGCGGTGAATTTATCTCGTGGTACGGCGCCTGGCAATTGCGGCAAATCCAGCGTCCACTTAACCTCTTTAACAATTCTCCTTCCGATACTTTTATATATACCACCCTATCGATAGCTCCGGATTTCTTTTCCAGTGCTTTATCCAGCGCTTTTGCCTGCGCTAGATTCCGCGGGAAGCCATCCAGTATCGCCCCATTTTTACAGTCCGGTTCGGCTAGCCTCTCCAGCACCATTTGTATCGTTATTTCATCAGGGACCAGCTGTCCCTTTTCCATGTAGACCTTAGCTTTCTTGCCAAGTTCCGTCTCCTGCTGGAGCGCCTTGCGGAAAAGGTCGCCAGAGCTTACCTGTACCAGCTTCTTTTTCTTCGCTAGCATGACGGCTTGTGTGCCTTTACCCGCCCCAGGAGCTCCCAGCAGAATAATATACACCTTAATGCCTATTTAATAAAGCCTTCATAACGCCGCATGACCAATTGAGCTTCAAGCTGTTTCATCGTATCCAGTACCACGCCCACTACGATTAACATGCCCAGACTGGATAACTGTATCTGTGTCACGTTGGTGAACGTGCGTGCTATAAATGGCATTATTGCTACGAAGCCCAAAAAGAGCGCGCCCGCCCAGGTAATCCGGTTGATAACGCCGCTTAAATAGCTGGCGGTATTTTTTCCCGGCCGTATACCCGGGATAAAGCCTCCCTGTTTTTGCAGGGTGCCGGGCAGGTCTTGCTGCTGATAAGTAATGATAGTGTAAAAGAACGTAAAAGCTACGGATAAAATAAAATAGAAAATCCAGTAAAAAGCGCCTATCGGCAGGTCGGTGTTCGGGCTGAACCATTGGACAATCGAGTGAGCGAACCCTTCTCCTGTGTCAAAATAACTGGCTACTATGCCCGGGAAAAGCATAACGGACATGGAGAAGATTAGCGGTATCATGCCAGATGAATTGACACGCAGCGGTATATGAGTCGTGCCTGATTGCCGGTACATGCGGCCGCCGCGGAAAACGCTGCGGGCGTACTGTACTGGCACGCGGCGGTGCGCCTCGGTAAAAATAACAATCAAGACGATTGTAATGAGAACGATAATAATATAAACTATCAGTCCTACCGGGTTACCCCTGGCTACGTAACCCTGTATGATTAACTCAGGATATCCGGCGACGATGCCGCCGAAGATGATAATGGAAATACCGTTGCCGATGCCGTATTCGGTAATAAGCTCGCCCAGCCAGACCAGGAACATCGTGCCGGCTATTAACGATAAAACGATGGTTACAGTAAGTATCGGACTGGTGGCACTTACAGGAGCTGACTCGGCGACGCCTGAAGTGAGTGGACGTTGTAAAAGCATTAGTTGACCGTAGCCGGAAAGCCCTGCCAGCGGTACTGTAAGCCAGTGTGTAATCAAGTTGATTTTATTCTTGCCTGCCTCACCTTCCTGTGACAGAGCCTGGAGCTTGGGAATGACTGGGACAAGCAGGATGATAATGATTGAGGCGGTAATATAGGGATAAACGCCCATAGAAGCTATACTGAACTGCCTCATAGCGCCGCCGCTAAAAAGGTTAAGCATGCCTAAAACACCGCCCAGGGCGCTTTTTTCAGGGTCGAACAATTGGTCAAGTGCCGTGGCATTCAAACCTGGCAGAGGTACGTGAGCTATAAAACGGAAGATTACCAGTATACCTACCGTAATCAGGATTCTGCGGCGGAGGTCAGGCAGACTGAAGGCGTCAATCATTGCCTGCAATAGTCTGGGTCTACTCGGCTTTTGCCGCATCCGCAACCTCCTCAACCTTGCCGCCGGCCGCTTCTATCTTAGCCTTGGCTGAAGCTGAAAATTTATTTGCTTTAACGGTGATGGGATGTTTGATATCTCCGTCAGCCAGTATTTTAATCGGGTTGGCTAACGATTTTATTATCCCCGTTGCCAGCAGTTTTTCCGGTGTAACTTCGCTGCCGGACTTGAATTTATTAAGCTGGCCTATATTGACGACGCTGTATTCTGTACGGAAAATGTTCGTAAAACCACGCTTTCGGGGCAGGCGCTTGATTAAAGGCAGCTGACCGCCCTCGAAGCCGGGGCGCATTTTATTGTTGCCGGCCCGTGCCTTCTGTCCCTTACAGCCGCGTCCGGAATAAGTCCCGTGTCCGCTCCCGTTGCCGCGTCCGACACGCTTGCTGGCATGTCTGGAACCGCGTGCCGGGTGGATGCTATTTTGTTTTACCAATCTCTTCCTCCACTTTAACCAAATGCCGCACTTTATTAATCATACCGCGCACCGAATTCGAATCTTCGAGTACGACGCTTTGATTCAGCCGGCGAAGCCCCAGCGTCTGCAAGGTTCTTCTCTGGCTTCCTTCATAACCGATAGCGCTTTTAATCCAGGTAACGCGTAATTTACTCATGTGCCGCTCCCTCTTCTTTAGGGGCGGTTGCCTTGCGCTTCTCCAATTCTTCTTTCGGATTTCTAAGTCGGGTGAGAGCCAGCATGGTCGCCCGGGCGACATTGATATGGTTTGTATTGCCGAGTGATTTAGTTAAAATATCTTTAATCCCGCAGGCTTCCAGTACTGCCCGAACACTGCCCCCGGCGATAACACCCGTGCCTGGTACGGCTGGTTTTAACATGACAGTAGCAGCCCCAAAATGTGCGGTTATTTCATGAGGAATCGTAGTGCCGGCTAGGGGCACTTTAACCAGATTCTTTCTGGCTTGAGCTCCGCCTTTGCTGATTGCCGCGGGCACCTCATTCGCTTTACCGATGCCGATGCCTACATGTCCCGCGCCGTCGCCAGTGACTACCAGAGCGCTGAAACGCAGACGTTTGCCGCCCATCATCACCTTGGCAACGCGGTTCACATTGATAAGTTTGTCATTAAGATTCAATTCGGTTGCATCAATCCGGCTTAACGGTTGCTTCATTAAAACTGCCGCATCCTCTCTTAGAACTTGAGCCCACCCTTGCGGGCTGCCTCCGCTAGGGCTTTAACACGACCCTGGTATTTAAATCCCCCGCGGTCGAAAGCCACCTGGCTTATTTTTTTTGCCGCAGAGCGTTTCGCTAGCAATGCACCCACCAGTTCTGCCCGACCGGTTTTATTTTTCTTGGCTTCCTTTTTTATCTCCTCATCAAGCGTCGAGGCAGCTACTAGTGTCTGTCCTTTTGTATCATCGATTATCTGGGCATAAATGTGGTTCAGGCTGCGGAAAACGCAGAGCCGCGGTCGGTTATTATCCCCGCTTATTTTTTTCCTTACCCTTTTATGCCTTCTTACGCGTGCTTCTCTAGCATTTGATTCTGTCATTTTTATTGCCTGCTTACTACTTTGCCGGCTTTGCCCGGCTTAATGCGTACTCTTTCTCCTGTATATCTGATGCCCTTGCCTTTGAAATGGTCCGGTACGCGCAGGGCACGGATTTCCGCGGCCATTTGCCCGACGTCTTCCTTATTTATCCCGCTGACTTTTAT
>DAOUCO010000087.1:0-4281 GCA_034432135.1 Dehalococcoidales bacterium | reverse complement strand
TCTAAGGTTTCCAGACCTGCCAGACCTTGCCTACTAAAGATGGCCCGGGTTTTAAGGCAGGTTGACCCGGCTGCCAGCCGGAAGGCGTTACTTCTCCGGTGGCACGCACGTGCTGGAATGCTTTTATCTGGCGCATCAATTCATCCGGATTACGGCCAACATCCGCGGTGAGCACCTCCATCGCCTTTATTTTAAAGTCGGGGTCGATGATAAATCGGCCACGGATATTAACGCCAGCGGCTTCATCATATACGCCATATACTGCACCAACCCTTCCCCCAGCATCCGATAACATCGGGAAAGGTACGCCACCGTCAACCATCTTGGATAGTTCCTGCTCCTGCCACATCATGTGTACGAACCTGCTATCCACGCTTACCGCCAGAATTTCAACTCCTAGCTTTTTATACTCTTCATACCGTGCAGCAACCGCTGCCAGTTCTGTAGGTCACACAAAGGTAAAATCGCCAGGGTAGAAACAGAGGACTATCCATTTACCCTTGTATTCTGAAAGTTTGATGGGTTGAAAACCTTTACCAGCAACAAAGGCACTTAGCTCAAAATCCGGCGCATCCTGTCCCACTCGTGCAGTCACTTTACTTACCTCCTGTACCGGTGTTGTTGAGGCTGATGGTGGAGATGTTGCGGGCATAATCGGCCCACGGACGGGTTTAACGCAACTGTCTTTTAGTTCTGCCATACCTGCCTCCTTTGCTTTTATAGACTTACGGTTTATATCTGAACTTCACTGTTTGCGGTATTTCAATCCTCTACATCCAGCCCCCACTTTCTAAATAACTCCTTGTAGAAATCGGGGCGGGGAAAATCAGGACGCAATATCAAATGAGACCAATCATTCGGGCTTCGCTTCATCTCGGCGCTGCGCTTGACCCCTTCGGCTATCTTTTCTATCTTCTCCTTGGGCACGGAAAAAATAATTTCGTCATCCCCGGCAAAGGCGCGGGAGTATTCACCGGGATCGGGCAACGTTATCCGGTACTGCCCGTCCTTGATTACAGGCACCACGGAATAAACACAGGAATCAATGGGGTCAAATTCGGATTTAACGGTGGTCTTTTCCTGAAACTTCACGATGCCGATCATATCTCTTAGCTGTGCGGTGTTGCAGTATATAAGTACCATATCCGGCTCAAAATTAACCGATTTTAACGGCCCGGTCACCATGCCGATATATTTCCCGAGCTCAAAGCGGGGGAATGATGTAAGCGCATCAACGATAGGGTGATGCGGGTCTTCCACCATCCCGTAAGCCAGTAGCGGTGCCCAGCACCAGTGGTCCTCTTTCAACATGGCTATCGTCATTCCCTGCCGCCGCGACATGGCGAAAGCCTGGCATTGGGCTAGATGATAGCCTCGGTCTTTCTTCGGGCGAATGGCTCCTGCAGGTATATCGCTTTCTTTCTCCAGCATCTTCACCGCTATGGGAGATGTCTTTAGTAATAGCGACCTCTCTAATTCCTCTCCGTAACGATTATAATCACTTATTGTTGGCATGCTATTTACCTCGCATAATTTTTATTTACCAGCCTGCTTTGTCCCTGTTTTCTTCGATAAATTCTCAATAAGTTTCGATGCAAATGAATTATACATGCTGGAGTTTTAATGTTCAATGTTGCCTTCATCCAAGAGCTTGGTCAGCTCCGGGTCTATCGGTAATTGCGCCAGGAGCGGAGCATCGTCTGCCTTCTTTCGCACCGAGGCCAGGATTCTCTGGAAAGTCGGGGCGGGTAGAGTTGATTACTCCTTTTAAGAGGAACAACTCTGAGGGGATTAATGGTCGGGGCGGGCAGAGTTGAACTGCCGACCTTCTGAACCCCATTCAGACGCGCTAACCAGGCTGCGCTACGCCCCGGAATGACATTTATAATGATAAGCGAGAGCCGTTAGGTTGTCAAACGGATGATAATTTTTTTAAGAAAAGAACCCTGCTTAAAAAAATGCTATTTTCCTTGACCATATCGGCAGTCTCTGCTATGCTTTTTGAGAAAAGTCGCTCCAATTACTATATATCTATCTGAAAGGAGATTATCATGGTAGTCAAGAAGGAATATGCCCATCTCGTAAAACCAATGCTCATTCAAGACCCTCCCGCAGGCCTCTACCCCGAGAAACGTATCTGGATGGAAGCCAAAGACCTGGAAGGCTTTAACGCTCATTTCTCCTTCGGTTTCATCAAGAAACCCGCCGGCCCGATGCACCCGATGGAAGGCGCCATCGTTCACCCTTATGACGAACTATTGGTCTTTGAAGGAACGGATTCCGCCGGCAGCATCCTCAAGCTTAACGCCGAAGTTTCCGTTGAACTCGGTGAGGAACGTGAAGAGCACGTCTTTAAAGACCCATCGGTAGTCTTGATTCCCAAGGGGATGCCGCATGGAGCGGTGAAGATAAAAAAAGTTAATAAACCCATCGTCCATTATACCTTCGGTCTGGCGCCGGCCTATAAAGCTTCACCAGCTAAAGTATCTTCGTCAATCTCTAAAGGCAAGAAATATAATAAATACATCAAGAAAATGATTACCACCTCTACACCTCCACCCCCTGACGCCACCGGGCGCATGCCGCAGGTCATCGGCAAAGACGGCATTATGCGTCCGGCCAAAGCTGGGGTTGGCCCCGGCAACGGCGACCAGATTGTCTGGCTTTATGGTTCGGATTTGGAAGGCTTCAATATTAATTTCACCTGGGGCTTCTACAGCCAGTGTGGCAAATGGCACCGCGGCGGCGAATCCCATTATCACCCCGAAGCGGAAATCCTCTGCTTTGTCGGGCTCGACCCCGACCACCTGGACTATCTCGGCGCCGAGTTGGAACTGGGCATGGGCAAGGACTATGAACGGCATATTTTCAACAAACCTACTGTGGTAATCTGCCCCGGAGGTTTCCCGCATCTGCCGCTGATTACCCGCTGGGTGGATAAGCCTTACGGGTTCTTTGTCGCCTGCTTGAGCGGTGAGCACGCCTCCCCTTGGGTGGAAACGGAATCAAAGTAATAAAATTTCGATGCAATATCGCAGGTTCGGCCGACTCGACTGGCAGGTATCCGCGCTGGGTTTTGGACTGGAACGCTTGCCGCCAGATGAAACTGAATCCAAAAAGATGCTCCGTTATGCTATCGACGGCGGGGTAAACTTTATCGACGCGGGGTCGGAGCCTTTTTTAAAACGTCATGTTAATTCACTGCAAAAAGCCCTCAAAGATGGCTACCGCCAGAAGGTAAAACTATCTGTTACTCTACCGTCGGCTAAAATCAATAAGCCTGATGACTTCGACCGCGAACTGGAAAATCTGCTGAACCTTATTGATTTAAATAGCATCGATTTTCTTACGCTGGGAGGCTTGGACCGGTATAGCTGGCCCAAGCTGGTTGAACTGGAAACGCTGCAAAGGGCGGAGGCGGCGCTAAAAGACAAAAGAATCGGGTATATCGGATTCTTTTTCCACGACCAGTATCAGTTCCTGCGCGAAATCATCGAGTCTTACGATAACTGGACTTTCTGCCAGTTCCAGTACAGTTTCATGGATATCGACCACCACCCAGGGTCGAGCGGTCTGACTTACGCCGCCGATAAAGGTCTGGGAGTAATCGTAACCAGGCCGCTAAAAGGGGGTAGATTAACGAAAGCATTGCCTGAACCGGTAGCAAAAATATGGTCGGCATCCGAACCTGAACGCCGTCCGGTGGAGTGGGGCTTGAGATGGGTCTGGAACCACGCGGATATTTCCAGCGTCGTCGTTGATATGAGTGACATCGAACAGTTAAAATTTAATCTAGCTCTTGCGGATAAAGCGTTAGCGGATAGCTTCAGCGTACCGGAGGAACTGGTGATAAGCCGCGTAAGGGATGCCTACCGCGCGCTAAAACCACTCCCTTGCACCGCCTGCCGCGGCTGTATGCCCTGCACGCAGGGCGTCGATGCGCCGCGCATCTTCGAAATTTACAACGATGCTATTATGTATGATGATAAAGAAGCCGCCCTGTCAATCTACCGACTGGAGCGCCATAATATCGATTGCTGTGACGCCTGCGGTATCTGTGCTGAAAAATGCGGCTTTAAGTTTCCCATCCCCGATTGGCTAAAGAAAGCGCGGGAGATTCTGGTTAAAGATAAATGATAAATCACATCTATTCTTTTCTAACATTTAACAGAGATGTTATAATTTATTCAATAAAACACTAGCGGACTTTTTCTCATCCAGAAGGAGAAAAGATGGAGATTTCCGGCGTACACAAAAACAGCAAGTTAATAATCGATGGCG
>DAOUCO010000086.1:0-16398 GCA_034432135.1 Dehalococcoidales bacterium | reverse complement strand
TTGACCACGACCTCGAAGTCCGGGCTGACGCCGTTTTTCTGATTTTCGCGCATCCTATCAAAAACGACGATGGTGTTATCCAGACTGACGCCGACTATAGCCAGGATTCCGGTAACGAACATCAGGTCCAGTTCCCAGCCGAAGATGTGGGCAAACAGAGAAAAGAGCCCTACCGTCACAAAAATATCATGCAACAGGGCGATAACGAAGCAGGTACCCCAGCGGAAGGGGTTGGGCATTTTGCGGAAGGCATAGGTAACGTAGAGGAGCATGCCAACCATCGCTATAGCTACGGCAATAGCGGCGTTGCGAGTTGTGTTCGCGGCTTCGCCGGGGGGAGTTGATTCAAACTCCGGGGTATGGGCAAGGGGGCCGAAAGCGGCAGTCAGCGAATCTTCCAGGCCTTTTTCATCGCTGATTTCTTCTTTAGTACGGACAAGGAATTCATTCTCACCGGAACTCTGGATAATCGCATTTTCGTAACCCAATGAGCTCATTTTTTGCACAAAATCGTCATATTTTACCGGCTGCTCGAAAATTATCGTGAGTAAAGAGCCGCCGCTGAAATCGACGCTGGGCGTGAATCTAAAAACCGCCAGTGAAACAATCGATATAGCGATTAATATTCCGGATATCAGAAAGAACCAGAACCTTTTGCCAACGATATTAAGCATTATTTTTTTTGCCTCCGGAAATAGTAAATAACCAGGTCTTACTCGCCAGTCTGGTGCCGACCAGTGAACGCAGGAGCGTCCGTGTAACCAGCACGGCGGTGAACATGCTGACAACAGCGCCGACGAAAAGCGTTACCGCAAAGCCTATCACAGAGCCGTTATGAAACGCCGTGTTGCCCAGCCAGAACAGTATGATGCAGGCGATAAACGTGGTCATGTTGCTGTCCCAGATAGCGGACCAGGCGCGGTGGAAGCCTGCCTCGATAGCCGCCCCCAGCGTCCGCCCGGCACGGAACTCCTCCTTCATCCTTTCAAAGATAAGGACATTGGCATCAACGGCGATGCCCATGGAAACGATAATTCCGCCGATACTGCCCAGGCTAAGCGTAATCGGCCAGAGCTTACAGATTGTCAGTGTCAATGAGGCGTAAA
Organism: Dehalococcoidales bacterium; assembly: GCA_034432135.1. Classification (GTDB taxonomy): domain Bacteria; phylum Chloroflexota; class Dehalococcoidia; order Dehalococcoidales; family RBG-16-60-22; genus RBG-13-51-18. The sequence continues at coordinate 15,292 of DAOUCO010000086.1, read as the reverse complement.
AGATTAATGCCAGGCTGGCCATCAGGCCGGGCAAACGGTAGTAAGCAATCATGAACAGCATCACCAGCGCCAGGGCGATAATACCTGCCAGCCAGCTTTTATTAATGAATTCGGCTCCCAGCGTGGCGGACAGCGATTTTTGATGCACGGGTTCGAGGGGAACCGGCAGCGAGCCGGATTTCAACAGGTTAGCCAGCTCCTCCGCTTCGGAAATAGTAAAACTGCCAGAAATCGTACCCCTGCCTTCGAATTTTTGCGCTCTTATCTGCGGCGCTGAAAGCAACTTTTTATCCATGAATATCCCGAGGACATGGTCCAGAGAATACGCTTCTGTGGGATTATAAAGCCGCAGGGCAATCTCGTCGAAGATTACAGCGCCCTCGCCGTTCCACTTAATATCGACTTCCGGTCTCCCCGATGTACCAATGTTTGGTTGAGCATCATCCAGTAAGTCACCAGTAAGAGGTATACCGTCATCGCTGCGGGCCGGCACCCAGGACGCGGCAGTGCCGTAATCTTTAAGCGCTTCTTTACCAATGAGGTTGCCGTTCGCATCGGTGAAGTAAAGACTGGTTCCGTTTTTCGAGAGAACCGCGATAAGTTTACCATAGTCTTTGCCTTGGGTATTCATGTCTACGAAATAACGGTCGGAAGTCTCTTTGGTGTTAATGAAATCGTTAACATTGTCTGCGAGGTAATCGCTGAGATAGACCAGGGCACCCGTGCTATTTCTTTCGACCTCACGGAATTCGAGGAAACCAGCCTGTTCCACCAGATTTCTGGCGGCTTCAAAATCGGTAAAGCCCGGTAACTCAATCAGGATGCCGTCACTACCCATCTGCAAAATAAGTGGTTCCATAACACCGAACTGGTCGATACGTTTTGCGATGGTGAGTATCGTGCGGTCCATAGCCGCCTGCTGGTCGGTAACATTCTCGGTAAAAATTGCCCTGTATTGGAGTTTAACGCCGCCTGCGAGGTCAAGGCCAAGCTGGAGGTTGCGGCCGAGTTTTTCTCCGGTCAGTTCTGATTTCGATAAAACGAAGTTGCTGATTGACCCTATGGTTGTTTTAGCTCTATTGATATCAGCATAGTCGCTTAGGACTACCCGTAAGTTGTTCGTTCCCTCTTTGATGATTTCATAATTTCTTATGCCCTGGTTTTTAATATGCCGCTCAATAGTCAGAACTCCCGCATCCATAATCGCTGCCTTTTCCTCTGCAGTTATATTGGCGGAAAATCTTGCCTGGTAGGTCAGTTCCACGCTACTGCGCAGGGGGACAATCACCCACAATGTAACCGCGAAGATAGCGATGATGATTAATAATACGATGCTGTTTTTTCTTGCCATTTTTCTCTCCGGGTAGATTTACCAGATATATTTTACTTCATTTTCGTGAGGAGGCGCCTAACGTAAGCTACAGCCTGTTCGCGTGTGGTTATTTCCCCCGCGGCTTGGGCCTCATGTAACTCATCCAATAGTTTACCGACTTCAGGACCGGGGTTGATACCAAGGATATCCATAATATCGTTGCCATCGAGGATTTTAGGCGGTTTGGATAGCTTTTCCTCGGTAAAATGTTTCGCCAGTACGTATTCCGCCAGGCGGGAGTGCTCGCGCCACTCTTTAATGTCCAGCGATGCCGCCCGGGCCGCCAGGTGGTCGGCGAGCGAGAGATAAAGCAGGTCGATGCCCGCCTCGCCGGTATCGCGGAAGTAGCGGTAGATAGCGCGGCCGGTGGGCACGCCCTCGTTGCTCATCTGGGTGGGGCGGAGGTGATATTTAACAAGGAGGGTAACTAACTGGATTTCACGGTTGCTGAACCTTAATCTTTCCATGATAGAGGCGGAGATTGCAGCGCCGATATCCGCATGCCCGAGGAAGCGCGTCCTGCCTTCTTCGATAGCCTTGGTCTGCGGCTTGGCGATATCGTGGAAAAGCGCCGCCAGCTTTAGTAACGATTTTCCGGTGCTACCGCTGCTAATTTCCCTTTCGAAATGCCGACTCAATCTATCAGACCACGGCATCGATGAAAGTACTGCCTCATCGGCGTATTTCCAGGATGATTCTCTTAAAACAAACTCTGCCGCCGCTACCGTCTGGATAGAGTGGTCGAAGACGTCCCAGGCATGCTCCATGGGCTGTTCCACGCCTTTTAATGGAGTGAGTTCCGGAAGCAAAGCGGTAAGCAGTCCGAGTTTATCCAGGTAAAACAAACGCGGCGCGGCGCCGGGTATTGCCAGCAGACGCAATAGTTCTTCCCTGGCCCTTTCGCCTGCCACCCCGGTGATAAGGGAGCTATGGCGAGATAACAACTTTTCTGTATGTTTATCGATATTGAAATTCAATTCCGCAGCAAGACGCACCGCCCGCAGCAGGCGCACGGCATCTTCCTGAAAGGTTGTGTCACTAACAGCCTTGACAATACGGCGTCGCAGGTCGGCCCGTCCATTAAAGGGGTCGATGATATTTTTAATATTAAAACCGGCGGTAATTTCTTTACCAAGCTCTATCGCCATAGCGTCGATGGTAAAATCACGCCGGGCGAGGTCTTCAAGGATGTTGCCTTTGAAGGCGGTAAAGTCAATCTGCCATTTTTCCTCCGGCAGGATTACCCTGCCTATCAGGTTAACATCATCGAGGGGGACGAATTTGCCGTTTAAAGCCCTAGCGGCCTGTGAGGCTATTTCCAGGGCGTCGGCGGCGACGGCGATATCGATATCGGCCGTAGCGCGGCCCAGCAATATATCACGCACGAATCCGCCAACGATATAAGCGGGGATTTCTTTTTCTGCGAGAAAGCGGTTAACTTCTTTCAGAAGCCGGGAAGCATCGGACTTTATAGCCAATATTTCATCTTCCATCACGAGTAGAGGCATCTGTTAAATGATACAATCAAGTGTTAAATTTATCAAGTTTACAGTCCGGGGAGCAGGGCGCGGGTAGGTACAAGACTTCTTTATTCCTTATTATCGTTATGCTTGCGGTGGACCCAATCTGCCCGGTAACGGACGTCACGGTCGAAGAGAAAGCGGTTCAATAAAAGATGTCCGAGTCCGATTTGCCGCTTCTCGCTCGATGGCTGGGCTATCAATCGTTTGATAATAATTATCAGAGCCATAGCGGTGTATCCCAGAATAATCGACAGCGGCTCTTTCTGGATGGCGCTCATCACCGGCAGCATAATGATACCGGCGAGTATCGGCACCGGCGTGCGGCGGAAAATAATAACAAGGGCTACGGCGACGCTAAAGAAGGTCACCAGCGGCCAGGTAGTAATCTCGCTCCGGTTAATCCAGGGGAGTATAATGATTATGCCCAGCGTTGTCGCTATACCCCGCCCCCCGTAGAACCGTATAAAAACCGACCAGTTATGACCGGCGATAGCCGCTATGCCGACTCCGAGCTGAAGTCCTGCATCCAGTCCCAGGCGCCAGGCAATGAAGACCATCATTGCGCCTTTGATAAAATCAAAAATGCCGACCAGTACACCGAGCTTGCGGGATGTCGTCCGCCAGAGATTGCCGCCGCCCACCTGCTGGGAGCCCTGTTTGCGCAGGTCTACGCCGCGCGCTCTGGCGACCAGGAAAGATAAAGGTATAGAACCGACGATATAAGAGGCGATTACCAGAACCACGAACTTTATCCAGATATCCATTAAGCTCCTTGAGCAGTGATATATATTATTAGTATTATAATATATTTTTATTTTTTATCGAGAGTTTTTTCGCTAAAGCCATCAGCTTTTCCGCCGCTTCTATAGGCACCTCCACCCCGCCCATCATCACCTCTTTAATGTTTTCAATGCCGTGGTAGTCCGTGCCGCCCGTAACGATAAGACCATATTTCTCCGCCAATTTGAGGGTGGCTTGCGTATTTTCCGGGGTGTTGTCTTTATAATATGCCTCGATTCCCATCAACCCGACACCTTTAAGACTCTGCACCATTGCCTCCGGATCCGGTACGGTGAAGGGGTGCGCCAGTACGGGAATGCCTTTAGCATATAAGACCAGCGCTACCGCTTCCTGCGGCGTCATTTTTTCGCGTTCGACGTAAGCGGGACCGCCGTGGCCGATGTATTTGTTGAAAGCTTCTTCGAAGGTCTTGACATAGCCTTTTTCCAGCATCGCCTGCGCCACGTGAGGGCGTCCGATGGCGCCGTCGCCGGCGATTTGTTGCACCCTTGCCCAGTCGATTTTTATGCCCAGGTCGTTAAGCTTTTCCACCATACGTTTGCCCCTGCCCAGACGGGAATCGCGGAACCTTGCCAGTTCTTTTTGAAAATCGCGGCTGGAGTAATCGATAAAGTAGCCCAGTATATGGGCTTCGCCATCAGGGAGGTCGGTGCTGATTTCCACGCCGGGGATGAGCGTTAATCCGGGAAAGGCTTTAGCAGCTTTAAGCCCGGGCGCGACGCCGTCGGTAGAATCGTGGTCGGTGATAGATATTATTTTTAAGCCGATTTCCGCCGCCTTGCTAACGATGGCTGACGGGCTGTATTTACCGTCGGAGGCGGTGGAATGGATATGCAGGTCTACCAGGCTCACGGTTCCGTCATCTCCCGCTGGACGCGCTTAATGGAAATGGCTTTACCGCTGGTGGTATCAACCTCAACGAGGACGGCGTTTAGTACCGGCTTGCCTTTACCTACAGAAAGGTGGTGGGGCATCTGGGTGAGGAAGCGCTGGATGATTGCGTCGGCATCGTCACCGATAATCGAGTCCGCCGGACCCGTCATACCAATGTCGGTGACGTAGGCGGTGCCGCCCGGCAGAATCTGCGTATCGATAGTGCCTACGTGCGTATGCGTACCGAGGATGGCGCTTACCCGCCCGTCCAGGTAGCGTCCCATGGCGACCTTTTCCGAGGTTGCTTCGGCGTGAAAGTCCACGATGATTACTTTTGGTTTAATTTTAAGTTCACCCAGCAGTTTGTCCATCGCCCGGAAGGGGCAATCGAGGTTGTTCATAAAAACTCTGCCCATCAAGTTGATGACTAATACTTTCCCGGATATTAAGTAGCCCCGCCCCGGCACACCGGAAGGATAGTTAAGCGGCCGCAGGATGGGCATATCAGCGTCCAAATAGGGGATTATTTCTTTCTGGGCAAAGATATGGTTGCCGGAGGTGAGTACGTCGATGCCGCTACCTAGCAGTTCACGCGCCGTGTCAGGGGTCAGTCCGAAGCCGCCGGCGGCGTTTTCTGCGTTGGCGATGACGCATTCTATCTTATACTGTTTACGCAGGACGGGCAGGTATTTGGTGACGACCTGCCGCCCCGGTTTGCCGACTATATCACCTATCAGTAAGATGTTCATATTTCTTTTCACTTGTCATTGCGAGAAGTCCCGATTTCATCGGGACGACGTGGCAATCTCTATTTTTGTTTCAAGCCAATGACGGAGATTGCCGCGCCTCCCGACTGCGTCGGGATGGCTCGCAATGACGGCCTAACTTTACTTCGCGTAGTCTATCGCTCTGGTCTCCCGGAGCACGGTTACTTTAATCTGCCCCGGATATTCCAGCGTTTCTTCTATCTTTTTCACGATGTCCCGCGCCAGTCTCATGGCTCCCAGGTCATCGATGGCTTCGGGCTTAACCAGGATGCGCACTTCGCGGCCTGCCTGGATGGCGTAGGATTTTTCGACGCCTTTAAAGCTATCGGCGATATCCTCCAGCGCTTTAAGTCGTTTGAGGTAGCTTTCCAGAGACTCGCGGCGGGCGCCGGGCCTGGCGCTGCTGATGGCATCGGCGGCGGAAGCGATATAGCCCCAGATGCTTGTATCGCTGGTCTCCAGATGGTGCTCGGCGACGCCCTTCAGTACTTCCGGCGACTTTTCCCATTGCTTCACAAGGTCAGCCCCGATGGCGGCATGGGTGCCTTCTACCTCGCGGTCGACGGCTTTGCCGATATCGTGCAGGAGGCCGACTTTCTTGGCGATATTGACATTAGCCCCCAGCTCGGAGGCGATCATTCCGGCCAGGTAGGCAACTTCGATGCTATGCTCCAGGGCGTTCTGGCCGTAGCTGGTGCGGTATTTGAGCCGCCCCAACAGCTTAATAAGCTCCGGATGGAGCTGGACGGCTAACTGCTGGGCTGCTTGTTCGCCCGCTTTCTGGATATCGGCTTCCACATCGCTCTTGGCTTTAGCGGCCATTTCTTCGATGCGCGCCGGGTGGATGCGCCCGTCCTGTATGAGCCGGTTCAGGGCAACTCTGGCAATCTCGCGGCGCACGGGGTCGAAGCTGGATATCGTTACCGCTTCCGGTGTATCGTCGATAATGAGGTCGACGCCAGTAGCCTGTTCCAGCGCCCTGATGTTGCGTCCTTCTCTACCGATAAGGCGCCCCTTCATCTCGTCATTGGGCAACGGCACCGTCGCTACCGTGGTTTCCGCCACAATTTCCGAGGCGCTGCGCTGTATCGCCACCGCCAGTATTTCCTGGGCTTTTTCGGCGGACTCTTCTTTAAGCTTGTTTTCCCACTGGCGCAGGCGCCGCGATGCTTCAGCCTGCATCTCGACTTCCATAGCGTCGAGCAGCATTTTCTTGGCTTCATCGCTGGACATCTTGGAGATAAGCTCCAGTTGTTTTAGCTGCTTGTCTTTTAGTTCGGTAACCTGGATGCGGGTGGCTTCTATCTCTTTTTCCCGGTTAATCAGGCTGCGTTCGCGCTGTTCAACACTTTCCAGTTTGCGGTCGAGCGTCTCCGATTTCTGACTTATCCTGTTTTCCTGTTTTTGCACCTCGGCGCGCCGTTCACGGATATCGTTATCGGCGGCTGTTTTAGCGCGCTTCGCTTCGTTCTGGGCGTCCTGTAAAATATTTTTAGCTTCAATCCGGGCTTCCGAGACCATTTTTACGGCTTTTCTCTCGGCGATACGCATCTGCCGGTTAAAAAGGACGCGGCGGAAAAGGAAAAGTCCTACCACACCGACTATTAAGCCGATGATGAAGGCAAAAATAATGGCTAAATATGTTAAAACTGCATCCAATTCCTCTCTCCTTTCTAAAGATATTTTCTTATTTATTTACTATTTTGTAGTATTTTTTGCTCTTGCCATATCCTGTCTATTACGTCTTCAATAATGCTGTAGCTAAAGCCCCGCCGCCCCAGGTATTCCCCCAGGCGTTTGCGGAAGTCCTGGTAGTCTATTTTTAATAATCGGGGCGCCCTTTTTACCGCCGCCCGATAGGCGCTCTCGGCGTCATCTATTTCACCGATAACCTGCTCGATGATATCGTTGCTAAGTCCCTTACGCTTTAATTCGAATTTTGTCATACGGCGACTGCGCGGGCTGAAGGTCTCGCGGTTTTCTTTCCAGAATCTGGCGAAAGCGACATCGTCTACAAGTCCCTGCTCTTTAAGTCGGGCGATGGCTTTTTCCAGATGTTCGCCATTAAATCCGTGCCTCTGTAAACGCTGCCTTAGCTCTTTTTCGCTGCGCGGGCGGTAGCCGAGAAGGCGAAATGCAGCGTTAAGGCAGCGCTGGAGACGGTCCTGGTTTTCCAGAGTTTCCAGCCGGCTCTGGTTAATTTCCTGTCCGACTTGAAGTTTCTCCTGCTTCGCTGTTACCGCGAGGAGATTAAGCGCCGGTTTTCCATCGAGTAAAACCTTGACGCGTTTTTCAGGGCCTTTAGCTATTTTTATTCCGGTTATTTTACTCATTTGTTCTTTTTTAAAAACAAAAGGCTGAAGCCTTGGCTCCAGCCTATTTTAAATATTATCCGGTTAAATTGTGATACCGGTTAATTTTAATCTTCTACTGCTGACGCTAAATGGGCAGTGCCGGCTGAAGCTCTAATTTTCTCTTCGATTTCTTTGGCAAGGTCAGGGTTATCTTTGAGATACCCTCTGGCACTCTCCCTCCCCTGCCCGAGGCGGGTGTCACCGTAAGAGAAAAAGGCGCCGGCTTTATTGATAATGCCCATCTCGATGCCTACGTCGAGGACGTTGCCCTCCTGGCTGATGCCGTGGTCAAACATAATATCGAATTCGGCGGAGCGGAAGGGCGGGGCAACTTTATTCTTGACTACCTTGGCTTTGACACGACTGCCTACAGCTTCGTTTCCCTGTTTGATAACTTCAGCGCGCCTTAGCTCGATTCTCGTGGAGCTATAAAACTTCAGCGCCCTGCCTCCGGTGGTCACTTCCGGGTTTCCGAAAACGATGCCGACCTTCTCCCGGAGCTGGTTGATAAAGACTACTGCTGTTCCTGATTTACCGATGGCGGCGGCAAGTTTTCGCAAAGCCTGCGACATCAGGCGGGCTTGCAACCCCATCTGCGGGTCTCCCATGTCCCCTTCGATTTCTGCTCGCGGTACCAGCGCGGCAACGCTATCGATGACGATGACATCGACGGCGCTGCTTCTTACCAGTGCTTCGGTTATTTCCAGGGCTTGTTCTCCGGTATCCGGCTGGGAAATGAGGAGTTCGTTAACGTTGACGCCGCAGTTGGCGGCGTAAGCCGGGTCCAGGGCATGTTCCGCATCGATATAGGCAACCGTACCTCCCATTTTTTGTGCTTCGGCGATGATATGTTGGGCTAAGGTAGTTTTTCCCGAACTCTCGGGTCCAAATATTTCCGTGATACGTCCTCTTGGTATCCCTCCAATGCCGAGGGCGAGGTCCAAAGCCAGTGAGCCGGTTGGAATGGCTTCAATCGGCGGCAAGCCGGCGGTCTCTCCCATTTTCATAATGGAGCCTTTGCCGAACCGCTTTTCTATCTGCCCGATAGCCAGTTCCAGCGCTTTTTCTCTTTCCGTTGTCATCTTTGCCTCACCCCGATAATAGCACAATTGTTTCACCAAAACAAGTATTATCTACGTTTTTTGCTTTGAGTTTTTACTTTTTTCGCATGGGGCGTCTAAGAGAAGTCCAGACCCCTCTTCTAAATTTATTCCCCCTCTCCAAACTCTCAGGCAAAGCCTTATATTATCTCAGGTTTGGAGAGGGGGTTAAGGGGGTAAGGTTAAAGTTAACTTTTGATATCTTTCTGCAACGTGTTTATAATCTTATCAGAGGTAAACATGATTAGCGCTTTGGATAATGTAAAAAAACAGGGCAGGACGGTCTTAACGGAAATCGAGGCAAAGCAGGTAATTAAGAACGCCGGCATAAAGGTCGTCGAGACAAAGCTGGCAAAAACTCAAAAAGAAACAGTCGAAATCAGCAACGAAATCGGCTTTCCTTTGGTCTTAAAGATAGCTTCGCCGGATATTACCCACAAGACCGATGCCGGCGGAGTGAAGGTGGGGCTTAAAAGCGCGGCGGAGGTGAAAAAAGCCTATGCTGAAATTATGGCATCCGTCAGCGAAAAATTACCTGAAGCTGAAATCTATGGTGTGGGGGTGCAAAAAATGGCGCGGCCGGGCATCGAGGTAATTATCGGTATGTTTAAAGACGCCCAGTTCGGACCGGTTATCATGTTCGGTCTGGGAGGCATCTTTGTTGAGGTTTTAAAGGACGTCTCCTTCCGGCTTATTCCCATCGTGAAGCGTGACGCCGAAGAAATGATTAAGGAAATCAAGGGTTACGCTTTACTCAACGGCTACCGCGGGCAGGAGCCGGCGCACATACCGTCGCTGGTGGATGACCTGTTAAAGCTTTCCGCACTGGTGGAAAAGACCCCGGAAATTAAGGAAATCGATATCAATCCCTTATTTGCTTATAAAGATTCGGCGGTGGCAGTCGATGTCCGGATAGTGCTGGAGGAGTAATGATGAAAAGAATATTTAAAGTTGTTGCTTTTACGCTTATACTCCTGATTTTAATTTTAGTGGCATTGTCGTGTGCCGGTGCGGATGTTACCTCTCCGCTGGGACAGGAATTCACCTTGCCTATCGGTAAAACAGCCGCTATCGAGGGTGAACAATTATCGATTAAGTTCGTCGAAGTTATCAGTGATAGCCGGTGTCCTGCCGGGGTTAAATGCGTCTGGGCAGGTGAGGCGCAGTGCCGGTTGCGTTTCACTTATGTGGGGTCGCCGGCGGAAATGGTTATCGTCCAGCCGGGCGGTAGTGATAATGCCAGAGACTACTTTATCCAGTATATAATTGATTTTAAACTGGAGCCTTATCCGCAGGAAGGACAGCAGATTGCCGCTTCCGACTACAAGCTGGTGATGACCGTAACCAAAAGATAAAAGAGTTATTTCCCGGTCTTTTTAAAGGTTCTTATTATCCCCTGCTTTTCCAGTTCCGCGATATCTTTAGGTTTGTAGCCAAGTTTAAGCAGGATTTCTTCCGTGTGCTGCCCCAGCATCGGGGAGGGACCCTGCGGCTTCCCAGGAGTCTTCTTCAGCTTTACCGGCAGCCCCAGCATCTTTATTTCGCCCTGTTTGGGGTGTTTTGCGGAGTATATCATGTCGTTGGCGGTAAACTGGGGATGGGCGCAAATTTCTTCGTAGGTCAGGCAAGGGTCGCAGCGCATTTTAGCGTCGTGGAAAATCTGCGCCCACTCCGCGCGGGTCTTTTTGCTGAAGGCTTCATCTAGAAGTCTGCCGATTTCCTCCCTGTTTTTCTGCCGGGCTTCATCGGTATTAAAGCGGGGGTCGTTGGCTAAATGTTCTACGCCGACCACTTTACAAAAGTCTTTCCACATGGGTCCGGTGCCAAAGATGGTTAAAACATCCCCGTCTTTAGCGCGGAAGGGTCCGAAAGGCGGCGGCTGGTAGCTCCTGCCCAGCTTATAGGGCATCTTGCCCTCGGTTAAATACTCGGCGAAGCCGGAATATTGTAAATAGAGTGCCGCATCCAGGTTGTTGACGATAAGCGCCTGCCCTACTCCCGTCCTCTCCCGCACGAACAGCGCCGTTATCACGGCGTAAGCCACCAGCATCCCGCCGACATGGTCGCAGGCGGGAAAGGGCACCATTTGCGGCGCGCCGCCCGGATAACCTATCACACTTATTATGCCGGACATTGCCTGGCTCCACATGTCACCGCCGGCGCGGTGGGCGACGGGTCCCGTTTCGCCGTAGCCGTAAAAAGAACAATAAATGACTTCAGGGTTGATTTTAGAAATAGCTTCATAGCCGATGCCAAGTCTTTCCGCCACGCCGGGACGGAAGCTCTGGATAACGACATCCACCTCTTTTGCCAGTTTCAGGACGATTTCCAGTCCTTTCGGCGACCTTATATCGACGGCGAGGTCTTTCTTGCCGCGATTAAAAGCCATCCAGTCGGCTTTATCCGGCATTTTCTCGACCTTGCTGGTATCGAGAAATTCCTCCATACCGGCAGGCAAACCCAACCGTTGAGCCTCCCCCTGCACCCTCTCCACTTTAATGACTTCTGCGCCCATATCGGCCAGCATAGCCGCTCCGAACGGTGCCGCAACAGCGATACTGAAATCTAAGACCTTTATACCTTCCAGAGGATAACCCATATTACGCCTCCTTTAAAAGGAGAAATTAAAAGTTAAAAATCAAATCTCAAAGACACAGATAAAAAATCTAAAATTTATAATGTAATTTACTGGAATGTCATTGCGAGCCCCGATTCCATCGGAACGTGGCAATCTCTATCATTTGATGAGTAATATCATAGAGATTCTCACGGTCGCTTCACTCCCTCAGAATGACAAATGTTTTCAGTTTATCTCCTCATTTTTTATCTTTGAGTCGTGTTTTTGAGATTTGAGATTTGATTTTCCATCATTCATCTAGTTGCTCGTATAATTTATTCCGCGCGCGTATTGCTTCCTTTACGCCCATGTCCCGCCGCGCTTTAAAGAAATTGAACTCATCATCTTCAAAGTGGATATTCGTTCCCATGGTGTGCGCCAGGAAGTGATTGGAAAGGCCGCTGGTGATACCCATCATATCATACACCATTTGTTTGGAGGTCTTGCCCAGGGCAATACCGTCGAAGGGGAACTTGGCGAAACCCTCGGCATAGCGGTTGACTGTCGCTTCCAGCTTATCTGCAGGTACAGCCCTGTTAATGAGACCAATGCGGGCGGCTTCTTTGCCGTCCATCATTCTGCCCGTCAGGCACATATCGAGGGCATTGGTCAGCCCCACACGCAGTATCATGATAGGTGTAATGGTCATCTGGGGTATGCCCAGCCTCACCTCGACTTCCCCGAACTTGCAGTCTTCGGCGCCAACGATAAAGTCACAAAGCATATACATATCCATTGATGCCCCAAGCAAGTAGCCGTGCGCCTGCACTATAGTTATCTTCGGGAAAAAGAGCAGCTTCATCGCGCACTCGTAAAACAGCTTCCGGTCGAACTTAATGCGATGGCGTATCGGTGTTTTGGGAGCTTTTTCGCCGTGCTTGGGCTCTTTCCACCCGTAAACAAAGCCGACCTCATGCAGGGGGGCTCCGGCGGCTAAAGCGCGCCCCGCCCCTTTGATAATAAGCACTTTCAAATCGTCCGCCTCTTCCACCACTGCCAGCGCCTTCCAAAAGTCTTTAACACCGGTGTTCATCGTCTTGGGGTCGTTCAGCGTGATGCGAGCGACATAGCCGCTCCGTTCGTAAATAACGTCGTTAAATTCTCCGGCTTTTTTAAACTTTAACATGTCTTGCCTCCCTTGCTATTTTACTCAAAAACACCTTCCTGCATCAGGCTGATAAATTCCTCGTCGGACATGCCCAGCATTTCGGTGCAGATTTGCTCCGTGTGCTCGCCCAGCAAAGGTGCTGGCGAGTAGGCTTTAGCCGGGGTTTTCGATAGCTGGAAACTCTGCCCCAGGTGCGTAAACTCACCCATTTCGGTATGGTTCATCTTCCAGAAGATATTTCGTTTATTTAGCTGCGGGTCATGCAGTAGGTCTGCGGAATTTTCGACAACGCCCGCCGCCACCCCGGCTTTCTGGAGTCGCGCCATGACCTCCTCGGCGGTCTGGTTTTGCGTCCATTCGCTAACCAGTCGGTTAAGTTCTTCTTCGTTCTTTTTTCTGTTCGCCAGGCTGTCGAACTGCGGGTCTTTAGCATATTCAGGTTTACCGATTTCCCGGCAGAAAGCCCGCCATTCTTCTTCAGTGGTAACGGCGATGGTGCACCAGCGGTCCTCTCCTTTACAGGGATAGACGCCATGAGGGGCGGCGTAAGGGGAGGAATTGCCGATTCTTGCCGGCTCTTTGCCGCTGGCGACGTATTCCAGCAGACCGGGTAAAATAAAGGAAATTGCCGCCTCGAACTGCGATACATCAATCAACTGCCCCTTGCCGGTTTTATTGCGGTGGTCGAGGGCGGCGATTAGGGCTGCCGAGGCGAAGCGCGGACTGATGCAGTCCGTATAAGCGGAAACGCCGACGGGCAGGGGCTCTTTGTCCGGCCAGCCGATAAAGTTGGGCAGACCCGCAATAGGCCCCAGCACCATACCGAAGGCCGGCAGGTTTTTATAGGGCCCCCACGAGCCGTACCCGCTCTGCCTTAGCATGATGATATCCGGTTTAATCTTTTTCAGGCTCTCGTAGTCCAGTCCCCATTTTTCGATAACGCCCGGGGTATAGTTTTCCATAAAGACATCGCACCATTCCACTAGCCTGCGGGCGACTGGTGCGGCTTTGGGGTGGTTCATATTGATAGCGAAACTTAAAATATTGGCATTGTAATAGGTAAAATAACCGCCGCGGTTCAGGCCGGGTTTATTGTCTTTATAGGGTGCCGACGACCTCATGGTACACGGACGGAGGCTTGTTTCAATACGGATGACCGTCGCGCCGTGGTCGGCGAAGAATTTCATCGTCAGGGGACCGACTACCGCCCAGGAGAACGATAGTATTTTCAGTCCGCTGAAAACGCCTTTCCTTTTTTCCATACCCTGACCCTTTAATCTTATAACCATTCCGTTAAAAAACGGAATCCAGTGACGTAAATCCTGCTTAATTTACTGCAACTGGCACTAAAGCCGATTACCTGGATACCGACTTTCGTCGGTATGGTTTTTCCTTCTTTATCCATCTTTGTAAAATTGGAATTTTATTTTAAATTACCCCCGTCTTTCTTAGTGATTCTAGGTCTTTCTCGTTTAGTCCTAACTCTTTATAGACCTCCCCGTTGTGTTCCCCGATTAGCGGTGCGCGGAAGCGCGTTTCATAATCTCCATCCGTTGACCTTATGTATGTCCTGGGATAGGTAATGCTCGTACCAAGTTCCGGGTGTTTTATTTTCGTCCAGAAGTTACGCGCGTTAAGACACTCATCGTCCAGTAAATCCTGCATACTTGATAGCGGCCCGATGGATACACCCCGCGGCACTGCCCCACGCAGGAGCTCTTTCCTCGTGTGGTTTAAGAAGAACTCCCCGACGGGCTTGGATATTTTATTCATCACCTCCTGGTTGACGGTAAACATATCGAAAGTGTCCCAGTCCATGTTAAGGAGAAATTCGGTGGCCAGCTTTTCCTCGTCCATCCATTCTACCAATGCGCTCAAGGTTTTAGCCCCCGTCCTCCCCCCGATTATGTTAAAAAACACATAGCCGTCTTTACAGCGCCAGACCTGCCGCTGCGCTACCTGCGTACTCATCCCCGCCCTGAACGAACCGGCGCGCTTTAGAATCTGTCCGTTAAGCTCGTAGGTGGGCACGGCATTTGCCTGGAACCAGGCGGCGCTTTGCTGCATGGATACATCTACATGCTGGCCCTCGCCGGTCATTTCGCGGTGGTAATATGCCACCATACAGCCCAGGGCGGCATCGGCTCCGGCATGCAGGCAGGCTTGCGGTATGCTTATATGGACCGGGGGACCATCGGTCTCACCGGTCTGGTAGAGCGTGCCGCTCATACCCATGACCACTATATCGGAATCTTTATAGTTGCGATAGGGCGCTTCCGTGCCGAAGGGCGTGATGGATGCCCAGATAAGTTTTTTATTATGCTTGTTGCAATCCTGATAACCTATACCCAGTTTATCCATATAGCCCGGCGGGAACGACTCGATAACGAAGTCGGCGGTCTTGACCAGTTTTTTAAAGATTTCCCTGCCTTTAGTTTTTTCTATATCGAGTGTAATGCCTTTTTTATTGGAGTTATAGGCGAACCAGTAAAGGCTTTTTTCGGGGTCGGCTGCACAGCCCCAGAACCCCCCGATATTGCGTGAAGTGTCGCCGCCCGGCTTTTCGATTTTAATCACGTTTACACCGAGGTCGGCTAACATCTTGCCGCAAAGGAAGCCTTTATCGTCCGTCAGGTCCAGCGCCCGCAGGTGGTTTAACATTGTTTTCCCTGTAAACTATCCTACTATATTTGCTTTAAACATTTTTTAGCAAGTAATAGAGCCTTTTCAGGCTCCGTCTGGCTTAACAGCCCCACGGCAAAAAGAAGGTAGTGCTC
>DAOUCO010000085.1:0-2099 GCA_034432135.1 Dehalococcoidales bacterium | reverse complement strand
CACGCAGGCACTCCAGTACTTGCAGTCCGTCCATCTTGGGTAATTTTAAATCCAGGAGAATCAGTCGGGGTGTGTCTTTAATATTTCTCTTGGCGTAGGGACCGCGACAGAAAAGGTAGTCCAGGGCTTCCACACCATCGCGGGTGACAACCAGGTTGTTGGCGATGTTGTTTTTACGGAATGCCCGGATTGTCAATTCGATGTCATCAGGGTTGTCCTCGACGAGTAATATTGTTTCTTTCTTTTCATTAATCATCTCCATACTCCTTTTAAACACGTTAATTAAGCGTAAAATAGAAAGTTGCTCCTTTGCCGACCTCTCCTTCGGCGCGGATGCTACCGCCATGCCGGTTGATAATGCGCTGGACTGTGGCTAAACCGATACCGGTGCCGGGATATTCAGCTGTATCATGAAGGCGCTGGAAAGCGCCGAAGAGTTTATCTTTATATACCATATCGAATCCGGCACCGTTATCCTTTATAAAAAAGGTTTTTCTTTCACCTTCGACAATACTGCCGAACTCTATACGGGCTTGTTTGGTATTTTTTGTAAATTTAAAGGCATTACCGAGCAGGTTTTCCAGTAGCACCCGCAGCATTTGAGGGTCGCCGGTAGCCGTCAAATCATTGTCGATAATGAATTTAACAACGCGGTTTTTATGGGTTTCCTGGAGCCTTGTAGCAATCTCGTTCGCCAGTGAGCTTAAATCGACTTTTTCCTGGTGCATTTCACTTCTGGTCAGGCGGGAAAGTTTAAGCAGACCGTCAATAAGCTCGCCCATTTTTTGGCTGGCGGTGCGCAGGCGCTTTAAATAGTCCTGACCTTTTTCGTCTAGCTTGGATGAATAGTCTTCCAGTAGCGCCTGACTGAAACCATCAATGCTTCTCAATGGCGACCGCAGGTCGTGAGAAACGGAGTAGCTGAAACTTTCCAGTTCTTTATTGGTTGCCTTCAGCAGCGCGCTGGATTGCTCCAGGTCTATTAAGGCTCGTTGCAAATTAATTTCAGCTTCCTTACGTACCGTAATATCGTTGCCGATTATCAGCCGACACGGCTCACCACCGATATTAATAGTATTTGCGGAAAACAGGAAGGTAAGCCTTTTACCCGATTTAGCTTCGAATTCTATTTCTACATTACTAAACTGGTTCTGCTTTTTCAGTAGCTCGCGTATCTTGTTGCGTTTATCCCCCGGTTTCAGGAACCCTATCTCTTCGCTGGTGCGGTTTATTACCTCTTCACGGGAAACTTGATTCAACCTTAGGAAGCTTTCATTAACATCCAGAAACCTGCCTTCTTTTACGGTCGTAATTGATAATGTCTCGGGGATGGCGTGGAATGCTTTAGAGAATTTTTCCTCCGATTCGCGGAGGGCTTGTTCCATTTTCTTGCGTTCGGTAATATCGCTGGCGATGCATAACATGCATGGTTCACCGCCGATGTTGATAATATCAGCAGACATTAGTACTGTATGTATCTCGCCCGTTTTTGTTTTTATTTCACATTCTATGTTCTCGGCGTGACCTTGTTTCTTTACCATATTTACCATTCGGTCACGCTCACTGGGGTATACCCAGTTATCTAGATCATCTCCTGAACGGCCGATTACTTCGTCCTTTGAATATCCGTTGAGGGAAACAAAGCTGTCATTAACTTCGATGAATGTACCATCTTCCAGTCTGGCGATAGAAACAGCTTCCGGCATAGCGTGGAATGCTTTAGAGAATTTTTCCTCCGATTCGCGGAGGGTTTGTTCCATTTTCTTGCGTTCGGTAATATCGCTGGCGATGCATAATAAGCAGGGTTCGCCGTTGATGTTAATCACCTCGGCGGAAACCATTAACGTCTGTTTCTCGCCTGTTTTCTTTACTACTTCAAATTCGACATTATCAGCACGACCTCGTTCATTTACCATTTCCATTACTTGATTAAGCTGGTTTTTAGTTATGGTAAGATTTAGTGTGTTACCGCTTTGACCGATTATTTCCTCGCGGGTATAACCGTTATTACGGCAGAAAGCATCATTAACATCGATAAATACGTGGTCACTTATTCTTGAAATAGCAACCTCTTCCGGCATAGCGTGGAATGCTTTAGA
>DAOUCO010000084.1:0-9056 GCA_034432135.1 Dehalococcoidales bacterium | reverse complement strand
GGAACGTATAGTAATTTCACCGGGGCCGGGACGACCGGAAAATGCCGGCATTTCTAACGAAGTCATTTTAAAATTCGGTGAGAAAACACCAATACTGGGAGTGTGCCTAGGTCACCAGTGCATAGGGCAGGCTTACGGCGGAGAGGTGGTACACGCGGGGGAGATTAAGCATGGGAAGACCTCGATGATACGGCACGACGGCAAGGGGGTTTTTAAAGGAGTGTTGAACCCCTTCCCGGCAGTGCGGTATCATTCCCTGGCGGTAAAGCAGGAAAGCCTACCGGACTGCCTCGATGTTAGCGCCCGAACGGATAACGGAATTATAATGGGCATACGGCACAGGAAGTACCCGGTGGAGGGGGTACAATTTCACCCGGAAAGCATCATGACGGGGGAGGGGAAACAGATACTGGGGAATTTTCTGGAGATGGGGAAGAGGATAAACTGAAAAGTCAAAGCTCAAAGGTCAAAACCATAACTTAAAGGCTAAAGGTTGGGGATAAGGAAATGGAAAAGGCAAGAAAGCACTGGATTCCTGCTTACGCGGGGATGACAAGAGGGGAAAATGATTAGAGAGGCAATACAGACTTTAATCGAAAAAAAGGACCTGACCTCTCTTCCTGACCCTCTCTCCGTTGACAGAGAGAGGGCAATACAATAGAGAAAAAACAAGGCATAGAGAAGGAAGACTATGATTAGAGAGGCAATCCAGACTTTAATTGAAAAAAAGGACCTGACTTACGAAGAGGCGTACTTTGTGATGGGGGAGATAATGGGCGGGGAGGCGACACAGGCTCAGATAGCTTCCTTTTTAACGGCGCTGCGGGCGAAAGGCGAGACCGTAGATGAGATAGCGGGACTGGCAAGCGGCATGCGCGCCAAATCCTTACAGGTAAAGATAAGCGGTCCAGCGATAGACATTGTGGGGACGGGGGGAGACAACTCGGGGAGCTTTAACATCTCCACCGCGGCGGCTTTTGTGGTGGCCGGGGCGGGGCTTAAAGTCGCCAAGCACGGTAACCGGGCGATGACCAGCCAGTGCGGCAGCGCCGATATCCTTGAAGCGCTGGGGGTAAAGATAGACCTGGGCCCCGAAGGAGTCGCCAAGTGCATTGAAAAAGTCGGCATAGGGTTTATGTTTGCGCAGATATTTCATCCGGCGATGAAGCATGCGGCACCAGTACGCCGAGAGATAGGCATACGTACTGTTTTTAATATTCTCGGGCCGCTGACCAATCCGGCACAGGTAGAACACCTACTGCTCGGCGTACCCAGCGAGGAACTGGGGAAAAAGATAGCCGCCGTATTGCACCGACTGGGAATAAAGCATGCACTGGTGATACACGGCAAAGACGGACTGGACGAAATTTCCATAAGCGATAAATCGATAATATGGGATGTTACCAAGGAAAAGCTATCAACCCCATATGAAGTGTCACCGAAGAGTTTCGGATTCGAGAAAGCAGGAGCGGAGGAGATAAAGGGAGGCACGCCGCAGGAAAACGCAGCGACACTATTATGCATCTTAGACGGGGAAAAGGGAGTGCCGCGGAATATCGTGGTAATGAATGCGGCGGCCGCACTTGTCGCGGGTAATGCCACGTCAGATTTAAAAAAAGCTGTCAGAATAGCTGAAGAAGCCATCGACAGCGGCATAGCCAAAAGAAAACTTTACGACTTGATAGAGCTAAGCGGGAGCCTGAAATAATATGCCCAAGACGATACTCGATAGAATAGTCGACGACAAAAGGAAAGAGGTGAAGTCAGCGAAACGCGCCACGCCGCTAGCTATCCTGAAGGAACGTGTCGCCCAGCAAAAACCGCTGGACTTTGCAGGAGCGTTACGAGGTAGAGGCTTGAAGCTGATTGCCGAGGTTAAGAAAGCATCGCCTTCCAAAGGAGTGCTGTGCAACGATTACAGGCCGGTCGAGATAGCAATGCTTTACGCCCAAAACGGCGCGGCGGCAATATCAGTATTAACGGAGGAAAAGTATTTCCAGGGAAGCCTGAAACACCTGGCACTGATAAGAGAAAAGGTAAATATACCGCTACTACGCAAGGACTTCATCTTCGACGAATACCAGATATATGAATCCGCAGCCTATGGCGCAGATGCCATACTACTAATAACAGCGATACTAGAGAATAAAACATTAGAGCATTTTTTAAAATTAAGCCAGAGCATTAAGGTGGACTGCCTGGTGGAAGTACATAATGAGGACGAACTGTTTAAAGCGATGCTGGCGGGCGCCAAAATAATCGGTATAAATAATCGAGACCTGAATACGTTTAGAGTAGACACCAATACCACACGCCGCTTAAGAATGCTGATACCAAGCGAAAACATCGTCGTCAGTGAAAGCGGCATAAGTAATAGAGATGACATTAAGAAAATGAAGGAATGTAAAGTCGACGCCGTGCTGGTGGGCGAGGTATTAATGACGGCGCAAGATATACCCGCCAAGATAAAGGAACTGATGGCATGACCTATATCAAAATATGCGGGATAAAAAACGCCGAAGACGCCCTGGCAATCGCTGAAGCTGGAGCCGATTTCATCGGGATGGTTTTTGCTGCCAGTCCGAGACAGGTTATGCCCGACCAGGCTTTTAAGATAACTACGGCGCTAAAGAAAAATAAAACCAAAGCGAAATGTGTGGGTGTATTCGTAAACGAAAGAATGCCGACTATCAGGAACATCGCCGACGCCTATCATCTTGACTGGGTGCAGTTGAGCGGGGATGAAGATTGGGATTATTGCGCAGAGCTGGCAAGACCGGTAATTAAAGCGGTCAAGTTCGGGCACAACGAACGGGCAGAAACGATAAGTAAAAAATTAAACGACGGTCAAAAAATTATGGGTAAGAACAAATATATGTTTCTACTCGATACAGCGTCGGCGGATAAATACGGCGGTACAGGCATAACTTTCTACTGGAGCTTAGCCAAACCGATAACCGAGCAATTCGAAGTAATTATCGCAGGGGGTCTTAATCCGGGGAACGTGGGGAGGGCGATAAAGATACTGAAGCCGTGGGGAGTGGATGTTTCCACGGGGGTTGAAACAAACGGTATAAAAGATATGAAAAAAGTGATTAAATTTATCGAAGCGGTGAGGGAAGCCGATGCCAGCCAGACCGGATAACAGCGGGTATTACGGGAAACATGGCGGCAAGTTCGTACCGGAGACATTAATTCCGGCGCTTGACGAACTGGAGAAAGCTTATGCCGAGGCTATGGCCGACGCAGAATTCCAGAGGCAGTTCAACCTGCTGTGCACCGACTATATAGGCAGGCCGACGCCGCTTTATTATGCGGCAAAACTTACCGAAAAAGCTGGTGGGGCGACAATCTTACTAAAGCGTGAAGACCTGGCGCACACCGGCGCACATAAAATAAATAACGCTATGGGGCAAGGACTGCTGGCAAAGCGGATGGGCAAAACCAGGATAATCGCGGAAACGGGGGCGGGGCAACACGGGGTGGCAGTAGCCACCGTCTGCGCGATGCTGGGGCTGGAATGCATCATCTACATGGGCGAGGAAGACATTAAGAGACAGTCATCTAACGTTATCCGCATGAAGCTGATGGGCGCCGAGATAAGGCCGGTCACTTCCGGAAGCAAAACCCTAAAGGACGCCATCAACGAGGCGATACGAGACTGGGTAAGTAACGTAAGGACAACCTATTACTTACTGGGGTCGGTGGTAGGTCCGCACCCCTACCCGATGATAGTCAGAGACTTCCAGTCGATTATCGGGCGGGAAGCCAGAGAGCAGGTGCAGGCGATATACGGTCGATTGCCGGACTACCTGGTGGCGTGCGTGGGCGGGGGAAGCAACAGCATCGGGCTATTCCATCCGTTTTACGACGATAAAAAAGTGAAATTCATCGGGGTGGAGGCGGGGGGCAAAGGTATAAAGACCGGCAAGCACGCCGCAACACTGGCAACGGGGAAAATCGGTGTTCTACATGGAACAAAATCATATCTTATGGAAAACGAACACGGACAGATAAGCGAGACACACAGCATAGCGCCGGGGCTGGACTATCCCGGGGTGGGGCCGGAGCACAGCTTTTATAAAGACAGCGGCCGCGCCACTTACGTTACCGTAAACGACAAGCAGGCATTGGAGGGATTTCAACTACTCTGCAATACCGAAGGAATCATCCCGGCGCTGGAATCAGCCCACGCTATTTATTACGCCGTGAAAATGGCAAAAGGTCTAAGTAAAGAAAGATTAATTATCGTCAATTTATCGGGGCGGGGGGATAAGGACCTGGAAATCGTGACTAAAGCTCTGGGGTTAGAAAAATGAGCGCAATCACGCAAGTTTTTAAACAGGGACACAAGGCATTGATTGCTTATATCACCGCGGGGTATCCAAAACCTGAAGACACGGAAAAAATAGTTATGACGCTAGCGAAGGGCGGCTGCGATATTATAGAGCTAGGGATACCGTTTTCTGACCCACTAGCGGACGGAGCGACAATACAGAAAGCCAGCTACCAGGCTTTAAAGCATGGCGTTACACCGGAAAACTGCCTGGAAATGGCCGCTGAAATAAGGCAAAAAATAGAGACGCCGCTGGTCTTTATGACCTATTATAACCCGGTACTTAATTACGGTCTAAATGCTTTCTGTAAACAATGCGTTAAGGCAGGCATCAACGGCTTAATTGTCCCCGACCTGCCGCCGGAAGAAGGGCTAGAGTTAGAGACAATCACACGTAAAGTAGACCTCGACCTGATATATCTACTGGCGCCGACAAGCACAGAAAATAGAATCAACATTGTAGCGTCAAGCTCGCGGGGATTTATTTACCTAGTTTCATTGACTGGAGTCACTGGTGCGAGAGAAACGTTGGCGCCGGAGCTGACAGACTTTGTAGGGAGGGTGAGAAAAATAACAGACTTACCGTTATGCGTGGGATTCGGTATATCCAAAGTCGAGCACGCCAGGCAGGCGGCGGCTTTAGCTGACGGGGTTATTATCGGCAGTCGGCTAATCGAGCTTATTGAAGAAGACAGCACACTGGACTCATTAAAATTATTTATTACCAGCGTGCGCGAGGCCCTGGGCCAATAGAAAAACACCGGGAGGTATAAATTATGTCGTGACCTACCGTTTAATATATAATAAAGATTTATAAAGGAGGAGAATATGGAAAGAACAAAATTCCTATTAGATGAAAAACAAATGCCGACCCACTGGTATAACATACAGGCGGACCTACCAACACCGTTGCCGCCGATGTTACACCCGGGTACCAAGCAGCCGCTGAAGCCGGATGACCTGGCACCGCTATTCGCTATGGAGCTAATCAAGCAGGAGGTCAGCCAGGAAAGGTACATTGATATTCCGGAAGAGGTCCAGGAGGTCTACCGCCTGTGGAGGCCGACAATACTGCACCGAGCGTACCGACTGGAAAAAGCTCTGGACACACCAGCCAAGATTTACTATAAATACGAAGGTACCAGCCCTCCCGGCAGCCACAAACCAAACACCGCCGTAGCCCAGGCATATTACAACAAAAAGGAAGGAATAAAGCGTATAACGACCGAGACTGGAGCGGGGCAGTGGGGAAGCTCACTGGCTTTTGCCTGCAACCTTTTCGGGCTGGAATGCAAGGTATACATGGTGAAGGTCAGCTACAATCAAAAGCCCTACCGCCGCATCATGATGGAGACCTGGGGAGCCAAGTGTGTGCCGAGTCCGAGTCCGGACACAAAAGCTGGACGCGACATGCTGGCCAAGGACCCCCAATGCCCGGGGAGCCTGGGTCTAGCTATCAGCGAAGCAGTTGAGGACGCGGTAAGCCGCGAAGACACACACTACTCGCTGGGCAGCGTAGTCAACCACGTACTACTGCACCAGACTATAATCGGACAGGAAGCGATGAAGCAGATGGAAATGGCCGGACATTACCCCGATATCATCATCGGCTGTATCGGCGGAGGCTCTAACTTCGCTGGCATGTTCCTGCCATTTGTCAGGGATAAAATCCTCGGCAAGAAGAAAAACCTGCGTATCATCAACGTCGAGCCGGAAAGCTGCCCTACCGTGACCAAAGGGCTATACGCTTACGACTATGGCGATGTTGCCGGCATGGCACCCATTGCCAAGATGTTCACGCTGGGGCATACCTTTATGCCACCGCCTGTTCATGCTGGCGGTCTACGCTACCACGGCATGGCGCCGATTATCTGCCACCTGCACAGGCTCGGATTTGTCGAAGCCAGAGCCGTACCACAGCTAGCGACTTTCGAAGCCGGTGTAATTTTCGCCCGCGCCGAGGGAATCATCAGCGCGCCGGAAACCAACCACGCCATCAGGGTCACCATCGACGAAGCCCTTAAGTGCAAAGAGGAAGGCAAGTCTAAAGTAATCCTGCTGGCCCACAGCGGGCACGGCCATTTCGACATGGGAGCTTACGAAGCCTACCTGAGCGGCAAGCTCCAGGACTATGCCTACCCCGAAGAGAAAGTGAAAGAAGCATTAAAAGAGCTGCCCGAAGTACCGGCAGAGTTTAGATAATACTTCTTTAAGTTCAGGTTTTCAGCCCCCTCTCCAAGAAAGGGAGGGGGCTTTATTTTTATAAAGAATAGTCTTCATAATATTTTAACAATTTTTTAGTATGATATAATCAAAAATAGGAATAAATCAGATGAAAATAAACAATATAAAAGCATTTTTACTGGTTTTTACCATAGCTATTACGCTGGGGATAATTCTCCTGACAGGCTGTATAACGATTACCCAGAGTCCATCAACTCCGACGAATACCGCTACCCCGATAAGTACTACCTGGACGCCGCCGTCTAACAGTGGGACGGTCATACAACTTCCCAGCATCGCCGATGTAGTGTCGCTGGTAAAACCATCGGTGGTAGCCATCAATACCGAAGTTACCTCTTATGACTTCTTTAACAGGCCCTATACCGAGCAGGGCGCCGGCTCTGGCTGGATAATTGACTCTGACGGCATTATCGTGACGAACAACCACGTTGTAGAAGGCGCCAAGAACATTACCATAACCACCGACAACGGCGATACCTATAATGCAAATACCAATACTGTTTTTACGGACCCACTAAACGACCTGGCGATTATTAAAATAGATGCTAAAAACCTGCCAGCTTTGAGAACAGGCAGCGCCGCCAACATGCGCATCGGCGACTGGGTAATCGCTATCGGCAACGCTCTAGGACAGGGAACAAGAGCTACAGAAGGAATTATAAGCCGGAAGGATGTATCACTACAGGTAGACGTTAATCAAACATTATATGACCTTATCGAAACGAGCGCCGCTATCAATCCGGGAAATAGCGGCGGGCCGCTGGTCAACCTTGCAGGAGAAGTCATCGGCATTACGAGCGCTAAAATTGCCAGCGTCGGCGTAGAAGGCATGGGTTACGCCATCAGTATCGATACAGCCATTCCGATAATCCAAGAGTTGGTGAATAAGGGATACGTAACACGACCCTGGCTGGGTGTAGGACTCTATACCGTAGACCAACTGGCAATTATGGAACTGGACCTTAAAGTAGATGAAGGCGTACTGGTGACACAGGTGGTAGCGAATAGCCCAGCCGATAAAGCCGGACTTAAAAAATGGGATGTTATCGTAAGCCTAGGCGGCCACGAAGTCACCACGGTCGAGGAGTTAACCAAGATATTACACGCTTCGACAATAGGTCAACCGCTGGATATAAAATACTGGCGCGGCGATAAAGAATATACCACAACCGTAACACCTATCGAGAGTCCGAGACCTTAAATTAGACAGCTTTTTTAATTCCAAGAGAGATGCTATAGCCACTTATTTTATGGTCTTCGCGAAGGTCAACATCATGAGGAATGCCTTCGTCAATATCGTCCGAAAGCGTTTCCTGCCTGATATAGTCAGCAAAAGCTGAGATAGACTGCACAAAATAGGCATCACCCTCATAATACATACGAATATGGTCGGCGATTTCATAGCCGGCGGTACGACGCATCGTCTGTAAACGATGGACAATTTCACGAGCCATGCCTTCTGCCTGAAGTTCTACCGTGATATAGGTCGATACGGCAACGCTAATGCCCGCCTCGCTGACAACCGAATAATTCGCCATTTCCATACCTGACACCTTTTCAACAGTATCAGTTTTCAATTCTTTAACATTCAGCTCTTCGAGGACAAGAGGGGCGACTCTTTCTAAAGCACGCTCTTCATAATCTGAGGCAATGCCAACGTAGACAGTTTCCAGTGGCTGGCGGACTTTGACACCAGCCTTACTACGCGCCGCCCTGCCCATACTGCATACTTTCATCGCCAGGCGGTTATCATCAGCCAGCTGTTTATCAATTTTCGTTTCATCCGGCGCTGGAAAATCCGTCAGATGAACGCTAGCTGGCGCATCAGGGAAAACCGTAATTACCAGATTCTGATAAAGCTCCTCGGCGATGAAGGGAGTAAAAGGCGCCAGCAATCTTGCTAAAGTTTCCAAGCAGGTATAAAGCGTATTATAGGCAGAAAGCTTATCGGAGTCATTTTCACTTTTCCAGAAACGCCGCCGACTGCGCCGGACATACCAATTGGACAAACCTTCGACGAAAGTTTCAATCTTACGGCCGGCTTCGGTGGGGTTATAGTTTTGTAAAGCTGAATCAACATCAATAATGAGCTGGTTAAGCTCGGAGAGAATCCATTTATCCAATTCGGCGACGGGAGGAGGAAAATTCCCGGCGGCCGGTTTATACTTATCAATATTAGCATACATAACGAAAAATGAGTAAACGTTCCAGAGGGTAGAAAAAACACGGCGGGAGACCTCATCCAATTGCTTTTCATCGAACTGGCGTGTATTCCCCGGAGCGGAAGATGTATAAAAATACCAGCGCAACGGGTCGGCGCCAAACTTCTTAATTACCTCCCAAGGAAAGACGACATTCCCCTTACGCTTGCTCATCTTCTCGCCCTTGGCATCGACGATATGGCCGAGACAGATAACGTTTTTATAGCAGGGACGGTCGAAGAGCAAGGTAGAGATGGCATGCAGACTGTAAAACC
>DAOUCO010000083.1:0-7678 GCA_034432135.1 Dehalococcoidales bacterium | reverse complement strand
ATTTTAATCGCTTTCCGCGCCGGCAGGAGGACAGCCTATCATTAGCATCATTATTACGTTATATTTATCGGGAGGTCATCATGAAACGTATTGCACTATTTAGGATATCAGGCATTATCATAATTCTTTCACTTTTATTTTTATTAATACCAGTCACGCCGGTTTACGCTAGCTCTATTACCTTATCTCCAACAAGCGGTAGAATCGGAAGCACTGTTACCGTCACTGGAGTAATTACTCCAGCTCCTTCCGTCGAGACCTGGGCAAATATATATTTTTCCCCGAACAACATTAACGAAAATACGCTTATCACGTCAGCCAATGTTAGAAAGAAAGTGGCCGAAGTACAAATCCCTGATACTAGTACTTCTCCAAACCCCGCCTTAGCCGGTAATTTCACTAAAACTTTCGACGTACCTGCTTCATTAACAGATGGTACCATCGCTCAAAACGTAACGTCCGGCACTTATTATGTTTATGTAACAACTTATACTCAAGTAAGTGAGAGTCTGATAAAAGCCAAGGCAACCTTTACTGTGACCATTCCTACCCTCGACCCGCTATCCCCCGCTTCAGGGCCTCCTGGCACCTTAGTTGTAGTTTCCGGTTCAAATTTCCCGCCCAGCACGGCACTCGTTTTTATGTTCGATACTACTATTATTACGCCAACTTCCGGCCATACTTCCACCTTAAGCACCGGACTTTTTATAAGTTCTATCACGATACCAACAACCGCTACCGCCGGCAGTCATAACCTTACCGTTACCGCCGGCACCGGTGCTGGTGCCGTCAGTGCCACGAGAACCTTCACCGTCACTGCCAGCCCTACCCTTGGCGCCCTCCAGCCGACATCGGGCCCCCCCGGCACACAAGTAGCTATCAGCGGCACGAATTTCCCACCAAGCACAAATATCACCTTTAAATTCGATAATACCACGCTTACTCCTACAGGCAGTTCGCAGACAGGAACTGACGGTAGTTTCGCCAGCGTTCTCACCATTCCGACGAACGCTACTGCCGGCGACCATATCATCACTGTCACTGTAGGTACTACTTCCTTAACAGCTACCTTTACCGTCACTGGCGGCACCACTACTCCTACACTGAATGCCCCAACCCCTGACTCCGGCCCTCCCGGCACCGACGTAGCCATCAGCGGCTCCCACTTCGCCGCTAGTTCCGCCATTACGGTTACATTCGATACCTCAACAATCACCTTGAGCGGCAGTACCTATACCAGCACCGACGGCAGCTTTTCAGGCGTTATCGTCATCCCTGCCAGCGCTACCATAGGCGCTCATACCATTACCGTTACCGCTGGCGCCACCTCCGCCACCACCTCCTTTACCGTAACGCAAGCCGAACCCACCACCCCTCCATCTTCGCAAAACTACTCACTTGACGTAGAACTAGGTGGCGATTATGTCGGCGCGTCCATCAGCATCGCCAGCAGCGGCTTCATTCCAAACCACCCTGTCACCGTTTCCATCGACGGTCAAAATGTAACGCAACGCAACGCCACCGAAAGCGGACTCTTTTTTACCAGCGTCAAACTGCCCGCCCTGAAGTACGGCGAACATACCATCTCTGCCACTGATGGCACTAACACCGCTACCGCGATATTCACTATCGAATCGAAAGCCCCCAACACACCACAGCCGCTATCCCCCGCCATGGGAGAAGCCATATCAGCCCCCGCCTCATTCGATTGGGAAGATGTCGAAGACGACAGCCTGCCGATAACCTATAATCTGCAAATCGCCACGAGTAAAACTTTCGATACGAATTCAATCGTGATTAATGTGACCGGTATAACCGAATCTCAATATACACTCACCGAGGATGAACAGCTCCGTCTTTCCAGTGAAATTATTTACTACTGGCGAGAGCAGGCGATCGATGCTGCCCAAAATGCAAGTGGCTGGACCGGCGCCGGCGAGTTTACCATGGTCAAACCTTTCGAGTTTATCGGCTGGCCGCTTTATTTGACCATCGGCCTCGGGGGATTAGTTCTATTCCTCCTAGGCATGTGGGTAGGCAGGCGTACCGCGTTCTATTATTAGGCATTTACTTCAGCTAAATAACTTAGAGGGGCGGCAACGCCCCTCTTCTTTTTCCCCCGAAGCGATATTTGACAATTTTCCCCATTATAATTACGATAGTTTAAACTTAAATGAAAGGAGCGTCTTATGTGGAAAGAGTTTAAAGAGTTCATCATGCGCGGCAACGCCCTCGACCTTGCTATTGGCATAATTATTGGCGCGGCTTTCGGCGCGATAGTCAACTCCCTTGTTAAAGATATTATCATGCCCCCTATCGGTCTGGCGCTGGGCAAGGTGGATTTCACCAACCTGTTCTGGGTCATCAGCAGCGGGGATAAGACCCCCGGCCCTTATGCCACCCTGGCGGACGCTCAAGCCGCCGGCGCCGTAACCTTTAACTACGGGCTTTTCATCAATACCATCGTTTCCTTTATTATCGTTGCCTTTGCCGTGTTCCTGGTAGTTAAGGGTATCAATAAACTCCGCCGCGCTGCGGAACATAAAAAAGAGGCAGTGCCCACCGCCCCAACCACCAAGGACTGCCCCTACTGCGCCAGCGTTATTCCTGTTAAAGCGATACGCTGCCCGCACTGCACATCGGAATTAAAGGGGGGTTAAATAGAAAGGGAGGCTTTATGCCCCATTCTCATTTATCTTAAAACATCATACCACAATTATATTGAATAAGAAGTTCACTATTAACACCAATAATAGTATGTGGGTATTCCCGATTGATGGTAAATGTAACCCTGATAAATCCTCCCCATTTAGTGAAATATATTAATGAAACATTTACAATGCTATCTGTCAATTCAACGATAGGTTGATAATCCAAACTCCGTGCTTGCTGTATTATTTCCGGAGATAAATCTAGCACACCCCAACTATCTATCTCTTTTTTAACATAATCTATTCTCTTCGGGTCACATATTATTATGGCGTCATCATAATTTGCGTGCCACCAAAGATAGAATTGACCTCCTAACATTTGTAAAACTACGTATTCAAAGAATCCTTCTTTTGTCCCATCAATTCTAATTTTATTTTCAAATGCCCCCGCCTCTCCATACATCAACAGCGATACAAAATCATAATCATTTTCTATTTTTAATTCTTCCGCATATTTGTAATATTCCTCGAAATTTTTATACGGCTCCTGGCTTTCTTGCCTCACATAAATTATTGGTCTTCCGCCCATAAAATCATAAAGATACACATAATCTAGAACATATCCCTCTTCTATAGATAAATGAGTTAAGACTGTGAAATATGTATTAATATCAAATTCAACCCCTGTTTTATTACAACTGTAAACCTTCAAATGTTTAGGTATGGTAGTTGGCTGTAAAGCTTTCACTGCATCTACTATACCCTGGTACCAAGAATCAGTAGTGATTGCTGTTATATCAGTCGTCTTAGTCGGCGTTTCTGTCACTGTTGTACTTGTAGGTGTTGCCGTGGTCGTTGGTTGAGTCGTGGTGGTGGTTGAGGTAGGCTTTTGCTGTGTAGTTTTGGGCGTTGTGGTAGTTGGTTGTGTTATCTGTGTCGTTATCGTCGTGGTTTCTCCTCCACCTGTACACGCCGTCAGTATCAATAAAGGGACTAAAACCAGCATGATTAACATGTAATATCTGTTTAACATTTCAATCTCCGTCTACTAGAGTCATAGGGTTATTTTAAACCAATTTTACATTATATACAACGCTTTTTATCAAATTAAGTTACTCCCTCTCCTCGCCTGTTGCCATCTTAGGTACATAAAGCCTGCCCGCCTCATTTACCAGCGCCAGGCTCATTAAAAAGTCGTCGTGCCCGTCTGAAGAGTCGACGTAAAAGTTCATCGTCTGGCTGGGGCGGTACTGGCTCCGCGCTTTCTCCATTTCGTGCCAGAATTCCTGATATTCCTCGCTGCCGTCGCCCTTATAAACCTTGAGCCGACCGGAGTTAACCGCCGCCAGCAGGTTAAAGCCAAGCTCGCTCTTGCTTTGCGCCGTGAATTTAAAAGGCTTAACCCTCGAACCTAATGCCCTGCGCAGGAACGACGCCACCGGCTCGCCGACGCCCGAGGCATCGACGACGATTCTTTTACAGCGCCAGATATTCTTTAAGATATCCACGAGCTGACCGTATAGCTCGGCGTGCTTTTTCCCCACCCAGCGGTAATGCTCGACGATTTTTATCCCGGGTTCGTTATTCACGATGTCACAGTCGGAAAAGTCGAGTTCCGCTATCGTTACCACCGTGGCATCGCGGCGGGCGTTGGGGACTAATAAATCCTCGATTGTTTCAGCTTCGCCCGCTAAATCTATACCCGCCACGTAGGTCTTGCCTTCTTCCCCCCGGCGCACTCTTGCATGTTCTCCCTGTAATTGCTCTTTCTGCGTGGTGCTTAAAAACCCGCCCCCGCCGTGTATCGGCAGGAGCCGGTACTGCGTTAGAAAAAGCGGGTGGTTCTCCCCCAGCCTCTCCCTTTCCCTCTCCACATAAGCGAGGTAGTCCGGGTTATATTTCGCCACCTCCTGCCAGTCGTAGCGGAAGTGGCGTTTAATGCCGTCCCGCCGCTCCAGTTCGAGGTTCGTCTGCTTGACCTCCTCCAAAAGCGTCGTTTCGTCCCAGGTAGTGCCGTAGAGTACGGTGGTGACGTTGGTAGTAGCGCCCATCGGCTTGAACTCCTTGCTGTATTTCTCCTTGCTTACGTCCTGCGCCTCGTCGACTTCTAGGAGGAGGTGGGCGGTATTGCCGACGACATTAGCCGATTCATCTGCCGAAAGGAAGATAGCGCGGGCATAGCCAAGCCTGATGATATAACCCAGTTCTGATTGCCATTTATTCTCGAACCCGAAATAATCTAGTTTTTCTTTTAACCTCGTTATGGAAATCATTGCTTGTGGCTGGAAAGTCGGCGAACATTTTATCAGGTTAACCGGTTCGTACATATGCAGAGGTAACAAAAACGATTCTACCCGTGCTGATATTTCATTCTTTCCACCTTGCCTGGCTATTTCTATGGAAAAGGTTAGCCCCTTCCGAAAATACGCGCTATCGCATATTGCATCGAATACCTCTTTTTGATACGGCCATAATTGATTTTCAACTTCTTTTTCCACCATTCTCTCTTCCTCTCTGGCGTCATTCTAAGCCCTCTTGAAGAATCTGTGCCTTATCGTCATTGCGAGCGAAGCGTGGCAATCCCCGGGATAAACTTTAACCGATGATAGAGATTGCCGCGTCGCCCCGATTCCATCGGGGCTCCTCGCAATGACAACTCCCTAACTACAATTTACTAATTACTAACTACTTCTTAAACCCTCTTCCCAACCACCGCGCTCGCTACGCTTATCCCGAATGGCAAAGCCGCCTCCCTGATGACTTTCCCGATTGCCTCCTTTAACCCCTTCTTCTGCTCTTTATTTATATTAAGCCGCGTCTTCAGCAGCCTCGCCAGCGTTGTTGTCGCCTGCATGATTAACTGTAGGTTCTCCGGGTCCTTCTCCAGTACGCTCTTTATCTTCACCCGCAATAAAGCAATCTCATCATCGATGCCGTCTACATCAGACGCTATTTCCAGGTCTTTTTTCTCTGCCGCATCCAGCACCTTTGAGTAAAACCCGTGCTTTCGCGCGTTCTGGTTACCCTTTTGCCCGCCCTCTTTTCGTTTTTCTTTCGCCGTCATTCTTTTTCCTCCCGTTCTCCAGCTGCTCTATCGCCGCCAGCACGATTACATGGGCCGCCAGGTCCCATCTCCCGCTCTTTTTTGCCAGTTTTAAAACCCTCATTTTAACCTCCACTTACCATAACTCGCTAAATTTTCATAACCCCTATTTTGAAGCTGATTTAACATAACTTTAAAAACGACTAAATGAAGCTATTTAGCTTTGAGTCGTTTCCTGCTAAAAATATAGCACATATGTTCTAATATAATAAAGGGGGTTTTGTCGCAGATTTCTTCCTCGTTTGCCTTTATCCCCTACCCGTTATAGAATAGGACAGCTATGCCGGTCACCAAGCAACTTTACGAACTCCAGGAACTTGACAGCGAAATCGAACACACCCGCCAGACCTTAGACCTAAAGAACGGGCAGGTCGGCAAGCGGGATGCTCTTGATGCCGCCCAAAGTCGGCTCAATGACGAGCAAAAAGCGCTTAATGACCTGAAGCATAAGCGCCGCGACGCCGAATTCGAACTGGATGATATTACCAGTAAAATCAAGGATGCGGAAAAGCAACTTTACAGCGGCAGAATCAACAACCCTAAAGAACTCTCCAACCTACAGCATGAAGTCGAAACGCTAAAGTCGTTAGCCGACCAGCTGGAGACCAAAGCCCTGGAAGCAATCGAGAGCGTCGAAGAAGCGGAAAAAGCATTAACTGCTGCCACCGCCGACTTTAGCAAGCTGGAGGCGGAGTGGCAACAGCAACAAAAGCGGTTAGCGATTGACATCGAACAACTAAAGAATATACTCACCGAGCTCATAGAAAAGCGAAACCTACTCGCTATGCAAATAGAGTCGCAAGCGGTTGATTTATACGAAAAAGTCCGCCAGCAGAAGAAACAGGCGGTGGCTAAAGTTGAGCAGGGCATCTGCGGCGCCTGCCGCATATCGCTTTCGGCGAGCATACTACAGAAAGCCAGGGCAGGTCAGCCGGTGCTGTGCGGCACGTGCGGGAGAATATTGTTTATTTCTTGAAAGCTTAAAATCCTCCTCTGCTCCCCCTTTTACAAAGGGGGACGAGGTATTTTTAACAAACGAGATACGAATTGAGTAACGAAAGAGTAACTATTTATACAGATGGGGCGGCGCGGGGTAATCCCGGTCCTGCGGCTATAGGGGTAGTTATTAAAGATACCGCTGGAAAGACCATTGCCACTATTTCTCAACGTCTTACCCCGACAACTAATAACCAAGCGGAATACCTGGCGATTATCAGCGGATTAGAAAAAGCCATCAGCCTCGGGTGCCGACATGCTATTGTAAAATCAGACTCCGAGCTGGTGGTAAAGCAAATCAACGGGCAATACAAGATAAAGAACACCATCTTACGCCCGCTATATCAGCAGGTGGTGCAACTTACAGGTAAATTTGAAAGACTCTCCATTTCATACATCCCGCGAGAGCAAAACCGGCAGGCGGACGAGCTGGCGAACAAAGCGCTTGACGGAAAATAAAATCCCCCTCTAACTCCCCCTTTTTCAAAGTGGGAGGATGATTTTCTTACGCCAAGCGGAGTTTTTAAGAGGGGAAAGCAACGAACTCTCCTCTTTAATTCCCCTCTCCGCTGGCAGAGAGGAGAAAACGGGTTGGGGAGAATAATAATACGCAAACGGGGTGTTAAGGAGGAGTTCAGCCTGAAGGTTCACCCTGAAGGGCACCAGTCCCTCTTTTACACCCCGTTTGTAGAAAATAGAATAGACCTTTCCCCCATTGACTCTGACTCCGCCCTCGACTACACTGTAAAAGGGCCAAGTAAATCGGGTGACCGCCTCGATTTGCTAACGCTTATCGGGGAGGAAAGTCCGAGCTCCGCCGGGCAGGACGCTGGGTAACACCCAGGAGGGGCGACCCTACGGAAAGTGCCACAGAAACATACCGCCTCGATTAAATCGGGGTAAGGGTGCAATGGGGAGGTAAGAGCTC
>DAOUCO010000082.1:0-34324 GCA_034432135.1 Dehalococcoidales bacterium | reverse complement strand
CCATACCCGGTATGGCAACATAGTGATTCTGCACGTATCTTCTAATGCCCGGGATAAGTTTCGCCGCCAGGGGCGCATGTTTTTCCAGCCAGTATTTGTTAAATTCCTCACGGGTCATTCCGGCTTTGCGGTGCGCCACAACTATTGACTTAATCATAATGTTTTCTCCTCAATCAGGTTAGCATATTCTACCTTGATATGAAGATATGATTCAATTTGACATTAGAGTGGGGTGGTGAATATCATTCAGGCAAGGAGTATGTAAAATGATTAAAGTGATGAATATCGTTAAGAGGAAACCCGACATCAGCCGGGAGGAATTTTACCGGTACTGGAAAGATGTCCATGGCCCGCTGGTCGCTAAACATATCCCCGGTTTGAGAAAATACATCCAGAACCATTTTATCGATATACCGGGGCGGGAATACGAAGAGGACGGCATTATCGAAACATGGTATGACGACCTCGAAAGTTTCCGGAAATCTATGGAGTACGGTAAAACGAAACAAGCCCAACCCCTCCTCGATGACTGGGCGAAAATAGCCGATATGAGCCCGCCCAAAATATGGATAGTTGAGGAGCACGTTATCAAGGACGAGATAGGGTGTAAAAAAAGGAAAAAGGTTTAGATTTCCTCCTCCATCTTCTTATATTCCTGCGTCAACTTTTCCACTTCCACCGTCAGCTTGTCCCATTCGCCGGTTAAAGTCCTTATTGACTCTTTAGCTTTAACGTATTCCCGGTTTATTTCCGCCACCCTATGACCGTCTTTATAGTGCTCGGGGTCGGTAAAAAGCGCTTCTATTTCCGTGATGCGTGCGTTTAATGTAGCAACCTTGCCTTCAATCTCCGCTATTCGTTTTTTCACCGGGGAAATCTTCTTATAAAACTCATTCCTTAAATTTGCCTCAAGCACTTTACGCTGTTTTTGCTGCTCTTTTTGCTTGGCTCTGGAAGGTGAGTGTTCTCTTATAGCCCGTAAAGTCTCCGGCACAACATCTAGCTGCGGCTCCTGCTTGGAAAGGTAATCGTCGTAACTGCCCGGGAAAATCCTTAGCTTACCTTCTCTTATCTCGATGATTTTATTGGCGATTTCCCTAATCAGCGTCCTGTCGTGGGTGATAAAACATATCGTGCCGGTATAGGCGTCCAGCGCGTCGGTCAGTATTTCCCGTGACGGTATGTCCAGGTGGTTGGTCGGCTCATCCAGTAGCAGGAAATTAGCGGGTCTGGTCAGCATTTTTACAATAGCCAGTCGCGTCTTTTCCCCGCCGGAAAGGACGGACACCTCTTTCATCACGTCTTCCCCGCTGAATAAGAACGCCCCCAGCAGTCCCCGCAGCCTCTGGTCCGATTCTTCCGGCGCTATCAGCCGTAACTCATCGATAACTTTATTGGCTGGATTTAGTAACTCAATATAGTACTGGGCAAAGTAAGCGGTGGTGACGTTATGACCCGGTATACGTTCTCCCTTTTCGAACGGCAGCACGCCTGCCAGTATCTTAAGTAGTGTTGTCTTGCCCGCCCCGTTAGGCCCCACCAAAGCCACCCGGTCGCCGCGGGTGAGCTCTAGGTTGAGGTCTCGATAAACTATTTTAGAATCATAGGCTTTATCGATATTCTTTAGTTTAATAACCACATGCCCGCTGTATACCGGTTCCGGAAATGAGAATTTTATCTTTTTTGTCTGCCGCGGCACGATTATTCTCTCCATTTTCTCCAGCTTTTTTATCCTGCTCTGCACTTGGGTCGCTTTGGTGTTCTTGGCGCGGAAACGCTCGATAAAACGCATCTCTTTCTTTATCTTCTGCTCTTGCCGCTTGGCGGTCGCCTGCCTGATTTCCATGTCTTTTGCTCTTGCGCTCACATATCCGTCGTAATCGCCATGGAAGAAAACTACCTCTTCCTGCTCGATGGCGATGACCTTTTTCACCACGTTGTTTAAAAAAGCGCGGTCATGGGATGTCACCAGCACAGCGCCGTGATATCCTTTGAGATAGTTCTCGAACCAGCGCTGTGTCTCCAAGTCGAGATGGTTCGTCGGTTCGTCCAGTATCAGCAGGTCGGGATTGAGAAAAAGAAGCTTAGCCAGTTCGATGCGCGTCAGCCAGCCGCCGCTGAATTCATATAGCTTACGCTGAAAATCGGCTTCGGTAAAACCTAGACCGGCGAGGATAATCTTTGCCTCGTACTCGGCGTTATAACCCCCCGATGACTCGAATTCGTGCTGGACATCGCCTAATTCGCGGAGTAACGCCGTAATATTCGCTTTATCTTTTTCTTCGGCAAGCTCTTCCTGCAAGAGTTGGATTTTATGCGCCAGCTGGCTCATATTGCCTGACGATTGCACTATTTCGTCCAGCAGTTTGTGATTGGAAGTATGCTGGATATCCTGTTGCAAGTAGCCGATAGTCGTGCCGCGGCGTATGGAAACGTTCCCTGTATCCGGCGTTATGTTCCCCACGATTATTTCAAACAAGGTGGTCTTGCCTGTTCCATTCGCCCCGATTACCGCGATGCGGTCACCCATGCCCACGTTAAAGGTAACGCCGCTGAATAAATACCGGGCATTATATGATTTGGACACATTGGAAATATTTAACATAATATGCTTTGAAATGATTCGCCGTTTTTTTATTATACAGGTATTGACAATCCAATGGAATCACGGGCAAGAGCTTACCGAAAAATCATTAAAAGTATCAAATTATTGATAAATTTTAGATATTATTTATTTCCTTTTATGAATCGTTCATGAATTCTATATGACATATTTATTATTTTTACAATAAATTATACATCCTTTTGATACCCTTATTAACATAAGACATCTTAAGTAAGGGTAGTTAGGGGAATAAATACGTGAGAGTAGGCTCTACACGAAACGACATTTTAAAAATTGGGATAATACTTCTGACTGCATTCTTAATGTTGGTAACTTTGTTATTTACCACTTCAAAATCGGTATTCGCTTTTAATCCCGAGTATGTTAACTGGCAGCAGTATCCCACAAACCCGGTTTTCGATCCCGCCGAGAGGGTTTATTATCCCAGCATTATCTTCGATGGTTCAACTTACCATATGTGGTACGATGACGGTTCAAGCATAAGGTACACAACTTCCGGTGATGGCATCAACTGGGCGTCTGGTACTTCTGTCACTGGACTGACCAACGCACGCCATGCCGTCGTTAAATGGATAGGCACTAAATATCTGATCTGGTACTGGAACTCAACGCAGTTATATTCTATCAATGACATCAGGACGGCTGAATCGGTTAATGGAATAAACTGGACGTCTGATGCTGCCATCACACAGATCGGCACGTCTGTCATCAAGGGAGGGCCCGGAGTTAATTGGAATGCCGGATCCTACGGCCCGTGTGAGGTCTTTTATAATCCAGCCGGTTCGGCGACGATCGTAGCGCCGGTGGATTCTGTTACTGTTTGGCAGAATAAATTCGTTATGTACTATGATGGCACAACCGGCGCTTACGAAGATATCGGTGTTGCCGTTAGCGCCGACGGTAAACAATGGCAGGGCTACAATGGCGGCATTGCACCGGTGCTGCCCCATGGAACCTCCGGTACATGGGACGATGTCTATGCAACCTTCTGTTCGGTGCAAAAAATAGACGGTGTTTACCATATGTGGTATTCCGGTGGTCAAACTGCCAGTAACGAAGGTATTGGCTATGCGCAATCAAACGACGGCATAACTTGGACCAAGTATGCCAGCAATCCTATTCTGCATAAAAATGATGGTGTAACCTGGCGGTCAAGCAGAACCTATACGCCAAGAGTATTATATGATGCTGCCGGTTTTAACGGCGCAGGCGAGTCTGCTCAACTTAAAATGTGGTATAACGGTACAACTGGTAATAACTATGCGTTGGGCTATGCCAGTATAACTATTTCAGCCGCGCCGGTGACTGTTGGTGGGAGAGTATATCCGGTTGATAAAACGGCTTTATTAACTCCGTATTTTAGCCTTCTATCAAGTTTGGCGTTCATTCTCATCAGTATTGTTGTGTGGCAAAAGCTGTTTTTATCTAAAGTAAACAACCGGAAACATTAAGCGCATCATTTTTTTAGACGACATATCTTACATAATTCTTTCTTTACCTTTCATCTTTCTTATCATCTTTTTATCCTTCCTGCCGGTCGCTTCATATTTAAAAAAATAATAATTTAGGTATAATTGATAATAATATGAAAGAATGGTATAAAAAATGAAATCGGAGAATTTATCAGCTCAGGTAGCAGGTATGCTGAATCTGGTGGCATACCAGCCGGGTGCTGTCGTCAGCCGAACTCTAATCGATAAGCCTGCCGGCACGGTCACTCTCTTCGCTTTCGATAAGGGACAGGGATTGAGTGAACACACTGCCCCCTTTGATGCTTTGGTCTATATTCTCGATGGTGAAGCTGAAATTACTATTTCCGGCAAACCCCTCTTGGTTAAGAAAGAAGAAATGGTTATTATGCCGGCTAACCAGCCCCATGCCTTAAAAGCTTTCAACCGCTTTAAAATGATGCTGGTCATGGTAAAATCTTGATTTTTAAGAATCTTTAAAAATACTGATATACGCACTATATAGTCAAGCACTCTGTTTTTCTCCCTCGCCTTACGCATATAATCTTTGAATTTGCATTTTGTTGTAAAATTGCGTATAGTAACATTAACAGTTTTACTCCACCTTATTTAGGAGGTGTAATATGTTGGATGAATTAGGTCAGAAAATTATAAAAGAACTCCAGGAAGATGCGCGGCAAAGTTTCCGCGAAATCGGTCGCAAACTCAAGGTCTCTGAAGGGACGGTGCGCAATCGGGTAAAAAGCTTGGTAAACAGCAAAACCATGAAAATAAGCGCCATCCCCAACCCGGAACAATTGGGACTTCATTTTATATGTATTATGTGCATCGAGGTAAAAGTAGGTACCGCTGAAAAAGTGGAACAATTATTGATAAAAAGCCCCAATGTCTATTACCTCTGCGGCTGTACTGGCACTTATGATATTATCGGGCTTTTCATGTTTCATATACCTCATGAGTTCGATGAGTTCGTCAAAAATGTTATCGCCAATATACCGGACATCACACGCACAACTACCTTTGTTGTTATGCACATCTCCCGCGGGCCTTGGTTGCATAATTTAGATGTAGCCGCGCTCGGGAAATTTTAAAAATAAACTGGCTCGGTTAACCCGAAATCTTGACATATATTCTTGAAATACATCAGGGTTTTTTTGTTTGACTTAAAAAGCTTGTGCAGAATATCATTTTATTAGGATTTAGCTATGGTTGAGCAACATGAAGTACTCGAAAAAAGAAGGCTGGAACTTCGTAAACGCAGGCTAATCATCACCTTTAGTCTCTTGGGTGTATTCTGCTTGGTCATTACCTTACTTTCGTTATTACAGTGTACTGACTTAATTTTAAAAATTCCTGAAAATGTTTATTCGTCCCCCCAGGGTAATGATTGGGCGATGTTCCGTCGCGACCTTGCTCATACTGGTAATGCCGGCCAGAATATTACATCACCTGAAGGAACATTGAAGTGGACTTTTAATACTGGAGGCCCCATACATTCATCACCGGCTGTTGTCGATGGCGTTGTATATTTTGGCTCCCAGGACGGCAATATCTATGCGGTTGATGGTGAAACGGGTGAACAATTATGGGTATTTAAAACAGGTAGTTTTGTCGATTCGTCGACGGCCGTCGTTGACGGCGTAGTTTATTGTGGTTCCAATGACTGCAATCTTTATGCTCTGGACGCTAAAACTGGCAAGAAACTCTGGTCTTTCCCCGTTAAATATGCCGTGCGTTCATCTCCGGCTGTAGCTGACGGCGTGGTGTACTTTGGATGCTATGACTATAATGTATACGCTGTAGATGCAGCTACCGGTTCGGAAATCTGGCATGGTTATACTGAAGGTTTAATATCTGCTTCACCGGCTGTTGCCAGAGGTATTGTCCTCGTGGGTTCTAATGATAATTTGTTCTATTCTTTTAATGCTAAAACCGGCAGTGCGCGTTTACAATATGATACCAAGTTTCCTGTTTATTCATCCCCTGCAGTAAAAGATGGTGTTGCCTATTTCACCGATGGTTGGGGATTTTTTATAGCAATCGATATCACGGGGAAAAACTGGTGGCAGGAAAATAAAATCAGGTTATACTGGAACACGCTCTACATATATGGTGTCGCGCCAAAACCATCGCCCCCTTCCGGTTTTCTTTGGGGTGTTACTCTTGTATGGGGTGCAAGGTCGGTGTCTTCACCATCGATAGTAGGGGACTATGCTTATGTGGGTTCGGGTAGTAATCTGGTTTCCATTAATCTTGTCACTCATGAAATCCAGAGGACATATGCTACGAATGACGATGTTATATCATCGCCGGCTATAGCCGGCACGGTTGTTTATGTTGGCGTTGAAGATGGTAATTTTTATGCTGTCGATAGAACAACTGGAAAAAAAATCTGGAGTTATACCACGGGAGGTGTTATTTCCTCTTCACCCGCTGTAGATAACGGCATAGTTTATATCGGCTCTGAAGACGGCAAGCTGTATGCCTTTGAATAGTCTTATCTAATCACTTGATATTATTTTCTCTTCGTTTGCGAGCCCGGGCCGCTGTAATCTTCGCCTAGCTTTTTTGCCAGCTCGGTAGTCCTCCTGGTTACCTCTTTCATAAAACCCTCCCTCCCCAGTTTGAACCAGTAAGGCTCCCATTCCATTTCTTTGAGATTTTCTATCAGCGGAGAAATCGTATCGAAAGGGAATATAATAATAATCAAGCCGTCGGGTAAAACTCTCCTTGCTTTCATGCTGAAACCGAGACCGCTGATGGTATAGTTCATCTCTCCGCTTAAATATGGATGAGCGTAAATCCAGGCGCAAGCAAGGCACGTACTGCCCTTGGCATGCCACATCTTTCCGTCGGAAAAGCTGCTGGCTCTTAACAGAATTTCTGCCTGGCTGGTACTGGCGGTAAAAATCAGCAAATCCGGCTCGAAGGTCATTTTATCAATAGATGCATGGATGATATATTTAACAGAATCTAGAGGTAAATGGGGCACATAATCATAAATTCTCCTGTTAGCGCCGGCATTTTTAAACATGGAAAACATCGAGCCTAGCTGACCGCTGTACATAATCGGCGGGTAGTCCGTAAAACCAAGCACCTGCTCGCCGCACTGTACGTTTTCTTTAGTGATGTAGAACGGCTGGCTTATCTGAGCTTCTCTGAAAAGCTCGCAGAGGGCTAGTTTCTTTTTCGTGGGCTTGATTCCTTCCGGCTTGTTCATAGAAAACTTAACGCCCACGGGCTTACGCTCGAATTTGAACTTGTTGAATATGGCGTAATCCGTTTTTTTTATATTCATAATGTCCGCCTTTCTATTGCTGATTATACCAATGATTGTTTTTATTAAACAAGAAAATTTTTTCTGTCCGTTATATTTTCTTCCTCTTCCACCGCCCCGACTGAAAATAAATGATAAAGATAATCGCTGATGAAGCGGTATCCGCTACCAGCGCCCAGCGCACGCCATAAACCCCGAGATTAGCTACCTTAGGCAGCAGGATGGCTAACGGCACCCTTATTCCCCACATCGTTACCAGGTCGATAATAAAAGCTATCAACGTATCACCGACTGTATTCATTATGCTCATCATTACCATCATCAGCCCGTTGCACATGTAGCTGACCGTCTGTATTTTGAGGAAGACACTGGCAAGGTCAATAAGCTCCGGCTCGGGATTGAATATTAGTACAATACCATCGGCAAAAAACCATATTACTATCGAGAAAATAAACATTACTCCGGTAAACCAGCCTATAGCTATCCAGGCTGTTTTTACGGAACGCTCTGGGTGCTGCGCGCCTAGATTTTGCGCCGCCAGTATGCCTGCTGCCGACCCCAGTCCTATCGCCGGCATTAGCACGAACATGTCCACCCGTGATACGAGATTATGGCCTGCTACCGCCAGTGTGCCGAAGGGCGCTATAAACCACATGAAAACGATATTGCCGATATTCAAGTGGATGCCGCCCAGTGAAGAAGGTATGCCGATTTTAACCATGCGCCAGATGATATTCTTATCGAATTTAAAATTGCGAAGCGTAATACGCAGGCGCGTCCGCCCGGTGAAAAGCACCCAGAGACCGATAGCGCCCCCGATGCCTTGGGATATCACACCGGTGAGGGCCGCGCCGCTGACATCGAGCCGGGGGAAAATCCACCAGCCGAAAATCAGGAAAGGACAGAGCGCTATATGAAAAATCCTGGTACCGACGCTTATTTTCATCGGGGTCTGGGCGTCTCCGGAAGCCTGCATAATGCTCTGCGCCAGCATGCCGAAAGACATCGTGAACATGCCGATTAGCTCGATGCGCATATAGGTCGCCCCGGCGGAGATAACATCCGGTTCTAGGTCCCAGAGCTTCATTATTGAGGTAGCAAAAAGTTGGCCGATTACCGCCATCAGCAAAGATAGCGCCGCGCCGATGACGAAAGCCTGTTGTGCAACGTGGTTGGCTTGTTCTTTATCGCCCGCCCCCACAAACCGCGCCACCATCGCCCGCAGACCGGTGAACAGACCCATGATTAGCGAATTTATTAGCGCGACTACTATACCGGAAATCCCTACACCGGCCATTTCCGGCGAGCCCAGTTTGCCTATCCACACCATGTCGATGATGGGCCCCAGCATCATGATGGTTGTACTAACTGTCATCGGCCAGGAAAGCGACCAGAGGTTACCGATGATGCTGCCTTTGGTCAGGTCTTTTTCAGGCATCAATAGACCTTTTAAGGTTGATTTTAAGGAAAAACCGTAGCGGTTTCATGATAAATTTTCATCAATTATGTCATTGCGTTTAAAACGTTGTCAACTTGCTTTATCATTATTGACGTTGCTGGTTGTTAGGGCTATTATCTGATAGTATGCACCGATTCTATATTGAAAAAATCGATGGAGGCAATATTACCCTTACCGACGCCGCGCAATTGCACCATATCCGCGATGTGCTTCGCCTAAAAGCCGGTGATGCAGTTATTGTCTTCGATAAGGCGGGGCGCGAATATAAAGCTACTATCGCTGCCATCAATAAAAAACAGGCGGAACTCATACTTATGCCGCTAAAAACAAAACGGCATCAAAATGTCAAACTTACCATTGCCTGCGCTATTCCCAGGGGCAACTATATGGACGACATCATCGATTATCTAACCCAATTAGGAGTAGAACGCATTATCCCTATGCTCACGGATAGGGTAGTCGTTAAGCTGGATACTGCCGCTGCACAGAACCGCCTCTTGCGATGGCAGAAAATCGCTCAAAATGCCGCCCAGCAATGCCAGCGGAGTAATATTCCTGTTATCTCGTCGGTTACCGAGTTTAACGACGTAATTGCATATTCTAAGGATTTCGACCTCAAGTTGATGCCTCATCTTTCCGGCAAGCGAAGGCTGATAAAAAGTGTCTTCTCTAAGGGAGGTTATAAAAACATTATCGTGCTTATCGGTCCGGAAGGGGATTTCACACCTAACGAAGTATCCTTAGCTTTACATAACGGTTTTACCCCGGTCTCTTTAGGGTACACTGTTTTACGCGTAGCTACTGCCGCCATCGTCGTTGCTAGCTATATCAAATTTGTTTTGGATAAATAGTCTTTTCTCCCTTTCTCAAATGGGTGTCAAAGAGAGGCGTAAGCCCCTCTTAAAAAATAAATACCCCCTCTCCAAATGGAGCGTCTATGCAAACCATTGACTTATTTATTTGGAGAGGGGGTCAGGGAGTAAGGTAACCACTGTAAAGAGATGCTCACACTCCCGTTATCGGGTGTTTATAGTGATAAGGTACATTACCGCGGTGGTAAGGATAAGGGTGGAAAGCGGAAGGCGGCTCATCGACGTCTGGCAGGGGCATCCAGCCCATTAAGGGCAGGTTTAGCCACCCGTCTTCCACCGGCGAGCAGAAGGTATTATTCCAGTGCAGTTTGCTGAACTTCCACTTGCCGTTTTCCTTGACGTATTTATTTTCATAATAGCCGTGCAAATATTCCTGACGCGGGTATGCCCCGTAGGGTTTAGCTTCAAAGAGCCAGGTCTGCCAGCGTCCTTTGGCTGTCTTGCCGTCCGGCGCTACGTCCACCACCCCGCCTATCTGCATGACGATAAATGCTACCCAGGGTTGCCTTGGCTCTAGCCTTCCCCGCCCCCCGATTACGTCC
This sequence comes from Dehalococcoidales bacterium, assembly GCA_034432135.1. Classification (GTDB taxonomy): domain Bacteria; phylum Chloroflexota; class Dehalococcoidia; order Dehalococcoidales; family RBG-16-60-22; genus RBG-13-51-18. Next base: position 24,079 of record DAOUCO010000082.1, on the reverse strand, counting down.
CGGTATATGCGTTCGACGCCTTTTTTACCGTAAAGTACGCCGTGGTCGGCTATCTCCACTGACTCCGCATTATCAGAGAATAAATCGACGATTTCCGCCCACATGTTGTTATCGAAGTAATAGCCGTATATCTTTTGTAGATGCTCTATCTCCTGAATGTCTTCCTGGAGCTGTACTTGTTTTTCTAATTCTTCCAGATTCATTATTGTCACCTCTTTATTTATTCGCCGGTAACCGGGTGCCTGAACGGGTAGGGGACGTGATAACCCGATGGATATGGGTGGTAGGCTGTGGCAGGAGCGTCGGCGTGGGGAAATGGCGTGTCGGATAGCCTAGGGACTATTAAAAAGCCCCTCTCGTAAGATGTCCAGTAGGTCAGGTTCCAGTGTAGTTTTTTAAAGTACCATTTCCCGTTTTCTTTAACGTAAACATTATCATAAACGCCGAACTGCCAGGTCTGTTTCTTCGTCCCGCCAAATGGACGGCACTCGAAAGATGGTGTGTACCAGCGCCCTTTCGCTGTCTTACCGTCCGGAGCAACTTCTATGACGCCCTGCGACTGCATCACTTCGAAAAATATCCAACCCGGGCGTTTCATGCCAACCATGCCGCCGTACATCCGGCTGACGGCATCTTTTCCCCGGAACACCCCGTGGTCTGTTATCTCAACTGATTCCACGTTTTCGGAAAAAAGGCCCATCACCTCTTCGTACATCCCCAGGTCGAAGTAATACCCATACATCCTCTGGAGGTTCTCAATTTCCTGGATATCCTCTAGTATGGTTACCCGTTTTTCCAGTTCTTTTAGATCCATAGCTTGTTGCCTTCTTTATTTGCCAGTAATAGGGTGCTTGAAGTGCACCGGGAAATGATAACCGAAAGGATATGGTCGCCAGGTCGTCGGTGGGGCGTCCGGTGGCACTTCCATACTCGGCCCGTTATGTCCCACCACCGGGGTCTTTAGCCACCCGTCCTCGTAAGGCGTGCGGAAATTGAGAAAGAAATGGAGTTTTTTAATTAACCATTTTTCCTTCTCTTTAACATACTCATTCTCGTAAATGCCGTGCGCCCACAGCTGTCTTAATTCCCCCTCATGCAGTGTTAAAGTAGGGCGGGCTTCGATGAAGAAACCGTACCAGCGGCCCTTGGCGTTTTTGCCGTCCGGGTCTACGGTAACCACTCCCTGTATCTGCATGCCGATGGACATGTAGCCGGGCCTCGGCTTAGCGTCTTTGCCCCCCTTGAGCAGGTCGATATAATACCTCCTGATGCCTGCCTTGCCCTTGTAGACGCCGTAGTCGCATTCTTCTACGGACTCGGCATTATCGCTAAAAAGGTCGACCACCTTTTCCCATTCCTCATAGTCGCGGTAATAGCCGTAGATTCTTTGCAGCTTCTCAATCTGCTTGATGTCTTCCAGTCGCTGGATCCTCTTCTGTAATTCTTCTAATGTCGCCATGCTTGACCTCCTTAATATAACTAGGATATAATACCAATTTCCCGCATTATACTTCAATTGGGATGGTAATTAAAGAAATATGTAAAAAGATGGACATCAAATATTATAAAGACGCGACAAATTTTCTAACTTATACTAGTTCATACCTCACTAAAGATGAAGCGCGGTACGGGCTTATACTGGGCATCGCTAAAGCTGTTGAAATCAACCCGCTTCGTTACGGGGAAGAAGTGTGGTTTTGTTCCGTCGGCACGGGAGATAATATTTCTGCTGTCGCCGTGCGGACTTCTCCTCATAATGTTATACTAGCCTATTTTTCCGGTGACCTGCGGATGATTGCTGAAACACTGGTGTCCGCCGTTTCCGCCAGGTTTAAAGCTATTCCGGGCGTTGTTGGGGACAAGGAACTGGCAGATGTCTTTGCTCGGTGCTGGTGCGTAAAACATAGTGTTGAAATATCGGATACCATGGGGCAAAGAATTTATCGACTGGATAAAGTCAAGGATGTTCCCTTATCGCCGGGCAAATTCCGGGCAGCAACGATGGCGGATAAAGAACTTATCCTGAAATGGTCGCATGCCTTTCATATAGACGCATTCGGTGTGGACAGCAATGAAACGGAGGCCGATTTCACCCCTGCCATCGAACTCGGATGGGTATTTTTATGGGAAGATGGCAGTCCGGTCTCCATGGCAGTGAAAACCCGCCCCACGGACAAGGGGATGTCTGTTGGCGGCGTCTATACACCCCCGGAGTTACGGCGCAGAGGATATGCCACATCCTGCGTGGCGGAACTTTCTCGGAATATCCTCCGGAGCGGTAAGGAATTCTGTATGCTCTATACCGACCTTTCAAATCCTACCTCCAATTCCATCTATATTAAGATAGGCTATAAAGAGGTATGTGATTCCGTCCAGTATACCTTTAAAATGAAATAACAAAAAAATAACTCACAATGAATCTCCACCAGTTTTTATTTTTAGGCTATGGCTTTGAGTTTTGACTTTTAACTTTTAAGTTAGTTTTAACGCCAGTCCTTTGAAACCGGCGCTTTTTCCAGTCCGGTGAAGGACTTAGCCTCATTGATGACCACGTTGCAGGTGCCCTCGCGCCGCGTTAGTCTCCCCTTGATTATCAGGAATGCAGACCGGAACGTATATTCGTACTGCTCATACACCTTCCCGAAGACCATGCACGGTATGTGCCCGAACTCGTCCTCCAGCGTGATGAACACTACCTTGCCGTGCGGCCGCTGCCGCCTGATGACCAGCCCCGCTGTTGTAATGAAAGTGCCGTCGCTTAATTTTTCGATGTCCTTGCTGGTATGGAAACCCCCGTTGAAGCGCGGGCGTAACTTCGCCATTATATGCCCGCTGGGGTAAAGGTCGAGCACGCTGTACTCTTCCTTCATCCTCTCCCAATCGCTCGGCGCGGTAAGCTCTATCATGTCCTGCGTTACGGGCAGGGGGAGGGTAAGCTGGGTGTTGATAGGTCTATATCTCAAGCCGATTTCCCACTTTACCTTCCTGCGGTTCTTCTCTAGGCTGTCGAACGCTCCCGCCCCCGCCAGGTTAAGAGCTACCTCCTCCAGCACGCCTGTCCGCTCCAGGAAGTCCCCGATGCTCTTAAAGTCCCCGCCCTTTTCCCTCCCCTCCTCTATCGCTTTCGCTGTGGCTTCCCCCAGCCCTGTAATGTTAAGTAAGCCCAATCGTAGGGCGTTGCTCTCTATCGTGCATTTTGCCTGGCTCTTGTTGATATCCGGATTTAGCACCGTGATGCCGTGCCGTTTGGCATCCTCTTTCAGCGTCTCCAGATTATAAAACCCCATCGGTTGCTGGTTGAAAATCGCCACGAAAAACTCCAGCGGGTAGTAGTATTTCAGCCACGATGCCTGGTATGCCGTCACCCCGAAGGCGAAGGCGTGCGACTCCGGGAACATGTACTGCCCGTTGAACTTCTTAAAGACTGTTTCCGCCTGTTCTTCGGTTACGCCGCGCTCTTTAGCCCCGGCGAGGAACTTCCGGTGGTACTGCTCGATTAGCTCATCATTATGCTTCCGACTGAACGCCCGGCGCAGGCGGTCGGCTTCGCTGGGGGCAAAACCCGCTATGTCTATCGCCAGCTGGTTGACCTGGTCTTGGAAGAGGATAATCCCTAAAGTACGCTCCAGCGCCCGTTGTTCTAAAGGACAGTCATAGGTGACGGGTTTTTTCTTGGTGCGTCGCAGCAGGTATTCATGCACGCCGTGGTTGGCGCCCACCCCCGGCCGCACCGCCGCCACCTCGTGCGCCATGTCCAGTAGATTTCTCGGCTTCAACCTGGTGATGGTCTGCATCTGCGCCGCCGACTCCACCTGGAAGATGCCGATGGTATCGCCCTTGCAGAGCATGTCGTAAACCTTCTCGTCCTCGAAGTCGATGCGGGACATATCGATTCTTTTGCCGGTGCGCTCTTTGATAAGCTCGATGGCGTCCTGCAACTGCGATAAAGCCCCCAACGCCAGAAAGTCTATCTTTACGAAGCCGGCATCATCGATACTGTCCTTGTCCCACTGGCAGACATATCTCCCCTCGATAGCCCCCCGTTGCACCGGCACGATATCTGTAAGGGGAGTGGAGGAAAGAATCATGCCGCCCGGGTGCTGCCCCTCGTACTTGGGAAAGCCGTCCAGCTCCGCCGCCAGCTCTATTAAGTCCCGCCAGACCGGCGCGTCCACTTTATCCTTAAAACCGGGCATCCTTTCCATCTTCTTGCCGAGCTTTTTGGCGCTGCCCCAGTCCGCCTGCTTCGCCAGCCGGTCGATTTCTACTTCCGGCAGCCCCAGCGCCTTGCCTAAGTCCCTTACCGCCCCCTTAATCTGGTAGGTGGCGATGGTGCCGGTGAGAGCGGCGTGCTGCCAGCCCCATTTCTCGTGCGTGCGCAGGATAAGCTCTTCGCGGATGCTGCGCGGAAAGTCCAGGTCGATGTCCGGCACGCTGGACATGGTATCGGCGGGGAGAAAGCGCTCCAGCGATAGGTTATATTGTAGCGGGTCGATATGCGATAGCCCTATAAGGTATCCCACCAGTAAAGCCACCGATGACCCCCGCCCCCTCCCCGGCGGGTTCTCTTCCAGCGTCAGGGAAGGGTCGCTCAAGCCCAGGTCTATCATGACCTCCCGCCCCAGCTTGATGACCTCGTGGTACATCAGCATAAAGCCCGCCAGGCTGTACTTTTTTATAAGAGCGAACTCTTCTTCCAGTCTGGCTTTCACCTGCGGCGTAATCGACCCGTAGCGCCGCGCCGCCGCCTCGTAGCAGAGCTTTTCTAGGTAAGTCTGCGGCGTGTAGCCCTCCGGCGTGGGATAGTCCGGGAAAATATAATTTGAGTCTTTCGTTAAATCGAATGTGCATTGCTCGGCGATTTCAATCGTGTTTTCTAAAGCTTCCGGGCAATCTCTAAAGAGGCTCTCCAGCTCTTCCACAGGTCTCAAATAATACTCCGAGTTAGCTCTCCTCTCACGATGCGTCTCCTCCAGGCTTTTACAGTTTTTCACCGCCACCAGGCAGTCCTGTAGACGGTGTCTTTCGCGTTTATGGTAATGGACGTTACCGGTAGCGACGACCCTTGTGCCTGTTTCTTTAGCCAGCTTCAGCAGAGTGATATTACGTGCCGTGTCCCCGAAAGCCAGGTTTTGCTGTAGCTCTATATAATAGTTTTTTACCCCGAACCACTCGAGGTATTGTTTTATTAGCTTCTTTGCCTCCTCAAGGCGCGACTTTGCGACCAGTTGTGCCAGTTCTCCTTTGGGACATCCTGATAGCGCTATCAGCCCCTCCGCGTGCTCCGGTAAAAGCTTTAGGGGCAGAGCTGGGTCGTTGCGCTCGCCGGAGTTCTGCGCGGCGGTAATCAGTCGGCAGAGATTCTTATAGCCGGTTCTATCTTTAGCCAGCAGCGTGAGATGATAGCCCCCCTCCAGCGTTACCTCCGCCCCGGTTATGCCGTGCATTTCCAGTGACTTGGCTAACTGCGCGAACTGCATCGCCCCGCACAGGTTGTCGTGGTCGGTAACCGCCATGGCGCGGTAGCCGAGTTCTTTGGCGCGCACCATCAGCTCTTCCAGCGACGATGCGCTGTCGTGGAAAGAGTAATAGCTGTGGCAGTGCAGTTCGGCGTATTCCATAGTGGTTCACCATTGACAATTTGCAGTACCCAACCCCTTTCCTAAATACTGTTTACTGTGTACTGTAGACTGTAAACTCTCCCCCTTTTACCCTTGGGTTGTTGCTTTGACTATTTCATGCTTTTTCTTATTTCCTCGAGGTTGGCTTTCATTATCGGTGCCATCTTGAAATATCCGTCGAGTTTCTCGCAGGTATAGTCTTTACAATATGCGCAGTTTTTCACTCCCTTTTCTCGTCCGCACTTTCTTATAGGACACACGTTGAGGTGACCGATGGTTTTTACTGTATCCGGCAGGCAGCCGTCGCAGTTGATGTCCTCCGGCTTGAAGTCGTGGTGGTATTCCTGCGTCCACTTGGCGGCGACCTCCGCCCGCATCTTGTCGTCGTCCTTTTGCGTGGCGATATAGGCGCCGCAGTCCGTGCAGATCAGCCCACAGTAAGCAATCATCTTTTCCATTTTCTCTCTCCTTTTCGTATTTCGATATTCGGATTTCGTGTTTTTCCTTTCAATACTCCTGCTCATACCACCTGCCGCCGATAAGGTCTTTATAGAATACCATCCTCTGCCCTGACGAGAGCAGGACGTTATAGTAAAGCCGTGAGACAGGTTCGGCGCGCCACCACTCGTCGTCGATGCGCCATTTATCCTCGATGGTCATCACGCCCTGCCGTTTCTTTAGTTTGACGGCTACCGGCAGACCCGCGGCGTCCTCTTCTATCTGTAGCGCTTCCGGCATATTTACCGGTTTGTAGGTGCCAGGGCGTAGCGCCTTTCTGGTATCCTCGACCATGGTTCCACTTCCTTTACGGTATATACCTGCGGATTGCCCAGCTTAAGCTCCAGCTGCTTGATGTCGTCCGCCAGGTGCTCTTTAGCTCTGATGTCGGAGAAAAGGCTTTTCTGCCGTCCCCTTGGGTAGCCCAGCCCGGTAATCTTTATCCCCGCCTGCTCCACCGGCCCCGGCTGCGGATAGTCCTCCAGGATGCGCTTGATGCGCGTCACTGTGCTTCTCACGTCCATCGCCGGCTCTTTAAAGTTGATGCCCCGCTCCCAGTTCTCCGCGTTCCAGCTCCGTGTCCACAGCGTTAGACTGCGGATGCCCCGGCCCTTTAGAGAGTTTCTGGCAAAAATCCGCGCCAGCAGCGCTTCTATGGCTACCAGTATGGCATCCAGGGAAACGGTCACCGATTGTAGCGTGACGCTCTCTTCGATCGTTTCTTCCATAAACCGGGGATAAAGGGGGGTGGTGTCAATACCGTGTGATAGTTCCCATATCCTCTTGCCTTCCGGCCCGAACTGCGACTGAAAAGGACCTGGTTGCAGGACGGCTATCTGACCTAGTGTCGCCAGCCCGAAGTCGCGTAGCTTGCTCTTGCTTTTTACCGATATGGGTAAAACATCGCAGGAAAGGTCTTTAAGAAAAGCCTTGATGTCGCCGTTCAGTATCCTGCAGCCGTCCGGGGCGCTGTGCTGTGCTGCCAGGGATGCCAGGAACTTGTTTTCCGCTATCCCCATCTGCGGTTCGAAGCCCGCCACCGCTTCTCTCACGGCGCTGGCAAAGGCTTTATCGTCCGGATAAATCAAATGCAGCCCGTCCGCGCCGATGTATATGCACCCCGCCTCCGCCCCTTCCACCAGCGGACTTTTCTGCTCTAGTTTATCCAGTATTTCATTAAAGACGCCCCGGTAATAGGGAATTTCGGCATGCAGCAGCTTTGCCTCCCCGTGGCGGGCCAGCGCCTGCTGTAGGGGCATGTCGCGCTCCAGCCCTTCCAGCCCGGGGGAATGGTCCAGTACCAGCCTCTGCGAGCCTTCCGTATAAGTCACTATCGCCGCCCGTCCCTCGATATCCGGGCGCCTGCGGACCTCACACCTCCAGGGGAAATGGGGCAGCATTACGCAGAGTATTTTCATGGTGCATCCTTGGAATATATATTATATAGAACAAATGTTCTGTTGTCAAGCCCTGGTATATTTGACATTATTCTCATAGGGGAGTGCGTAGCGAGAGGGGGCGCCGCCCCCTCTCATTTCATTTCCCCCTCTCAAACATGTGGAAAATAGAGTGCGAAAAATAAATCCGTTTGAGAGGGGGATTTAAGGGGGTGAGTTTTTATTGTTACTTGAAAAAGAAAAACTAATGAGAAAGGTCTTAAAAATACTCTCTAAATCGCCGTCCTGCCGAAGTAAATCAGTAGAATCATGGCCGCTAATAGAAACCAGTAAAATGAAGGCACCGGCCCCCACCACGTCTTATGCCACCAGATTTTTCCCTTGCGGAAATTCTTGATCCCATAATGCGGGTTAAAAACAAACCAGAAAAAATCTTCTATCAATATCATCCCTATGTAAAACCCGAGTAAAATTAGTTCCAGTTGCCATCTCCACGGGGTAAAGAAAAGCGGCAGATGTATTAGCCCTAAAATAAACGCCGTCATCGCTATATGGTATCCCGTCAGCGGCCGCCCGCCCGTGAACTTTAGAACCCACCCCTTTTCAATGCGCCAGGCGGGTAAATTCGCCGCCCAGCCGTCCTTCCCTTCTATCTGTATTTCCCAGTATGCCAGGACGGCAGCCATGAACACCATAAAAACTATGTATCCGATAATCATTACGGCAGCTCCTTCTTTATGATACGTTGTAATCGTTATCGTTTTCAAATTGCTTTTTATTATGTATTGGTACGACTATGTTTATGGTTTATTTATAGGATTTAAAGCTGTTTTTATGCTTAATATACATTAGTAATAGTAAAAATTAACCGTCAGCCTGTATTTCCTAGGGTGATTATATGGGCAAGGTTTTAATATTATCGGCTAAGCGGCTTTTAAAATCTAAAGAAGAAAAGGCCTTAGCTAAAGCTGGCTGGCAGGTAACGGCACCCTCTAAGTACGATGTGAATTTAGTCCGGGCCGGAGGCCTGGATTTTAATGTCATCGTTGTCGATGGTACCTTGAATGGTATTGATATTAATCAAACCTGTCGCCAGCTTCGTTATTCTTCAAAAGCGATGATAATTCTTCTCGGCACGCAACCTCCTGCCGATATGTGGGATAAATGTAAAGAAATTGGTTTTGACCATTATTTTAAAAAACCTGTGTCATCCCCCGAACTCGCCTACCAGATTAAGCGTTTGATTGAGTGGCATGAATCCACCGCGAAACCTGTAATATCGGGACTTGATAGTGTTGACTCAACCGTAACGGCGGCCGATTTAGAAATAGATGTTATTAGAGAAAGCCGCCGGGAGACTCTGCCTGATAATACCGCCAGCATCTGGCACGAACCCAGAGTCGCTAACCTCATTAGCGGTATTTTAAAAGGTAAAATAAAGCAATTATCTCCCGAGATTGATTTAAGTCTCGACGACGGCTTTTCATATCGCGAGGCTGAAAATATTATGGGCACGTCTGGTAAAGAAACGGTACTCATTCTAGAATCGCTCGCTAAGGAAGGTCTGCTACTCAAGCAGGACTACGAGAAAATACTCGTCAGCCCTGCCGGTTCGGTGCAGCTTCTGCCGGTAGAAAGATGCCCCACCTGCGACTCTTCCCAACTTACTAGGGGGCAATTGATTGAACACTTTGCCTGTGGCCATATCGGCCTTGAAGAAGAATTTATGCGGGGACTTAACCAGGTCTGTCCCAAGTGCCGTCGCGAGCTGAAGCTCATTGGCACCGATTACCGTAAGCCGGGCCTGCGCTATATTTGCAGCAGTTGCCGCGGCGTATTCCCCTCTCCGGTGATTAAATGCCGCTGCTTGAAAACAGGCGAGATATTCCGCCTTGAAGACCTTCACTATATTTCGCTTTTTTCCTATTCTCTCAACGAATCGCACCGCAAACGACTTGAGTTCGAGCTTGAGCCTAAAAAGCAACTCATCGAATATCTTATTCGTTTGGGCTACGATGTCCAGGAATCCCTTCAGGTCAAAGGCCGGTCCGGCGCAACTCATAATATTGATATCATCGCCAGCATGGACGATCTGATAACCAGGCATACCGTGGCTATCGGTATTCTAGCTGCTCCTCAAGATGAGGGCGAAGTCCCCATCGACCCGCTCTTTAATTTCGATAGCAAGATATATGACGTCGGCATTGATAGCAAAATGGTTATCGCTGTTCCCAGGTTCAGCCGTGAAGCTATGAAGTTCGCCGAAAGACAGAGCATCAGAGTCTACGGCTTGGACGATTTGAGAGTCTTGTTGGCTGGTAAAGCCCGCTTGACGGAGTTCATCGCCTTGAAAAAAGAAAATCGCCCCTCGAAGTCCATCGACCAGCCGGATGGAGAGAAGACCGACCCCAGAGGACAGCTCAAGTGGCTTCTGGAAAATCGGGGCTATACCGTAAGCGAGAAAGTTAAGGTCGCCGGCCGTTCCGGTACCGAGCACATTCTTGACCTTTACGCGCATAAAGATGACGGCATCATTAACCATAAGATTGCCGCTTGCGTCATCATGAATGAGGATGTCTTCGGTAACCATGTCAATGAGGTCATACAGTTTGATACGGCGGCTTATGATGCCAGTATCCGTGATAAAGTCATTGTCAGCATTCTTCCCTTGAGTAAAGAAGCCCGGCAGTTTGCCGTATACCAGCGTATTAAAATCCTCGATGCTAAGGAGCTGGTTGCTTTATCTGCCCGGCACGTACCTGGTGATGGAGTCCGTGATTTAGGCGTGTTACTGAAAAATTAATGGACCGGTGGTAAAAAAGTGGTTAAAAACGTTATCATCGGTATCGTCATTCTCTGCCTTTTAGTATCTTTCGTTGTCATCGTACCTTCCCGTCAGACTTATCTTTCTTTTGGACTCGGCACTGCTGTCGCTTTAGCTATTCTGGTTCATTTTATCGTCTCAACTTCCTCGAAGAAAAAACGGATTAGTCGTATTGCTTTCTGGATGCCTATATTAAGTCTGTCGTCCTTTTTTATCCTCCTCCCATTCGTCTTTGCCACAGCTCTGCATCTCTGGGGCACTTTTTCCGTTATCACCTGGGTTTTAGTCATCAGCCTCACGATGACGATGTATTACAATTTCCTTAATGTTCCCTTGGCTGTATATCAGAAATATCAGGAACAAAAACAATTTCACTCCTTTGGATATACTCCATCAATGACCGTACTTATTCCTGCCTATAATGAGGAAAAGGTCATCAGCCGCACTATCGAATCTATTATTGAAGCTTACTACCCTGATAAAGAAATCATCGTTATTGATGACGGCTCTAAAGACCGGACTTATCAAATAGCTATGGACTATGTTAATCGAGGTGTAAAAGTGATCCACCGTCCCAACGGCGGCAAAGCCACCGCTCTGAATCATGGTTTATTATTTGCCCGCGGCGAAATTATCATTATTGTCGATGCGGACAGTCAAATTACAAAAAATACTTTAGTAGAGCTGGTCAAACCTTTCTGCGACCCGTCTGTCGCCGCGGTCGCTGGTAATATAAAAGTGCTTAACCGCTGTAACCTGTTGACCAACTGTCAATCGCTGGAATACATCGCCAGTATCAATATTTACCGCCGGGCGCTGGATGTATTCGGCAGCGTCACCGTGGTTCCTGGCGCTCTAGGCGCTTATCGCCGCGAAGTCATGCAGGGCGGCGGCTCCTATGACCCCGATACTCTGGTCGAGGATTTCGATGTTACTATTAAAGCTCTGAAATCAGGGCAGATTGTCCAGGCGAGCACCTCCGCCGTCTCTTATACCGAAGCTCCTGTTACCGTGAAAGACTTAGTTAAGCAAAGATTAAGATGGTATCGCGGCAATTTTCAAGCTATGTGGAAACATCGTGACGCTGTTCTTAATTCCCGTTACGGCTTTTTACAGAAACTCGCTTTCCCGCATATGGTTATTTCTATGATTTTCCTGCCGCTTGCCGGTATAGTAAATATAGTCTCTTCCGCCCAGATAATCGCCGATGGCAACGGCCTCGTGCTTTTACCGACTTTCGGTTTTTTCTGCTTTCTTCAATTACTACTTTCTATTATGGCTATTCAGCTTGATGGAGAAGATAAAAAGCTGGCTTTATATTCGCCCTTGCTTATCCTGGGATATAAACAGCTCTGCGATTTTGTTATGATGAAGAGTTTCTTTGATGTCGTTACCCGTAAAAAACTCAAGTGGACCAGCGCCCGGAGAATTGGGGCGGATACATCGGGACAGACTTTATAATTTCACCAGGTCTTTTAATTGCTCTATTTTATCCCGGCATGATATTTCTGCAGCGATGTAACATCTGATTTTCCTTCAAGATATGCCGCAATGCCTTTAGCCGCCGCCAAGGCCGCCGCCAGCGTCGTGATGTAAGGCACTTTGTATTTAATAGCCGCCTTACGGATATATGAATCGCCGTATTTGCTTAATTTCCCTACCGGCGTATTAATCACCAGCTGAATTTCCTTATTTTTTATGGCATCGGTGATATTGGGTCTGCCCTCATGCTCTTTGAGAATATGCGTTGAAGGTATACCCTTGCTGGATAAAAAGGCGTGGGTGCCGGCTGTGGCTACAATCCTAAATCCCAGATTGGCGAACTGTCTAGCCACCTCTTCTACCGCCGGGCGGTCGTTTTCTGTCACTGTTATCAGGACTGTCCCGCTGGTCGGCAGGGGCGTTATTGCCTCCTGCGCTTTCCAGAAAGCCAGCCCGAATGTTTTAGCGATGCCCAGCGCTTCCCCTGTCGATTTCATCTCCGGCCCCAGCACCGGGTCGACTTCCTGGAACATGCTGAAGGGAAATACCGCCTCCTTTACCCCGAAATGTGGAATATGCCGGTTTTTCAGGTTCAGGTCCTTTATCTTCTTGCCCAGCATTAACTTGGTGGCTAGGTTGGCCATCGAAAGGCCACAGACCTTCGATACCAACGGCACGGTACGCGAGGCGCGCGGATTTGCTTCGAATACGTAGACCACGTCCTTGCAGATAGCGTACTGTATGTTCATCACTCCCACCACATTAAGTTCGCTGGCGATACGTTTAGTATATTCCTCAATCGTGTCGATGTGTTTTTGCGGTATGCTTACCGGCGGAATAACGCAGGCGGCATCCCCGGAATGTACGCCCGCATATTCGATATGCTCCATTACCGCCGGGATAAATACCTCATCGCCGTCGGAAAGGGCGTCGGCTTCGGTCTCGATGGCGTTTTCTAGGTAACGGTCTATCAGTATAGGGCGGTCCGGCGTTACGCCGACGGCAGCGGCTACATACATGCGGAGTTCTTCTTCGTCGTGCACTATTTCCATGCCGCGCCCTCCCAGGACGTAAGAAGGCCGCACCATGAGTGGATACTTGATACGCTCGGCTATCTCTAGAGCTTCCTTTAAATTGCTGGCAGTGCCGGATTCCGGCATCGGGATGCCGTACTTCTTCATCATCTGGCTGAAACGCCCGCGGTCGGAAGCAATATCGATGGAATTAACTGTAGTGCCGAGTATCTTTACGCCGGCTTTTTCCAGTTCTTCGGCGATGTTAAGCGGTGTCTGCCCGCCAAACTGCACAATCACCCCTAATGGCTTTTCTTTCTGGTAAATACTAACCACGTCCTCGACTGTCAGCGGCTCGAAGTATAGCTTGTCCGACGTATCATAGTCGGTGGATACCGTTTCCGGATTGCAGTTGACCATGATCGTTTCGTAGCCCATCTCGCGTAGAGCAAAGGCGGCATGTACACAGCAGTAGTCGAACTCTATTCCCTGCCCGATGCGGTTCGGACCCCCGCCCAGCACCATCACCTTTTTACGGTCGCTGACGGTCGTTTTATCTGGCCCGTTGTAGGTGGAGTAATAGTATCTGGCGTTTTCTGTCCCGCTTACCGGTACATAGTCCCACGCTTCCACGACATTAAGCTTTGTCCTTTGTTCGCGGATAGCCTTCTCACTAACCCCGAGTAGTTTCGCCAGGTATCTATCGGCAAAGCCGTCCTTTTTCGCCTGTATCAGCAAATCATTCGGCAGCTTTTTTCCTTTGTACTTCAGGATTTTTTCCTCCAGTTCCACCAGTTCCTTCATCTGCTGGAGGAAATATGGTTTAATGAAGGTTTTCTTATAAAGCTCTTGTATATCGGCGCCTTTGCGTATCGCCTCGTACATGATGAATTGTCGCTCGCTGGTGGGATAGTTGAGCATCTTCATCAGTTCTTCCAGCGATTTCTCGTGGAAGTCTTTGGCAAAGCCGAGCCCGTAACGACCGTTTTCCAGGGAACGTATCGCTTTCTGGAACGCCTCTTTATAGGTCTTGCCGATGCTCATTACCTCGCCGACCGCTCTCATCTGCGTCCCAAGGCGGTCTATTGAATCCCGGAATTTTTCGAATGCCCAACGTGCGAATTTCACCACCACATAATCGCCGGATGGTGTATATTTATCCAGCGTGCCTTCGCGCCAGTAGGGAATTTCATCTAGGGTCAAGCCTGCCGCCAGCTTGGCGGATACCAGCGCAATCGGGAAGCCGGTCGCTTTTGAAGCCAGCGCTGAAGAGCGTGATGTTCTCGGATTGATCTCAATAATTACCACCCGGCCGGTTTTGGGGTCGTGGGCGAACTGTATGTTTGTCCCCCCGATAACCCCTATCCTTTCCACCACTTTATAGGAATATTCCTGGAGGCGCTTTTGCAGTTCCTCGCTGATAGTCAGCATCGGGGCGGTGCAGTAAGAATCGCCGGTATGCACTCCCATGGCGTCCACATTTTCGATAAAGCAAACCGTAATCATCTGGTTCTTGTGGTCGCGGATTATTTCAAGTTCTAGTTCTTCCCAGCCTTCTACTGATTCCTCAATGAGTATCTGCCCTATCATGCTAGCGCTGATACCGCGACTGGCTATGGTGCGGAGTTCCTCTACGTTATAGACGAGTCCGCCCCCCGTTCCTCCTAGGGTGTAGGCCGGTCGTACCACTACCGGGTACCCCAGTTCCGTAGCAATTTCTTCGGCCTCTTCGACGCTATTTGCTATTTTACTCTTGGGCATGTCTATACCCAGTTCTATCATCGTTTCTTTAAAAGCCAGTCGGTCCTCGCCGCGCTTGATAGCGTCTGGTTCTACTCCGATTACTTTGACGTTATATTTGTCTAGTATGCCTTGCTGTGCTAGGCTGGAACTTAAGTTTAATCCCGTCTGCCCGCCTAGATTGGGCAGAAGAGCGTCCGGTCTTTCTTTCTCGATGATTTTTGTCATCGTCTCCACGTTGAGAGGCTCGATGTACGTAGCATCCGCCATGCCAGGGTCGGTCATGATGGTGGCTGGATTGGAATTGACCAGCACAATTTCGTAACCCAGAGCACGCAACGCTTTACATGCCTGCGTACCGGAATAATCGAATTCACAAGCCTGCCCGATGACAATCGGCCCCGACCCTATTATCATGACTTTTTTGATGTCATTACGTCTGGGCATAAATAATTCCTCTCTATCGTTTTTACTTTCCAGTTTACCTAATTTGCTTTAACGGCGCAACCTGATGAGGGGAGTAATTACTGGGTTCTGTAATGTTCGCTTGGTGGGCCTTACGGGACAGTTCCCGAACTTATATTAGAGAAGAAGCATTTAATTCCGGCGGTACAGCAACTGCTGGTATCATTTCGTAATTCATAAATACTTCAAAATACACAAGGAGGCCGTAGTTAGCTGTGTTCTCACTCAATGTGGTTACCCTGACTTCTATAAACGTTCCCTGTTCAACTTCTCCGATAGAACTTCTTCCACGGCTCTTTTTCAAGATTCATGTATTCGATAATGACTTTCTTTAGGGTGAGAGATGCCAGTCCAGCACAATGAGAAGGTAACCTCTTTCACTCTTCCGTCTCTAGCTTTGAGCCACATCTCCATATTATCACCGCACGAGCCCAGCATCGAGGTATAAGCATCGGCGTCATCCATGCTACCGGCATTCCTGGGATGAGTGGCATGGTCAACAACCTCTGCTGAAAAAACGTTACCGGATTCCTCCATGTTAGCTTTTTCCAGAATCGGGCTTGACTGATGCCGAAATAGTCTCCCCCAGCCTGGCGACAATTTCGCCATTGTAACGCTCAATGTTGCCTTCATCGCAGAGCTTGGCCAGACCAGGGTCTATGGGCAGTTGCCCCAGCAACGGAGCGCCCGCCGACTGTGCCATCTCTTCTCCCCGGCTCTTACCGAAAAGCTCAATCTTCTTATCAATCTCAGGCACATACAGGTAACTCATGTTTTCAATGACACCGAGGATATGTTTACCCATCTGCCGCGCCATCTTTACCGCCTTGCGGACAACCATCGCTGTCAGGTCCTGCGGCGTAAAAACGATAATTACCCCAGATATCGGTAGCTGCTGCATCACTGTAAGAGGGGCATCGGCAGTACCTGGCGGCAGGTCAACGATAAGGTAATCCAGTTTTCCCCAGAGAACCTCCTCCCAGAACTGGGTTATCGCCCGGCCAATGAGCGGCCCGCGCCAGATGACGGCATCATCCTCGCTGGGCAGAAGAAGGTTGATTGACATGACTTCAATCCCGGACTTTGATGACGCCGGCAGAAGACCGTTCTCGTTACCGCTGAGCGGAACTTTGATGCCAAACATCCTGGGGATGCTTGGCCCGGTAATATCGGCATCCAGAATGCCTACTTCGTAGCCTTTACGCTGGAGGGCGATGGCTACCAGGCTTGACACCAAAGACTTACCCACGCCTCCTTTGCCGCTCATCACCGCCAGAACATGGTCAATTTTGTTCAAATCCTTCGCCTTGATGTCGCTGTATTCAACGGTTATTTCATTTACTCCCGGCAGCTTCTCAACGGCTTCCTTCGCTTTCGTCTTAATCCAGTCCTGTGCCCCGGGCACCAAGCCGGTGGAGGCGAGGGTAATGTTTACCCTGTTATCCGTGACGGCTATCTCCCGTACCAGATTCGTGCCGACAATGCTGCGCTTGGTAGCCGGCACGAGCACCGCCTTTAGACTTTCAATTATCTGTTCCTTTGTTAGCATTATTACCTTCAGACCTTTCTTCAAGAGACCTTTAGTGCAGCCGCTCCATCAGGTTGGGTAGTTTGCCCTGGAGGTACAGCTTTACCGCCTCTTCAATATCTTCAACATCGGTGACCACCGTTTCAATGCCGCGGCTCTTCAGGCTTTCATAGGCACCCCACCCCATGCCCCCGGCGATAACGATTTTGCAGTCATCAATGCTATGGGCCATGGCGGCATGCCTTGACTGTGCACCGGCATCAAAGCCATGTCGCTCGCCAGGCACCGTTTCCGGGTGCTGACCGCCGCCAAAAGTATGGTGACCTGCTTTATCCCTCTTTTCTTTACTCACCACCTTTCCATTTTCTACTGTCAATACCACGTAGTAAGGTGCCCGCCCGAAGTGCTGGCTGATGGTGGTTCCGTCTTCAGATATCGCTGCGATTTTCACTATTTTGTCCCTCCTCTTCGATATTAAGTTCGTATTTTGGCTTGCCTTCGGTAAAAGACAGCTTCAGCCTGACCTTCCTCCCTTCGGCAAGGTATTTTTCCGCTTCATCGCGTATCTTCTGCGACTGGGGAGATTTTAGGAAGGTCACCAGCATCTCAAATTTTTGCCTGGCCTCCTCGCTATCTTCTTCCCGCAGAAGCTCCCTGAGGCAAGTATCAAGCTCCTGCTCCGCCAGGCACTTGATGCACTTGCCGGGAAGTTCACCGCTCGTATATCTTGGTTCGAGATCAATCGGTTCCATTTTGCTTAACCTCAGTGTCTGCAGCATCGCTCGCCGGTGGAGCACGGCGGAGTTTCACATCGCTCCGCACGCCCGCAACAGGTAATGCCCGAGCTGCTGGCATTGCGTAGCAGACTTGGAGCCGATATCAGTCTTTCCAGATTCTGACTGCCGCATCCTGGACAGACTGGCTTTTTGCCGTCAGCATAAGCCGATAGCAAAAACTCCGTTACCTTCCCGCATTCCTGGCATTCGAAGTCATAAACAGGCATAGTTCCTCCTTAATTTTTTAGCGATGCCTCAATAAGTTCCCACAGGACCTCTATCTGTTTGGAAATCCCGTTTCTGGTATATTCAACTACCGGCCGACCGTGTACCATCGCTTCCGTCACCGTATTATCAAACGGGATACGGCCGACTACCTCTATTCTCTGCTCCTGACAGAATTTCTCAATCTGCCGGGTGTTTCCCTCGTTGATATCGTATTTGTTGATGCACACCAGGGCGGGGACATTAAAATAGCGGCAGACGCTGAGCACCCGCTCCAGGTCATGTATGCCGGAGAGCGTCGGCTCGGTTACCAGAAGGGCCGCGCTTGCCCCGGACAGCGATGAGATGACCGGGCAGCCGATGCCCGGCGGACCATCGCTGATGATATGTTCAGTACCCATCTTTTCCGCAAGTTCCCTTGCCTTTTGCCTCACCAGCGCCACTAGCTTGCCGGAGTTCTCCTGGGCGACTCCCAGCCGGGCATGAACCAGAGCGCCATACTTTGTATCCGAGATAAACCAGTGCCCGGCCATGTTCTCCTTCATGGTAATGGCTTGAACGGGACATATCTGCGAGCAGAAACCGCAGCCCTCGCAGGAGACGCGGTCTACTCTGAAGTCTAAAATTGCTTTGAAGCGGCAGAGCTCCTGGCAGAGTCCGCACTGAGTGCACTTCTCTTCATCAATTAAAGCAAACTGCCCGCTCCAGAATTCATGCTTCCCACGTGTAGTCGGCTTGAGCAGCAGGTGAAGGTCGGCGGCATCAACATCACAGTCCACCAGCACCTTGTTCTCTGCCAGCGCCGCAAAGGAGCCGACGATGCTGGTCTTACCTGTGCCGCCTTTACCGCTTAAGACAATGACTTCTTTCATCCACTATCTCCCGAATCTGGTCAAAAAGCCTCTCAAAGTCTTTCTTGTACCGGGGCATCCCCTCGACGAGGGCTATCCCCTGTGAATACAGGCGGGCAATCTCCATATCAAGCGGTATGGTAAGCATGATTGGAATATTCTCTCCGGAGCAGTATTCCTCTATTTTCTTATCACCTGTCCCGGCGCGGTTAATGACCACGCCAAAGGGGACTCCAAGCTCTTTTACCGTCTCCACGGCTAGAATAAGGTCGTTAAGTCCAAAGGGGGTCGGCTCGGTTACCAGCAGGCAGAAATCGCTGCCCTTGATTGACTGCACGACAGGGCACGATGTCCCCGGCGAGACATCAATGATGACCGTGCTTTCTTGATTAACCTTCTCCTTGACCTTACGGATTACCGGCGTCGGCATCGGCTCACCCACATTCAGCTTGCCCTGCACGAAGTCAATGCCATCTGCATACCCGCACTCAACCACGCCAATTTCCTTAGCCACCTCAGTAATAGCCTTTTCCGGGCAGAGGTAGCTGCAGGCGCCGCAGCCGTGGCAGAGATTTGGAAAAACAAGGACAGTTTTAGAGAAAACGGCGATGGCGTGGTAGGCACACACTTCAGTGCACCTGCCGCAGTAGGTGCACTGATCTTCATTGACCCGGGGCACAAGGATATTGACCGCTTCACTACTGCTGATAACCGGTTTTATGAAAATATGGTCGTTGGGTTCCTCCACGTCACAGTCAAGAAGCTGTACCTTCTGCTTATCTTTCAGGGACAGGGCAAGGCTGGTGGCGACCAGTGTTTTGCCGGTGCCCCCTTTGCCGCTGGCAACCGAGATAATCATATTTCTATTCTCTTGTCATTCTTGTGCCGCACTTGGGGCAATTCATGTTGTAGCAGGATGTGCCTCGCTGGTGGGGTACTTTTTCACCGCACTGGGGACACACGCAGTTACCGCCGGAACCCAGGCCGGGACGATTGCCTCCCATTCTGCCGCCTCTTTGCCCTCTGCCTGTTGGCGGGCCGGTGCCATCTCCTCTAGGCATAAATACACCTCCCAAGAATTTTCGCTATTGTTTCCAGCCCATACCCCTGCCTCGTCCCATGCCACCACCCATACCGAAATGGCCCGGAACGTTGGGCTGGGAGCTGGCCTTTAGCTTCCCTGATTTGTAGTCCTCGACTGCCTGCCGAACTTTGCCCGATACTCCGGTCACCACTTTGATACCCGCAGCGGACAGCACCTGGTAGGCATTCGGGCCGCAGTTGCCGGTGAGCACAGCTTCTACGCCTTTACCGGCGATAGTCTGTGCTGTGGCAATCCCCGCGCCACCACCGGCCATCGCCCCGGCGTTTTCCAGAGACTCAAATTCCATCGTATCAGGGTCAACAATGACAAAATACCGGCAGCGCCCGAAACGAGGATCTACCTCCGCATCGAGGTTAGTAGCAGTCGCCGAAATCGCAATCTTCATGTCCTCTCCTTGCTGAGGCCGGAACTTTAGGGCCCCAGCCCCTTTTACGCTAGCTCTTTTTCTCAAGCTCCTGGATACGGCGCTCGATATCCTCAAGCTGCCGCCTGGTTGCCTCTGCCTGTGTCTTGAGGAAACCGAGCTCTTCCTCCCGCGTAGGTGCTATCCAGTAAGCAGGTTGAGCTGTGTAGGGAACTGATGCTCCTCCAAGCTCGGGATACCAGCACCGCGGTAAGCCACCCCTGCCCCTGCCCACGTAGGGCCAGGGTGGAGAGCTCCCCCTGAAACCGTATCCTCTTCCGTATCCGTAGTACATCTTTCCACCTCCTTTAGCTATTTTTATTGAAACCGGCGCCAGTTCACGAATAGCGCCAGCGGGGCACACTGATACACAGGTACCACAATTAGTGCAGATTTGCCCGTTTACCACTGCCCTGCCGCGGTCAATGGTGATAGCTTGCTGAGGGCATACCTCGACGCATTTTCCGCAATATGTACATTTCGCTTCGTCAATATCAAGCATGTCTATTTCTCTATGGTCAGCAGTTTTATCCCCTTAATCTGCTGGAAAGTTGCCCCTTGACTCACGTAGCGCAAAACCGTCTCACTATCAATCACCCTCGTTCCCGAAATGGCACTTATGCCGTGGTCAAAGAGGACGGGTGATAGGGGAGCAGTACCGCCAAGGACGATGACATACGCGTTTGGATTACAGAGCTCAAGCAAGTGCTCAATCGTGTGGTTGGTAAAGGCGGTGCCGGTTATGCCGACAACATCAGCTTGGGGAACAAGTCTTTCCGCTTCATCTTCGGGGAGGTCGCCTTCCCGCGGGTTCCTTTCTATTACCCATAGCTCTTTCGCCACCCTGCGCAGATAGGGGACAAATGGGAAATGGCCGACGATGGCTACTCGTTTGCCTTCACCCTTCTTTGCCAGAAGGTCAGCGGCATTAAGCTCGGCACAGCGCCTTTTATCAACTTCAATAAGCGAGTTTATCGTTGCCATGCCGATGGCTGCCTCAAGTTCACTCGGTGAGTTGGCCATATTCGCCAGTTTCCTAGTATCTTTGTCCAATAATAGGCCTGCTTCCTTTATTGGTGTTCTGTCATGATGAGGTCCGGGGTCATGTGGTGTTGATGCTAGACCGCAGTAGCGCGTCATCACCGCCGTCTGGAAGGACCCCACACGAATATCTTTTGCCGACGCTTCAAAATCCAGTGTGGATAGAACATCATCAATGATTTTCATCTTGCTATCCCCTCCCCCTTCGCCAGCCTCGCCCTTTGCCATGAAAACCTATACCCGCCGGAAGAAGAGGCTCAACAGCCGGGGCACGGCAAACAGGACAAAATTGAGGGGCTTCGCCTTTGATAACTTGAAAGGGCATTTCCCACTCATGGTTACTGGCGCAGTGCAAGCGCAGCGGCAAAATCTCGAAGTTGCCACCCTCGATTCTTATTGCCTTGCCGTTAAGCAGGGCATCGGCTATCTTCTGGCGAGCCGAGTAGAGCACTCTCTGGAAGGTAGGGCGGGAGATGTTCATCTTTTCGGCTCCCTCCTCCTGTTCCAGACCCTCCAGGTCTTTGAGGCGTATAGCTTCGGCCTCTTCCACTGTGAGTTGGATTTCTTCCAAATCCCTCAATGGTATGCCTGCCGGCTTGAAGAAGGTTACACCTGGCACGAAGGCAACCCTTCGGCACTTAAAACGTCTAGCCACTTTCTACCTCAAATAATGAGCATATGCTCATTATTTATACTAGCATTAAATGTTAAGGCTTGTCAAGGGATTAAGAAAGAAGAAACATAAGGTCTTGACATACTCGATTGTAAAAGATAATATAAGTATATTAGTAAGTACTAAAATAGTTTAGGAGAGGTCATGGTTGAACAGAAGACAGAAGAGCAGGTGGCGGTCTTCAGTGCGCTAGCCGACCCCACCCGACTGAGACTGGTGAAGCTACTGTGCCGGCAGAAAGAACCCGATGCTCTCTGCGTCAACGCCTTGGCAGGTCTACTCGGGGTGACTCAATCCGCTGTTTCCCAGCACTTGCGGATACTCAAATCCATTGGTCTGGTCAGGGGTGAAAGACGGGGCTACCACATTCACTATTCTATCAATCCGGACACTATCAAACGCTGTCAGGATTTGATGTTAGCGGCATTGAACCTAGGTATAGACGAATCAGTTGAACAGAATGCATGTCAAAACTGTCACGAAGGGAGGAAGAAAAATGTGTCATGAAAGTGCTTTTAGGTTTGGTGGTCATCATGAGGATTGTGGCTGTGGACATCCCGGCCACCATGGCATGAGGGAAGGGTGGCATCACCAGCACGGTTGCTGTTGCCATCCTGGCTATCATATGCGGCGGTTTCCTACTAAAGAAGAGATGATTGCCGAGATGGAAGAGCACCTCAAACAACTCCGTGCCGAGGTCAAGGGCGTGGAGGAGCGTCTCGTCGAGCTTAAGAAAGCGTAGGCGTAAGGAATGAGACGTTGATAATGAATACGGATTTCGTCTCCGGGAAGAATCGTAAGGAGAATATTTTGTGCATAACGGGCTTGCCATTGAGGTAAAGGGTTTAACCAAGCGTTACGGGGAAATTCTGGCTGTTGACCACATCAGCTTTGAAGTAAAAAAGGGTGAGCTTTTCGGTTTTCTGGGACCCAACGGCGCCGGAAAGACAACGACCATCCGTATGCTCATCGGGGTTATCAGGAAAGATGATGGTGAAGCCAGCGTGATGGGATACCCGGCAGGCAGCCTCCGTGCCAAACAGCTTTCGGGAGTAGTCCCGGAAATGGCTAACGCCTATATTGACCTTTCCGGCTGGGACAACCTCATGCTCATGGCGGAGCTTTACCGCACCCCATCCACCGATGCAAAAAAGAGGGCCGAGGCACTCTTGCAGGAGCTAGGGCTGTATGAGAGGAAAGACAGCAAGACATCAACCTACTCCATGGGCATGAGGAAGCGTCTTCTCCTGGCGATGGCGCTGATAAATGACCCTCAAATCCTTTTTCTTGATGAGCCGACCAGCGGACTTGATGTGCAGAGCGCCCGCTCCATCAGGGAGATGTTGCGTAACCTCAGAAAAGAGGGCAAGACTATCATGCTGACGACTCATAACATGGACGAAGCTGCCGAGCTTGCTGACAGGGTGGCAATTATCAACCGCGGCAGGCTGGTAGCCGTGGATACCCCGGACGGACTCAGCATCAGCGCCGGCCGGGTCAGCCTGATAGACGTGAGCTTTGACCAACCCGTTGATGAGAAAATACTGGCTAAGTTGCCCGGGGTGAGCCGACTGGAGACGGCCCAGGCGATAGAGGCGGCGGAAAAGCTACGGGCGCAGATGGCGATGACAGGTACCGGCAGGCCGAGTGGTATGGGTGGAGGAAGGGGACTAATGCCCGCACCATCAAGCGGACAGATTCCTGCGGAGGTTAATGAAGGTGCAAAACATGGAGGTAGCCGTTTCCGCCTCTATACCGAAAATACCCCCCAGCTCGTCAACGCGCTGATTGACTTCAGCCGGGCCAGCTCGCTTATCATGGACATCCTTAACGTCCGCCCGCCTTCACTGGAGGATGCCTTTGTGAGGTTGACCGAGGAGAAGAGCCGTGAGAAGTGACTTTGGCATTATTGACCAGGCTATACGGGCTCTCACCATTGCTAGGAAAAGTATCAGGATTTTCTATGCCAAAGGTCCGGTGATAATCTTCGGTCTGCTTTTCCCCATCTTTCTGTTCCTTTCCTTCACCATTGGCCGGAACATGACCCTTGACTTCATGTTGCCGGGATTTTTGGGGATGATTCTCTTCTTCACCGCTACCTCGATTTCGCCGGTGGTGGTGCCGTGGGAGGCGCAGGCCAGAACGCTGGAGCGGCTGATGTCCTGCCCGGTAAAGCTTGAGACCATCATTATGGGCGATGTGCTGGCTTCACTTGCCTTTGGCACAGTGATTTCTCTGGTGCCTATCATTATTGGCGTCGCCCTGGGGATAACAGTATCCAGCCCGGTGCTCTTTGCCCTGGCGGTTATCCTGGCTGCGCTGTGTTTTGCCTCGCTCGGTAATGTCTTCTCGATTCCGCCTACTAACATACCGGCCACGGTGAACATGATTGCCGCCGCGGTGAGGTTTCCGGTGATATTCATCAGCGGCATCTTTA